>DASSAD010000038.1:0-30755 GCA_035685725.1 Amycolatopsis sp. | reverse complement strand
GGAATCCCTTCGCCGTCGGCTGCATGATGCCGGTGTTCACACGGCCGCGGTACCGATCAGTCCCTCCCGCGTGACCAGGGGCACCAGTTCCTCCTCCGTCAGCCCTGCGGTACCGGCCGGCCGCAGCGGCAGGACGAGGTAGCGGCTTTCGGCGCTGGAGTCCCATACGGTGATCTCGACGTCGTCGGGCAGGGCCAGCCCGAAATCGTCCAGCAGCGCACGGGGTTCTCGCACTACGCGTGACCGGTAGGCCTCACTTTTGTACCAGGACGGCGATGGTCCCAGCAGGCCGATCGGATAGCACGAGCAGAGGGTGCAGACGATGACGTTGTGTCGTCGCGGTGTGTTGGCCACGACCTTGAGCCGTTGTTCCTGGAGTCCACTCCGCATCGACAGGCCCAGTTCGGGGATCGCGGCGTTGGCGTCGGCCAGTAACCGGGACCGGAACTCGTCGTCGGTCCACGCCCGCGCCACGATCCGCGCCCCGTTCAGCGGTGCGGCGCCGGCGAGATACCCGGCCAGGATCTGGTCGAGTTCCGTGTCGCTCACCAGGCCGGCCTCGATCAGGCGCTCCTCCAGTCGGCGCACCCGCGCCGCGACCGGGGTGCTCGCATGGCTCTCACTCATACCTCTGTCACCGCTTCCAGGTAGGACTGCCACAGGTCCACGGTCACCGAGTGTGCTCCGGAGCCCCACAGGTCATGCGCGGAGAACAGCACCGTGTAGACCGGCTCGACCCGGGGATGGGGGAGTCCGCGGGCACGGTCGTCAGCCAGCGGCCACGCCCCCTGCGACTCGACCACCACACCCTGATGCCCACGCACGTAACGCGGCGCCCGCGTGTGGTGGACAGGATCGGTGTTGTACACGCGCACCCGGTCGCCGGGAGCGAAGCGGGCGGACGACGCGTTACTCATGGCCGGGGTCCGCCGCGCGCTCGGTCAGTGTCTCGATCGCGAAGAGCCACCGCTCGTAATAGGAAGTGGAGAGGTACTGGGATGGCGGCATCCGCTCCACGGCGTCACGGAATTCGTCGAGGTTGTAGACCCCGCGCCGAATCAGTGCGGTGTTGAGCGCGAAAACCCGTGCCTCCCAGTCCTTGTGGAAGGCGGGCTCGTCATCCTCTTTCGTGACCTCGCCGAAACCTGTCTGCCCACCGACGTCGTTCACCCGGCCCATAACTGGACCATAGCGACGGCGTTCGGCGTTGTCGACGTCATCGCGGGCCCACGGGTGACACGGACCGGCCGGACGCGGGCTCGGGACTGATCACCGAGCCCGCGTCCGAGGCCCGGCCACCAGATGGTGCTCGCCCAGCCCGTCGTGGTGTGTTCAGCGCCAGCCGAGTTCCGGCGCCACGTGGGTCAGGATGCTCTCCAGTACATGGGCGTTGTAGTCGACGCCGAGTTGGTTCGGGACGGTCAGCAGCAGGGTGTCCGCGGCCTGGATGGCTTCGTCTTCCTTGAGCTGCTTGATCAGTACGTCCGGTTCGGCGGCATACGAGCGTCCGAAGATCGCCCTGGTGGTGGCGTCGATCATGCCGATCTGGTCCCGCGAGTCGCGGTCGCGGCCGAAGTAGGCCCGGTCCACGTCGCTGGTCAGGGCGAAGATGCTGCGGCTGACCGATACCCGTGGCTCTCGCGCGTGGCCCGCCTCCTGCCATGCCTCGCGGTAGGCCTCGATCTGTTTGCGCTGCTGGACGTGCAGGGGTTCGCCGGTTTCGTCGTTTTTCAGCGTGGAACTCTGCAGGTTCATCCCCTGCCGCGCGGCCCAGACACCGGTCGCATCCGAGCCGGAGCCCCACCAGATACGCTCGCGCAGCCCCGCGGAGTGCGGCTCGATCCGCAACAGGCCCGGCGGGTTGGCGAACATCGGCCGCGGGTTCGGCTGCGCGAAGCCCTCGCCCTCGATCACCTTGAGGAAGACCTCGGTGTGCCGGCGGGCCATGTCCGCGTCGGTTTCGCCCTCCTCGGGGACGAAACCGAAGTAACGCCAGCCGTCGATCACCTGCTCGGGGGAGCCCCGGCTGATGCCGAGCTGGAGGCGGCCACCCGAGATGAGATCGGCGGCTCCGGCGTCCTCGGCCATGTACAGCGGGTTTTCGTAGCGCATGTCGATCACACCGGTGCCGATCTCGATCTTCGAGGTGCGTGTCCCGATCGCCGAGAGCAGCGGGAACGGGCTGGCCGCCTGGCGCGCGAAGTGGTGTACACGGAAGTACGCGCCGTCGGCGCCCAGCTCCTCGGCGGCGACCGCCAGGTCGATGGACTGGTGCAGGAAGTCGGCGGCGGACCGGGTCTCGGAGTGCGCACTCGACGACCAGTGGCCGAACGAGAGGAATCCAATCTTCTTCACGGAACCTCCCAGCGTCCGGCGGCCACGGTTGATTCCCTCCGCCGGCACAGTGTGAGCCGGTCGGCCGGAACGGATCTGGTCGGGCGTCGGGTGGCTCCGTGCGCTGTCGCGCCGGAGCCACCTCGGAGAGCCGGACTCGGCAACTCAGTGCCGGACGAATTCCGGCTCCGCGGCCGCGGGAGCGGGAATCGTCGGTTCGTCCGCCCGCGGACCCGGAATCGTGTCGATGCCTTCCATGTCCTTGGTGAACTCGACCGGCTCGTCGTCCATGAACGCCCGCGGGTCGAAGGTTTCGTCGGCCAGGACGCCGTGGATCCGGCGCCGCTGCATACCGAAGTTCCCGGCGTCGTAAAGCGGCAGGAGGGCCGCTTCCCGCAGGTAGCGGTCGAACCGGTTCTTCTTGTCGACCGAATTGACCCCGACGACCTGCAGGCATTTGTAGACGCAGTCGAAGAGCATTTCCGTGCAGTGCACCTTGCACATCGCCCCGAGCATTTCGCCGTGGTAGCCGTGCCGGTCCAGGTAGTGCGCGCACTTCCAGCAGTAGTACCTGGCGGCCTCGATCTTCGACGCGACATCGCCGAGAACGTAGCCCGGGTATTGGTAGTTGATGATCGGTTTCGGCCCGCCTGCCGTGTAGGTCTTGGCCCACCGCAGAGCATCCTCGTACGCGGACCTCGCGACCGCCACCGCCCCGATGCCGGCGACCGGACCGGACCACGCGAAGTTGCGGTTGATCACCAGGTCGCCGTTTCCCCGGGTGCCCTCGATCAGATTGCCCGCCGGGACGCGCGCGTTGTCGAAAATGATCTCGCAGTTGGGTGCGCTGCGCTGCGCCGAGGTGCTGATCGAGTTGTAGGTGATGCCCGGCGTACCGCGCTCGATCACGATCGCGGACAGTCCCGAGGTCCCGCCGGCGTCGGGATCGGTGCGCACGATCACCAGGTTCAGGTTGGCTCCCTTGTTGTCCCAGCCGCCGACATTGCACGGCCAGTACTTGCGGCCGTTGATGACGTATTCGTCGCCGTCGAGTCGCGCGGTGACGTGCATACCGGCGCCGTCGATCGCGGGCGCGTCGAAGTTCGCGGTGCCACCGGGCGTGCCCGGCGGTTCGCTGGCCGCGTAGCCGACGATGAACTCCCCACTCTTGTCCGCGGTCGCGCCGCCGATGAACCGTTTCTTCTGTTCCTCGGTTCCGTAGTACCAGACCGGCATCAATCCGAGTCCGTTCACCAGCACGGTCGTGCCGAATCCGGGGTCGACGGCCTGGATCTCCTCGGCGGCGAGCACGAAATCCACATTGGAAAGCCCGCCGCCGCCGTATTCCGAAGGCAGCATCGAGAATGCGATTCCGGCCCGGACCGCCTCCGCATAGGCCTCCTTCGTCAGCTGGAAACCTTTCAGCGGATCCGGTTCCGCGTCGACCCGGTCCGTTATCGGAGCGAGCTGGTCCCGGGCGAAAGAGCGAGCGGACAACTGAAGCTCTCGTTGCTTTTCGGTAAGTGTGAAGTCGATAGCCATGATGCTACCTCAACTCAATTTCAAATAGGAAACCTCAATATTCTTGCCCTGTGCGGCGATGAACAGCGTACTCCGCGGTGTGGTGACCCGCCAGTTAACCGCCGGTGCCCGCGAAATCTGTGTTGTCGCGATCAGCCGCCGACTTCCATGCGTTGGGTGCCGATGACCGCGAGCATCCGCAGCGCCTCCTCGGACGATGAGCCCGGGTCGGCGGTGTAGATGACGACATGCTGGTCGCGGTCGGCGATGTCGAGCACGTCGCAGTTGACGGTGACCGGACCGACCGACGGGTGCCGGAAGGTCTTGCGCAGGGTTCGGGCGGCGCCGACCTCCCCGGACTTCCACAGCCCGGCGAACTCGTCGCTCCCGGCGAGCAGCTCATCCACCAACCCGGTCACCTCGGGCGAGCCGGGGTATCTGGCGACGGCGGAGCGCAGGCTGACGGCCACCGACCGCGCGAACTCCTCGACGTCCGACAATCCATACAGCCGGTGCCCGTCGGAGTGGGGCCCGAGGAACACGCGCCGTGCGAGGTTCCGGTCACGGCGTGGCACGGCCGAAAAGTCCTCCATGAGGGCGGCCGCCAGGTCGTTCCAGGCGAGCACCTCGTGGATCGCCGAGTTGACCGTGGCGGCGGCGAGCGGCAAGCGCCGCACCAGGTCCAGGATGCTGGGCCGCACCTCCCGCGACGGCCCCGGCGGCGGGCCCGGTGGCACTCCGGCCAGGTGATGAAGGTGGTCGCGTTCGGCGTCGGACAGGCGCAATGCCCGTGCCAGGCCGGTCAACACCTCGCGCGAAGGGCGGGGACCACGTGCCTGCTCCAGGCGGGTGTAGTACTCGGTGGAGATGAACGTGAGCTGTGCTACCTCCTCCCGGCGCAGGCCCGGCGTTCGCCGACGTCGTCCAGGGGGTAGACCGACATCCGCGGGCGTGATGCGCTCACGCCTGCCGCGCAGGAATGCGCCGAGACCGGATCTGTCCACGCCCTCAGTATGCGCGGATCCTACGAGGCAGCCAGGTACTGCCGGTGCCTGGCTGACCCCGTGCGCGCGGCGCAGGCTCGACGGCGTGACTACCACATCGACTCCCTCCGCTGAACCCACTGAACCCGCGGTCGGTCTGTTGGCCGGCAAGGTCGCCTTCATCACGGGCGCGGGCCGCGGTATCGGGGCGGCCGCGGCCCGCCTGTTCGCTCGCGAGGGGGCCACGGTCCTGCTCTCGGCCCGCACCGAGTCCCAGCTCAAGGCCGTCGTGGACGAGATCCGGGCGGCCGGTGGGACCGCCGACCACGTCGTGTGCGACCTGGCCGAACCGGCCGCTGTGCGGGCCGCCGTCGACCGCGCGGTCCAGCTGTTCGGCCGGCTCGACATCGCGTTCAACAACGGCGCTGCCATCACCTCGCCGCTGCCGATCGACCAAGCGCCCCAGGCCGACCTCGATCACCTCTATGCGGTGAACTTCCGCGGGACCTGGCTGGCGATGGCGGCCGAGGTCGACGCCATCCGTGCCACGGCGGGTGCCGGGGCGATCGTGAACAACTCCAGCGTCGGCAGCCTGCGCGGCAACCCCGTGCTGCCCGCCTACGGCGCCATGAAGCGGGCCGTCAACAGCCTCACCGAGTCGGCGGCGATCACCTACGGACCCGAGGACATCCGCGTGAACGCGATCGCGCCCGGCAACACGCTCACCGAGATGATCCGCACCTGGGAACAGCACACGCCCGACCTGCAGGAGCGGCTCGTCGCGGCAACGCCCCTGCGCCGAGCCGCGAATCCGGACGAGATCGCCCAAGCGGCGGCCTGGCTGCTCAGTGACCGCGCGTCCTTCGTCACCGGCGCCGTTCTGCCGGTCGACGGCGGTGCCCGGGCCTGAGCGAAACGGTGGAGCCGAGGTCGTCCCGACCCGTCGGGAAAACTGCCGAGCAGAATGCTGAAAGCGCTTCCCGCATGTTTCCGGCGGCAAGGGAAGTTTGGGAGCGGACTACCGCGACCATTTCCCGGTGAAGATGTTGGCCTTCATTCGCGCCCAGGGTGGATCGAATTCTCTGGGCGATCGTCATGCCGCGTGTCGTGGCAGCGTTCGTCCGGATTCCGATCCGCCGTGCTCAGTGACTCGAAACGATGCCGAAGGCACGGATCTTGCGGTAGATGGTGGCACGTGACATGCCGAGGTCGACTGCTGCCCGTTCCTTGTTGCCGTGGTTGGCCGCGAGGCTGCGGACGATGGCGTCACGTTCGATCGATTCCAGCTGGGTGAGCTGGCGCCGTGTGATGGTCCGGCATTCCGCCGGGAGATCGGTGACTTCGATCGGGCCCGACCGGTGTCGTCGCGGAAACTCGGCGAGTACCCGGTCCAGCTGACGGACGTTCCCCGTCCAGGGCAGCCGCATGAGCTGGCGCAGGCACGCGGCCGACGGCGCCAGGTCTCGGCCTTTCGCGTGTCGGGCCAGCAGGTGCGGCACCAGGCGGTGCAGGTCCTCGATCCGGTGGCGCAGCGGCGGCACCTCGACGGTGTGCGTGAAGAACGGCAACAACCAGCCGGCTGCTTCCGCGTCGCACGGCGCGTCGCTGAGCGTGACGGCGACCCAGGCCGGCGCCTGCTCGACGGGGGCCGCCTGCCAGGTCGTGAACAGGTCGGTGAGGCACTGCACGCCTTCGGTGCCGAGCCGGTCGGCATGCCGCAGGACCACCGTCGGCGAGCTTCCGCCGGCCACCTGGTCGGCCAGGGCACCCGCCCATGCCTCGTAGTCGTCCACGCCATCGCAGTCCCGTACCAGCAGTTGCCCGGACGGCGCGTGGCGACGGGCGACGGCCTGTGCCAGTGCCGCCTTGCCGGTGCCGCGTTCGCCGCTCAACACCAGCCAGTTTCCGCCGGCGAAGCTCGCCTCCGCCGCCGCACAGGTCTGTCGCCAGACCGCGCTGGTGCCGACCACCCCGGGCAGGAGCAGATCCGCGTGCCCGGGCGCGCGCCGAGGGACGGACTGATCCTTCACACGGAACACTCCGCCCGCGAGGACCGAGCCGCTGTACACCGGCCGGTACTCCAGCCGGGCCACCACGCCGGAGGGCAGATCGGCCAGGACGGTGGCAGGTTTGGGCGATCCTGCGACGTCGGCACTGTGGGTGATGAGAGCGGCTCGATCGGTCACATCGTAAAGCTCCTGAGCGTGACCGTTGACCATCACAACGTCTTCGTTCACGGCCAGGATCGCGCCCGAGCCCCGCTGACACGAAGCGAGGTATTCGCGGAACAGGGCCAGTTCGCGGGCGCCGGTGCCGGCGAGCATGGCTTCCTCGATCTGCTTGGCGGTCCGGCGCGCCAGCGTCAGGAGCAACGGACCGGGAGTGCCGGTCCAGGACGTCAGGTCCAAAACGCCGACCAGGTGACCGCGGACGGGGTGGTGGATCGGCGCCCCGGCGCACTCGAAGTCCGCAAGGCGGCCATTGAAGTGCTCGAATCCCGAAACGAGTACTGGTTCCTGACACTCGAGTGTCGTGCCGATCCCGTTGGTGCCGATGGACTTCTCGGCGTAGCTGTAGCCGGGCGCGAGTGAGATTCTGTCCAGGCCGGAGCTGATGGCACGGTCCGCGGTGGACCGGCTCAGCACCATGCCGTCCGCATCGGTGAGCAGCACGGCGACGGGGTGGCCGCCCAGTTCGGTGGACAGGTCCGCCAAGATCGGCGTCGCGCTGCGTATCAGGAGGCTCTCTTCAACGTGGTCGGCAACGAAGATGGGCTCCGGCTCGTCGGCGTCGACCCGGTGTTCGAGCGCGCGTCGCCAGGAGGCGGAGATGATCTCCCGCACGCCCGCGAACTCCGGCAGCGGCCGTGCGAGGAACTGCTCCCGCAGGACGCTGACCTGCGAATATGACCGTTCTCCGTGCGTCGCCACCACCGTCTCCTTTGACCTTTTCGGCGCCGGGCCACCGTGCCGGGCTGCCCGCTGGAGCAATCCTGACGGGACACCGCGGACTTCTGAGTCTCACATTGAGACAGAACGTACGGGTGTCGCGCAACACACTCTCCTCCGTCAGTGACGACCGCCGGGCCCGCGAGACCCGGTTCCAGGGAGGCTGAATTGAGCAGGCAGAGTCTCACCAAGGCACACAACAAGATCACGGAGCTTTCGTGGGAGCCGACGTTCGCCACGCCGGCAACCCGTTTCGGAACGGACTACACGTTCGAGAAAGCGCCCAAAAAGGACCCGCTCAAGCAGATCATGCGGTCCTACTTCCCGATGGAGGAGGAGAAGGACAACCGGGTCTTCGGCGCGATGGACGGCGCGATCCGGGGCAACATGTTCCGGCAGGTGCAGCAGCGCTGGCTGGAATGGCAGAAGCTGTTCCTGTCCATCATCCCGTTCCCCGAGATCTCCGCGGCGCGGGCGATGCCGATGGCGATCGACGCCGTGCCGAACCCGGAGATCCACAACGGACTCGCGGTGCAGATGATCGACGAGGTTCGTCACTCGACGATCCAGATGAACCTCAAGAAGCTGTACATGAACAACTACATCGACCCGGCCGGGTTCGACATCACGGAGAAGGCGTTCGCGAACAACTACGCGGGCACCATCGGCCGCCAGTTCGGTGAGGGGTTCATCACCGGAGACGCGATCACCGCCGCCAACATCTACCTGACGGTCGTCGCGGAGACGGCGTTCACCAACACGCTGTTCGTCGCGATGCCCGACGAGGCGGCCGCCAACGGCGACTACCTGCTGCCCACCGTCTTCCACTCGGTGCAGTCCGACGAGTCCCGGCACATCAGCAACGGCTACTCGATCCTGCTGATGGCCCTGGCCGACGAACGGAACCGGCCGCTGCTGGAACGCGACCTGCGGTACGCGTGGTGGAACAACCACTGCGTGGTGGATGCCGCCATCGGCACCTTCATCGAGTACGGCACCAAGGACCGCCGCAAGAACCGCGAGTCCTATGCCGAAATGTGGCGCCGCTGGATTTACGACGACTATTACCGCAGCTACCTGCTGCCGCTGGAGAAGTACGGGCTGGTGATCCCGCACGACCTGGTCGAGGAGGCGTGGAAACGCATCACCGACAAGTTCTACGTGCACCGGGTGGCGCAGTTCTTCGCCACCGGCTGGCCGGTGAACTACTGGCGGATCGACGGCATGACCGACGCCGACTTCGAATGGTTCGAGGAGAAGTACCCGGGCTGGTACAACCAGTTCGGCAAGTGGTGGGAGACCTACAACCGGCTGCGGTACCCGGGCCGGAACAAGCCGATCGCGTTCGAGGAGGTCGGGTACGAGTACCCGCACCGCTGCTGGACGTGCATGGTGCCGTGTCTCGTCCGTGAGGACCTGGTGGTCGACAAGGTCGACGACCAGTGGCGCACCTACTGTTCGGAGACCTGCGCCTGGACCGACAAGGTCGCCTTCCGCCCGGAGTACGAAGGCCGGGAGACCCCCAACATGGGCCGCCTCACCGGGCAACGCGAGTGGGAAACGCTGCACCACGACCGGGATCTCGCCGACATCGTCAAGGATCTGGGCTACGTCCGCGACGACGGCAGGACCCTCATCCCGCAGCCACATCTGGACCTGGACGACCCGAAGAAGCTGTGGAAGCTCGATGACCTTCGCGGCATCCGGTTCGCCAGTCCGAACGTGACCCTCAACCAGATGACCGATCAGGAACGCGAGGATTGGGTCGCGGCGTACCGCGCCAACCCCAACGTCACCGCCGCCTGACGGCCTGACGACCAGCGGCCGGCGGGAGGCGGCCACCGACCCGCACCGGGTCGCCGACGGCCCCCGCCGGCCGCCTCCCTCGTATCCCTTGTGCTGGGCCGATGGCGTTCGCGCACCGGACGCCGACCCGAGAATCGAGACACACCCATGGCCGACAAGCATCGCATCTCCTTCGAACCGGTCGACATCGAGATGGAGGTCCACGAGGACGAGAAGATCCTCGACGCCGCGTTCCGGCAGGGCATCCACCTCATGCACGGCTGCCGTGAGGGCCAGTGCTCGGCGTGCAAGTCCTATGTCCTGGACGGCGAGATCCAGATGGAGCGCTACTCGACGTTCGCCTGTAACGACGCCGAGGTCGAGGAGGGCTACGTGCTGCTGTGCCGGGCGCATGCCTTCAGCGACTGCACGATCGAGTTGCTGAACTTCGACGAAGACGAGCTGCTCAACTCCGCCCCGTTGCAGGAGATCAGGACCGAGGTCCTGGAGATCGTCCCGCACACGCGCGACATCGTGGGCCTCAAGCTGAAACCCCTCGACCCGCCCGCGTATGTGTTCAAGCCCGGTCAGTATGCCGACCTGACCATTCCGGGTACCGACGAGCACCGATCCTTCTCGATGGCGACGACACCGTCCACAACGGACCACATCGAGTTCGTCATCAAGAAGTACCCGGGTGGCAGATTCTCCTCGCTGCTGGAGGAGGGCATCGAGATCGGCGACACGATCGACCTGACCGGACCGTACGGCAACTTCACCCTCAAGAACGGGCACGTGCTGCCGCTGGTGCTGATGGCGGGCGGCGCGGGCATGGCGCCCGTGCTCGGGCTGCTGCGCCAGCTCAGCGAGACCGGCGATCCGCGCCGGGTCCGTTTCTACTATGGCGCCCGCACGCCCGCGGACCTTTTCTACCTCGACGAGATCCGCGCGATCGGTGCAGCGCTCCTGGACTTCGAATTCGTGGTCGCTCTCTCGGAGTCCTGCGACGGCATCGACGAACTCGGGATCACCGCCGAGGCGGGAATGGTCACCGAGGTCGTCGAAGCCAGGGAGCCCGAGTTGCACCGGACCGAGGTCTACCTGTGCGGACCGCCGCCCATGGTGGACGCCGCGCTGGCGCTGGCCGCACGGCAAGGCGTACCGGACGACCAGGTCTTCTACGACAAGTTCACGACATCGGTCCGTGAAGACGAATAGGACGACGTAGGCGCGAGAACGCGGCGAAGGACCAGGACCGAATCCCCGGCACTCACCCAGCGGAGATATCAGAGGAGATATCAGATGGCGAGCAGCACAACGCCTGCGCCCAAGGTGCGCAGCTTCCCGAAGGTGGAGTTCACCGACTCCGAAGCCGGTGCCTTGGAGTTTCCCAGCTCCAAGAGCCGGAGCTACAACTATTTCAAGCCGGCCAAACTCCGGGCGACGGTGTACGAGGACGTGACCGTCGACGTGCAGCCCGACCCCGAGCGACACCTGAGCCAGGGCTGGATCTACGGCTTCGGCACCGGGCCGGGCGGGTATCCGCAGGAGTGGACAGCGGCGAAATCGTCCGACTGGCACGCATTCCTCGACCCCAACGAGGAATGGGAACAGACCATCTTCCGCAACAACTCCGCGGTGGTGCGCCAGGTTTCCCTGTGCCTCGAGAACGCCAAGCGCGCCGACGCCTACGGCAACTGGAACACCGCCTGGCAGAAGTTCATCGCCCGGAACCTGGGCGCCTGGATGCACGCCGAGAACGGGATGGCGCTCCACGTGTTCACCTCGATCCAGCGCTCCGGGCCCACGAACATGATCAACACAGCGGTGGCGGTCAACGCGGCGCACAAGATGCGGTTCGCCCAGGACCTGGCACTGTTCAACCTCGATCTGTCCGAGTCGCTCGATGTCTTCGACGGCTCGCTGCACAAGGAAGTGTGGCAGTCGGCGCAGGAGTGGCAGCCCACGCGTAAGGTCGTCGAGGAGCTGACTGCGGTCGGGGACTGGGCGGAGCTGTTGTTCGGCACCAACGTCGTCTTCGAGCAGCTGGTCGGTCAGCTCGTCCGGTCGGAGCTGGTCATGCAGATCTCCGCCAAGAACGGCGACTACATCACGCCGACCATCGTCGGCACCGGGGAACACGACTACAACCGGGACCTGGGCTATACCCGGTCCTTGTTCCAGCTCCTCACGCGCGACGAGCGGCACGGCGCCGGCAACAAGGCGCTGTTCGGCCAGTGGCTCGCGAAGTGGGTGCCGCCGTGCCTGGACGCCGCGAACGCCCTGCAGCCCATCTGGTCACAGCCGGCCGAAAAGACGCGCACGTTCGCCGACTCGCTCGGTGCGACGAAGGAGAAGTTCACTCAGTTGCTCGAAGAGATCGGGCTCGACGCAGGAAAGGAGTTGGAGAAGTGAGCGGCAGTATGCAGTTCGGTTCGCAGGCCGGGTCCTCGAACATGTGCGGTGTCACGCTGATGAACACCCCGGTGGGCCGGGTCGTCGCCGACGTGATGGGGACGAAGGAGGGCGTTTCGCTCGTGGAGTACCCGTCCATGATCCGGGTGGACGGCACCAGGCTCCTGGAGTTCGACTACGACGAGCTGACCGAGTCGCTCGGCGAGCCGTTCGACGGGTCGATCTTCGAGGAGATCAGCTCCACCCACTACGGCCGCATGGTGCACCTGGACGACCGCACCCTGGTCTTCGCCAACCCCGAGGACGCTGCCGAGTACATCGGTTTCGACCTTCTCGCACACGGCTGAACACCGAACAGTCCGACGCGCGTGGTGGCGGGGTCTTCGCGAGGGAAGCGTCGCCACCACCGTTCCCCAGCACACGAGCACAGCGAAGGGTGAAGATTTCTCCGATGTACGAAAAAGATGGCGAAAAATACTACGTCGTCGACGCACATGTCCACATCTGGGACGGCCGGGAGTCGAACCACAAGAACGTGCACGGCAAGCAGTTCATCGACTGCTTCTACGACTACCACAAGAACCTCAGCCCCGAAGAAGCCGTCTGGGACTACGACACCTACGCCTACTACGGCGCCGAGCGCTTCATGAAGGACCTCTTCGGCGAGGGCCACGTCGACCACGCCATCTTCCAGGCGACGCTGCTCGGCGATTTCTACCAGAACGGGTTCGGGCAAACCGAGGAGGCTTTCGGCCTCACCCGACAGCACCCGGACAAGCTGACCTACAACCACGCCTACGACCCGCGCAACGGTGAGGCCGGCCTGGCGCAGCTGCGCCGGGATGCCGAGCGGATGAACCTCAAGGGGGTCAAGCTCTACACCGCTGAATGGCACGGCGACTCACGCGGGTACACCCTCGACGAACCGTGGTCGCGCCGCTACCTCGAAGAGTGTCTCGAGCTCGGGATCAGGAACATCCACGTCCACAAGGGACCGACGATCCGCCCGCTGGACCGGGACGCGTTCGATGTCGCCGACATCGACAAGGTCGCCACCGACTACCTCGACCTCAACTTCATCGTCGAACATGTCGGTCTGCCGCGGCTGGAGGACTTCTGCTGGATCGCGACCCAGGAGCCGAACGTCTACGGTGGACTCGCCGTAGCGATGCCGTTCATCCACGCCCGGCCCCGCTACTTCGCCCAGATCATCGGGGAACTTCTCTACTGGATCGGCGAGGACAGGATCCTCTTCGGCAGCGACTACGCGCTGTGGACGCCGAAATGGCTCGTCGAGAAATTCGTCGACTTCCAGTTCCCCGGGGACATGCCGGAGTATCCCGCGATCACCCCGGAGCAGAAGAAGAAGATTCTCGGGCTCAACGCGGCCGCGTTGTACGACCTCGATGTGCCGCGGCAGTTCCGGCTTCCCGCCGCTGCTTCCCCGGGAGCGGGTGTGTGATGACCAGGACAGTCCGGTCGCCGGCAGCCGAGATCCTCTCGGCGCTGGCGACCGTGATGGACCCCGAGCTGGACCAACCGGTGACCGAGCTGGGATTCGTCCGTTCCGTGGCCATCGACGACGACGGTGTGGAGGTGCACCTGCGCCTGCCCACCTCGTTCTGTGCCCCCAATTTCGCCTACCTGATGGTCGCCGACGCCTACGACGCGCTGACCGGGGTGCCGGACGCGGGCCGGGTCCGGGTTCTGTTGGACGACCACCACGATTCCGACAAGATCAACACTGGCACCGCCGCGGCGCTCGGTTATGTCGGAACCTTCGGCGTGGAGGCGCGGGACAGCCTCGACGAGCTTCGTCGCACTTTCCAGCGCAAGGCTCATCTCGCGGCGATGGAACGCTGCTGCCGGTCGGTGCTGGTCGGCGGTGTCTGGACGATCGAGGAACTGCCGCTTCTCGAGCTGTTCGATTTACCCGAAGGCGCGCTGAAGTCGGCATTGATGCGCAGGCGCGAGGCCATCGGGCTGCCCACCCATTCACACGCACTCGTCATGGTGGACCACGACGGCAACCCGGTCGCGAAGTCGGATGTGGCGCTGTGGTTGCGACTGGCCGCCACCACCCGCGTTTCGATCGAGGGCAACGCCCATTTCTGCCGGGGCCTGCTCGCCACTCGCTACGCCGACACCGACCCGGCGGGGGCCGCTTCCGGTTTCGCCCCGGTCATCACCGACTCCAGGAGCCAATCATGAAAGCCGCACAGGTCACCGGGTACCACCGGAACCTCGAACTGCGCGAGGTCGCGGAGCCCGAGATCACCGGGCCGCTGGACGTCGTGGTCAGGATCGGTGCCGCCGGGGTGTGCCGGACCGATCTGCACATTCTCGAGGGCCAGTGGGCGGAGAAGTCGGGCGTCACCTTGCCTTACACGATCGGGCATGAGAACGCCGGCTGGGTCCACGCGGTCGGCGACGCGGTGACGAACGTCGCGGTGGGGGACAAGGTGATCCTCCACCCGCTGATGACGTGCGGACTGTGCCGGGCCTGCCGCCTCGGCGACGACGTGCACTGCGAGAACGCGGCCTTTCCCGGAATCGACACCCACGGCGGTTACGCCGAGTACGTCCTCACCTCGGCCCGTTCCTGCGTCAAGCTCGACGACAGCTTGGAGCCCGCCGACGTCGCCGCGCTCGCCGACGCCGGCCTCACCGCTCAGCACGCCGTCGCGAAGGCCGCCAAAGTACTGCGTCCCGGCGATGTCTGCGTCATCATCGGCGCGGGCGGGCTCGGCCACATCGGCATCCAGTGCATGAAGGCGATGAGCTCGGCCACGCTCGTCGTCGTGGATCGCAATCCCGCGGCGCTCGCGCTGGCCGAGCAGGTCGGCGCCGACGTCACCGTCGTCGCGGACGGGAACCACGTGGACGAGGTGCTGGAGCTGACCGGCGGCCACGGTGCCGAAGCGGTCATCGACTTCGTCGGCGAAGGCGGGTCGACCTCCGAAGGGGTGCGGATGCTGCGCCGTGCCGGGAACTACTACGTCGTCGGCTACGGCGAAAACATCGATGTCCCGACCATCGACATCATCTCGACGGAGATCAACTTCATCGGCAACCTCGTCGGCTCGTACACCGATCTGCAGGATCTCATGGTGCTTGCCGCGCAGGGCAAGGTGAAGCTGCACACCGCCCGGTACGGGCTGGACGAGTTCCAGCGGGCGATCGACGAACTGAGCGCGGGCAAGGTCCGCGGCCGGGCGATCCTCATCCCCTGATCAGAGTTTCCAGACATAGCAGAGAAAGGAAGTGGGAATCATGGCGAAGGAGCTGCGGTTCAGTGTCGAGGCGCGGCGCCAGCTCGAGCTGGGCGTCAACACGCTGGCCGACGCGGTGAAGGTCACGCTGGGGCCGAAGGGCCGCAACGCGGTGCTGGAGAAGCTGACCGGGCCGCCGACCATCACCAACGACGGCGTGACCATCGCCCGGGAAGTGCAGCTGCGCGAGCCCTTCGCCAACATGGGCGCCCAGCTGGTCAAGGAAGTCGCGATGAAGACCAACGGGGCCGTCGGCGACGGCACCACCACCGCGACGGTGCTCGCCCAGGCCATGGTGCGGGAGGGCCTGGCCGCACTCGGGGAGGGGGCGAATCCCATGCGGGTGCGCCGCGGCATCGAGGAGACCGTCGAGGCCGTGGTCGAGTGGCTGCGAAAGTCGGCGACACAGGTCGCCGGCGAGGCCGAGCTGGAGCGGATCGCCACGCTGGCCGCGAGCGACGACGAACGGATCGGGCGGGTCATCGCGGAGGCCCTGGCCGCGGTGGGACGCGAAGGTGTGGTCGAGGTGGAGGAGTCCGACGAGCCCGGCCTTGGTGTCGAGCTGGTCGACGGGATCGAGCTCGACCACGGCTACACCTCTCCTTACATGGTGACCGACCGGGAAAGGATGGAGGCCGCCTACGACGACCCGGTCATCCTGCTGACGAACAAGAAGATCAGCCAGGTGCAGGAGCTGATGCCCACGGTGGAGGCGGCCCGCCGCCTCGACCGGCCGCTGGTGATCCTCGCGGAGAACGTCGACGGACCCGCGTTGCAGATGATCGTCAGTGGGAACGTGCATGGCACGTGTGCCGCGGTCGTGGTGCGCGCCCCCGGCTTCGGTCACCGGCGGGTGGCCGAGCTGGAGGATCTCGCAGCAGCACTCGGTGGACGAGTGGTCAGCGAGGACTCCGGCGTCACGCTGACCGAGGTCACCGAACGGGAACTCGGTCGCTGCGAGCACATCACGATCACCGAGGAGACGACGACGATCATCGGCGGTGCCGGTGACGAGGCGACGGTACGGGCCCGGATCAACCAGTTGGACCAGCAGCTCAAGCGAGCCCGGATCGAGCACGACCAGGACAGTCTGCGGCTGCGCATCGCCAGGTTGTCGGGCCGGATCGCGGTCGTTCGCGTCGGGGCCGCGACGAGTGTCGAGCTCAAGGAGCGGATGCTCAGGGTCGAGGACTCGCTGGCGGCGGCCCGGGCGGCGCTGGAGGAGGGGGTCGTGGCCGGCGGTGGCGCGGCACTGGCGCAGGCCGCGCGTTGTGTGGATCCCGTCGGCCTCGACGGCGATGCGTCGCAGGGGAGTGAGATCGTCCGTCGGGCGCTCGGGGAACCGTTGCACTGGATCGCGGCCAACGCCGGTTATGACGGCGGCGAGGTGCTGGCGCGAGTGGCCATTATGGACAATGGTGCCGGGTTTGATGCGCTCACCGGCGAATACTGCGATCTCTTCGCCGCCGGCGTCGTCGATCCGCTCAAGGTGACCCGCTCGGCGTTGGAGAGCGCGGCGTCCATCGCGGCCCTTCTGATCACCACCGAGACGGCCATCGTGGAGGAGGTTCTGGTGAACCCGGGGGCGATCATCGCACCCGGCGTCGGTGACCTGGCGGAGGGCATGGTGCGCCCGTCGAACATCTATTAGAAAGGGCGGCACCGCGGACCGCGCCCACCGTCGCCATGACGACGGTGGGCGCACCCGGTTCCTTCGGCCTCCGCGATCTCAAGACGCGCCAAGCGGTTGTCACGATCGCGCGTACCGGAGGCCGTCGGCCTGTTTCAGGGCGAACTCGATCAGGTTCTCCGGTTCGCACCGATGCTCGATCAAGCCGGCGTCGAGGGCTTCCGGTACGTGGTAGCGCCCGGCGGTCGGTGAGGAAGGCTGGATGGCTCCCGCGGACATGACGCGGATGTCGGCCGCCTCGGCCAGGATGTAGCCCGCGCCGACCGCGTCGCCGTTGATGGCGGCGATGACGGGAAGCGGATGAGTGCGCAGCGCGCTCAGCACACGCGGCAGCCGCACCGACGCCGCGGCGCGTGCGGGACCGTCGACGGGGTCGAGATCCGGCAGGAAAACGCTTCCCGTCCCGGTGAGGACGATGGGCTGCGCCGGTCCGATATACGCGATGGCCGCGGTCAGGTTGTCCAGTAGTTCGGCGGTCAGAACTCGTCGCGGCGCCGCGGGGATCCGCACCAGGATCGCCGTTGTCCGGTATTCGAGGTGGAGCATTCAGCATCCTTCACCGGCAGGCTTGGAAAATCGTCCCGGTGGACGTTACCGCAGTGGTCGGGTCGAAGGGGTTTTATCGTCTCATATTGAGACCGCCACGATGTCCGTGATGCGATATTCCTTGTCCCGACGAGGAGATCGAGCCACATCGGCGAAATCGTCCGACCAAGGGAGGTTGTCCCGTGAGCAGATGTACCGTTCCTGCGCCCGCCGCAGGTGGAGAAGTTCCCCGATTCGGAAGCCCCCGGAACCTGACATGACTTTTCCGGTGACTACAGGCGAACAGATCGAGCCCGGCGACATTTCGACGGACACGTGCGAGGTGACGCCGCATGACTTCGACCTCGAACCGGTCGAGCCGCGGACCGCTGCGCAGTGGGAAACGCACCTGCCCTGCCTGGAGAATGTGCGTGGTGCGCTGACCAGGTCCGGTTGGCAAATCGATTCCGTGGCCGAGGTGACGATGGTTCGGCGGGTTCCGCGGGTTTCGCGGGTTCCGCGATCCGCACGTCACGGGTGTCCCCGGGCCTGAACGAATTCGCCTCCGCTCCAGCGGCGGCAAGAAAGTCCGGTGGCCGGGTTCGTCACCGCTCGACCCTGCCCACGATCGGATCGTGCGGTCGGCACGCGATCACCACGACGCCGGGGCAACCGATCAGATCTTCGTCCATGCCGAGCGTCTGCGGAGACGAAACCCCGCCTTGCGGAGATTGGCCGCACTCACCGAGCCGGGACGAGCGGTCGCGACGGCCAAGGCGCAGCCCGCCTCGGCAGCCGTCCGGAGGCGGTGCCTCAGCAACCGCGACTGCGCCCCTCGGCCCCGGTGCGCAGGCAGCGTCGAGGCACCCCCGAGCACCGCGATATCGCCATGGATCGTCATGGCCGCGGCAGCGATCGGCGCCCCCTGTTCCAGCGCTAGGAATCGCCGCATCATCGGGAGCCGATGTTCCGCTCCGATGAATGCGGCGACCACTCCCTCCACCTCGTATCCGGCCAACAAGACCGGCAGGAAAGTGTCGTCCGCACCGGCATCGACCGTGTCCGGCTGTGCTCCCGCACTCGACATGGGTGGGGCCTCAAGTCGTTTGACAGCAAGGATGCGGTCGACTGTCCGCACCAACCCCGCAGCCAGCAACACCGATTCAGCTGCTTCGCCGAGCTCCGCCGACACCAGCGTCGGCTTGACGCCGTTCCAGACGGGCTCGTTCACGAGGCCGATCGCCGCGGACACCGTCTCGCGCGTGACCCCGGACACGGTCGACAGGAAGCTCAGCGCGGGATCCGTGGCCAACACGGCCAGCAGACCCGCCCGCTCCCACGCCCGGAAGCGACCCGGCACACCTGCGTCCATCGCCGCCGCACAGGCCAACCCCGTTCGGCGGTGAAGTGCCGATTCCGCACTGCTCACATCCGACGACACAGCTCCAGCATGATCGCCTCCGCATCGGCAGGCCACCGACGAAACCGTGCTGGGTAACGTGCGCTGCCCGTTGGTGTCGCACGAGGCGGACCGGGGTCGAGCCCGGTGTACTACACGCCGAAGCCGGGAAGGTCGGTCAGCGCGGGCGTGAGCCGCTCGAGCAGGTCCACTCCGCTGGCGAAGTCGCCGTCGGGCTGCGTCAGGAGAATGACGTGATCCGCGCCGGCGGCCAGGTGTTCCCGGACCTCGGAAACGGCGTGTGCCGGGTTCTCGGCGGCCTCCGGCGGCACGCGCAGCCCGGCGACTACCAGCTTCCGCGGCCCGAGCACTTTTCTGGCCCGGGCGGTGAACTCCGGCGGCTGCATGACGGGGATCGCCCCGTCGGCGATCTCCGCGGCCAGTTCGAGCATCTTCGGACCGTTGGCGGCGAGGATCCGGGCGAAGGGCTGCGCCGGGGCGGGTGGCCGAGTGGGCCGGTCCATCCGCTGCCGGTAGTCGCGCATCGTCGCGAGGGGCCGCCCGAACTCCCGACCGGCCGTGGTTGCCTGCTGGGGGTAGCCGACCCCGACGCCCAGCACGAAACGGCCCGGATACGCCTGCGCCAGCAGCGCCGCCGCGGCCTGCATCGTCTCGGGCTGCCGCGCCCAGATGTTGGCGATGCCGGTGCCCAACGTCATCCGCTCGGTCGCCGCCAGCAGCACGGCCACCTGCATCAAGGCATCCTTGCCACCGAGCACCTCGTTGGTCCATGCCGCCCGGTGACCGGCGCGTTCCAGACTCCGGACCGCCGCGCGCTGGATGTCGATGGGCACGGCGGTGTTGAAGGTGACCGGAAGCATGACGCCGACCGGTCCCAACGCCTGACGAGCCTGCTCGACTCCGGGGTCGGCGTTCATCGATGCCCTCCTTGTCCGCGACCGGTCACCGCGCCGAGTACGCGCCTGCGTCGAGGTCTTCGACGAGGGTCGGTCCGGTGGGCGTCCAGCCGAGGACTTCCTGCGTGACGGTGCTGGTCGCGGAGAGGTTCATGGCGAAGAAGGTGCCGATCCACCCGAAGTGGTCCTGGACGTCGTCGGCGGCGATCGAGGTGACGGGCAGGTCGAACACGCGGCCGATGGCCTGCGCGATCTCGCGGGTGGGGATGCCTTCTTCGGCGACAGCGTGCAGGCGGGTGCCTGCCGCCGCCTTCTCCAGGCCGAGGGCGACCAGGCGACCGGCGTCGACACGATGTACGGCGGCCCAACGGTTGGTGCCGTCACCGGGGTAGCCGGAGACGCCCTTCTGGCGGGCGACAGCGGCGATCCTCGCGATGAACCCGTGGTCGCCGGTGCCGTGCACGGTCGGCGCGAAACGCAGGCTCACGGTGCGCACGCCGCGGTCGACGAACTCCAGCGCGAGGTTCTCGCTTCCGCCGCGTGGTGAATCCGGGCCGTGGAACGGGGACGCGTCGTCCTCCGTGGCGGGCTTGTCCTGGGTGAGGCCGGCCACACCCGACGCGAGCAGGAACGGAAGGTCGGTACCGGCGAGCGCGTCGCCGATGGTCTGGACGGCAGCTCGCTCGGCCGCGTTCGAGGCGGCCGGGTCGGACCAGTCGTGCTTGTTGGCGAGATGGATGACGGCTTCGGCGGCTTCGGCGCCGTCGCGGATGCCGTCGAGGTCGTCCAGGTCGCCGCGGCGGACGTGGGCGCCCTTGGCGGCAAGCGCCGCCGCGGACGCGTCGGACCTGGCCAGTCCGGTGACCTCGTGGTCGGCGGCGAGCAGATCGTCGACCACGGCGGAGCCGATCCATCCGGATGCTCCAGTGACAAAAACGCGCATGGTGAGTTCCTTCGATGCCCCGCGACCGAGCGGAGCGAGTGGTCGAGGTAGTTGATGTCTGTGACTGACGTCAGTCACAGACATACCTTACCTCTTCAAGTCAGTCGCTGTCATCACTAGACTCGACCGCATGGCGCGTTGGGAACCAGGGGCCGCGGGGCGGTTGCAGAAAGCGGCGCTCGAACTGTTCGCCACCCGCGGGTTCGAGCAGACGACCGCCACGGACATCGCGGAGTCCGTCGGCCTGACCGAGCGCACCTTCTTCCGCCACTTCAGCGACAAGCGCGAGGTCCTCTTCCACGGGCAGCACCTGCTCGTGGAAGAGTTCCTCACCGGCGTGCGCACCGCACCACCAGACGCGTCCCCGCTCGAGATCGTCGCCCGCGCGCTGCGGTCCGCGGCGTCCTTCTTCCCGGACGAGCGCCGCCCCTACTCCCGCCTGCGGCAATCCGTGATCGACCAGAACTCGGCGCTGCAGGAACGCGAACGGCACAAGCTCGCCAGCCTCGCCACGACCCTCGCCGACGCTCTCCGCGCGCGCGGCGTCGACGAGCTCGCGGCCACCCTGGCGGCGGAGTCGGGCGCCACCGTGTTCGGGATCGCGTTCACACAATGGATTCGCGAGGGAGAAGACCGGTCTCTCGCCGACATCGGGGCGGACGTGCTCCGCGAACTGGTGACCCTGACGACGACCGTGTCCCGGAAGATCCCGTGATAACAGCGACAGGCAACCGCAAGATCCCCTCCGCGCGTGCGATGCCGAACGGGTTCACGACGAAGATCGTCGCAACGGCCGAGTAGCTCGCCGCGCATCCGTCCATTTTGGCTGATGGTCGGAAATCATCCCGGGTTCGACGTCCCGTACTGGTCGTGGTGGAGCACGGCATCGAGCGGGAGGCGCTCGCGCCAGCCATGCCGTTCCAGATCGGGAACGGCCGGCAGGGAGCCCACCGGGCCGAGGCACAACCACGCCACCGGCCGTAGGCCATGCGGCAAACCGACCAGTCCGCGCAGGAAATCCTCACGGTAGAAGCTGACCCAGCCGACTCCGAGTCCCTCGGCGGTCGCGGCCAGCCACAGGTTCTGGATCGCCAGGCACACCGAATACAAGCCGGCGTCGGCGATGGCATGCCTGCCCAGAACCGCGGGCGCGCCCCGCGACGGGTCGTAGCTGACCACGATCCCCAGCGAGGACTCCTCGATGCCCTCGATCTTGATGCGGGCGAAGAGCCGGGCCTGCTCGGCGTCCAGTTGGCGTGCGAACAACTCCCGTTCGGCCTGAACGTGCTCCCGGAACTTCCGTCGACTGTCCGCATTGGAGATCACCACGAAGTCCCAGGGTTGGGACAGGCCGACGCTGGGTGCGGCGTGTGCCGCGCTCAGCACACGGTGTAGTACCTCGGCGGGGATCGGTGCCCCGGTGAACTCCGCCCGGGTATCCCGCCGCCGGAAGATGGTCTCGTACAAGAGGTGTCCGTCAGTCCCACTCATCACAGACCAGATCATCCATACTCGGCCGGCGGGCCTTCGCCGAGGTCACCGGAGTGTCGACGCGACCACTCAACGTGGCAGAGCGTCGGCCGGTTCCCGTCTCACGCACCGATGAGCCCGCCCCGTCTCTCCTCGGGGCGGGCTCATGCCAACCGGGTTGATGGTCAGAACGGGTTGCATTGCTCGGTGGCGGTGTTCGTCCGGGCGTCCCAGGTGATCCGTCCATATTGGAACTGGCTGACGGCTCCGCCGGGGATGGCCGTTTCGTCCGTGGTCGGGTAACCGCACCAGGCTTCGGCGCCGGTCGCCAACCACTTGTCGCGGATGGTGCCCCGGACGCCGTGCACCGTTCCGTCGCGTTGGATCAGCGAGGCGCCCTTGCCGTCCCAGTTGAGGAACTGCGTGAACAGCACGCCGTCGGACCTGGTCAGGGTGCTGGAGGTCGGATATCCGTAGCTGCCCGGATCATTCCACTCGAATCCGGCGCTCGCCCATTTGTCGAAGATCGGGCCGAGGATCGAACGTGCGCCCAGGTCCGGTTTCCAGTAGATCCCCGAAGTTCCGCTCGGTCCACCGACGAAGATGTTGTGCTCGCCGCCGTAGGCGGCATCGGACTCGTTGTTCTCCGGCACACCGAAGCGCTGATATTCGCCTTCGTTCAGGTAGGTGGCGCGGATCGCGCCCTGGACCCAGTGCGGTCCGGTGAGGCCAACCTTGCAGTAGAGATTGGCCTGATCGAGCCGCCAGTACCAGACATCACCGTCCTGCCGGGGCGGATTTCCGGTGCTCAGCGGGCCCATCCACGATTCGTAGGCCAGTTCGATCGCGTTCTGGTCGCAGGCCGGTGCCGCCTGCTGCTGGGCCGGCACGGCTTCCGCGACCGCCGGCGACAGACCGAGCAACCCCGCCGCCAACGCCGTACTTGCCAGAATGGCTCTTTTTGATCGGGTGAAATCCACGACCCCTCCCAGGTGTGCTTTCCGTACCCCTCGACCACGCCCCGGGCACGATTCTCGTTGCCGCTACCGCGGTTGCCGTCACCATTTTGTGACGTTTGTACTGTTTGCGATGATCGCTCGGGTGAACGTCATCGCGTGGCAGTACCCGGCGAGCTGCCGCCTGGTCAGCCCGGTTCCCGGTTGATGGAGACGGCGTCGAACACCAGGTCCAGCAGGTGCGGGATTCGATCGTCGGTGCGGGTGTCCAGGTGCCACAGGAAGCCGACCAGGGGTAGCAGTTCGTCCGGCCGAAGATCCGGACGGAGCACTCCGGCGTCCGCGCCGGCACGGAGGATCGCGTCGATCGCGGCGATGATCCGGTCGTACTGGTCGTCGTGGAGTTCGGCTCGGGTCGCCGCGTCGAGCACATCGGCCAGAGCGTGTTTCTTGCGGCCGAAGACGGCGAGTTCGTCGAGCCAGCGGCGTAACGCGACATCGGGGGATTGGCGCTCCAGCAGCGCATGGGCGACCGCGAGGAGGGCGTCGAAATCTTCCCGGTAGACCTCCAGGAGCAGCGCCTCACGGGTCGGGAAGTGCCGGTAAAGGGTGCCCTGTCCGACTCCGGCGGTCTTGGCGATCGATTGCATGGTGGTCTCGCCGTCGCCGGCGAGAGCCGCCCGTGCGACGTCGAGCAGCTTCTGCCGGTTCTGTGCGGCGTCAGCGCGTAGTCGCGGCGCGCGGGGCGACGCCGATGGTGAAGCGGACATGTGTCCGGTAGCCTCTCAGGTGAATCGGACAAGCGTCCGCTTCATCGTAGAGAACTCGGGGAAGGAAGACATGGCCGGAGTTTCGGGGAAGGTGGTCGCCATCGCCGGCGCCAGCAGTGGCATCGGCGAAGCCACCGCGTGGCAGTTGGCGCGGCGGGGCGCCCGGGTCGTGCTCGGGGCGCGGCGCGTCGAGCTGGTGGAAGCGCTGGCCGCACGGATCACGGCCGGCGGGGGAGAGGCGGTCGCGGTCGCCACCGACGTGCGTAGCCGCCCGGACATGGCCCGGCTGGTCGCGACCGCGCAGGAGCGATTCGGTCGTTTGGACGTGTTGTTCTCCAACGCCGGGAGCATGGCGGTCTCCGTCCTCGACGAGCTACGGGTCGACGACTGGGACCTGATGGTCGACGTCAACCTCAAGGGCGTGCTGAACGGCATCGCGGCCGCGCTGCCGGTGTTCCGCGCCCAGGGATCCGGCCACTTCATCCATACGGCGTCGACCGCGGCGCACAAGGTCGTGCCGCAGCAAGCGGTCTACGCCGCCACCAAGACGGCGGTGAAGGTGCTTACCGAGGGGCTGCGACAGGAGGCTGGACCGAGCCTGCGCGTGACACTCGTGTCGCCCGGCTTCACGAACACCGAGGGCGTCGGCAAGGGTGGCAGTGCCGAGACCGCTGCGGCCCTCATCGCCCAGCGGGACGCGATCGCGATGCCGCCCGAAGCGATCGCCAGCGCGGTGGCGTTCGCGATCGAGCAGCCCGACGCGGTCGACGTCGGTGAGATCGTCGTGCGTCCCACCGCCCAGGGCTGAGGCGTGCACGCACAGACAACAACCGTCGCTGCCCTGACCGCACTCGACTCACGCAAAGATCGTTGGATAACCGCGGTGAGCGTCGAGAATCCGTCAGGACAGCGTGCTGATCGTCCGGGACGATCACAATCCAGGTCGACCGGTAGGCTCAGCTCAGCGCGCGAAGCGCGGTTGATCAACTCGGGTGATCCGGAAGTCGACGGGCCGTGCGGGCTTCAGGTGTATCCGCACAATCCGGAGCACCAACGAGCCGACCCACAGTTTCGGGCCGGATCATCACACCGTGACCTTGCCCTTTTTGCTGGACACGGTGGCGTTGATTCAACGCAGCACGTCGTACTCGGCCGCGAGATCGGCCAGTTCGTCCCGGTAGGGGAGGCCTTCCCAGTCGCCTCGGGTCCCCACGCACACCGCACCCAGCAACGCGCCCCGGCTCAGCCGATCAGGAATCGGGAGCTCGTCCAACACCGCCGACAGGTAGCCGGCGGCGAAGGCATCACCGGCACCGACGGGGTCGACCACGGTCACCACCCGGGCGGGACGTCGGTGGATGTCTTCGGCGGTGACGGTCCAGGCGCCGTTCGCTCCGTCCTTGACCACGACCTCGGCGACACCTCGATCGAGCAATTGCCTTGCTGCGTCGAAGAGTTCGTCCGGGTCGCGCCCGCAGCCGCTGATCATCGCCAGTTCGTCGGGACCCGCGAACACGATGTCGGCCCGCTCCGCCAATTCGCGCAGCACCGGCATCGCGGTCTCGCGTGACCACAGGGCGGCGCGGTAGTTCACGTCGAAACTGACGCAGGTCCCCGCGTCGCGGCCTACGGTGATGGCGGCATTCACGGCTTCGGCGGCGGAGTCGCTCAGGATCGGGGTGATTCCGCTGGTATGCAACACGCCGGCCGAGGCGATCAGTTCCGCCGGGAGATCATCGCCACACAGGCGGGAACCCGCGGAGCCCGTGCGGCGATAAGTGACGCGCGTCTGGTCCGCGGTACGCGACTGCTTGACCAGTATCGCCGTGGGGGCCTCGGTGTCCACGTGCACACCTGCCGGGGTGACTCCCTCCGCGAGCAGTTGCGTCCGGATGACCCGCCCGGGTTCGTCCGCACCGACCCGGCCGATCCAGCCGGCCGGATGACCCAGGCGGGCCACCCCGATCGCGACCGTCGATTCCGCGCCGGCGAAGGAGAACCGCATCGACGCACCGACGTGAAGCGGCCCCGGTTCCGCGGTGCCCAGCACGGCCAGCGACTCGCCAAGGGTGACGAGACCGCCGCCAGGCCGTCGGATGCTCACCATTGCGCGATGCTCCCGTCAGGGAGCCGCCACAGGGTGACGAACTGCCACGGCCGCGCGCCCCGGTCGCTGGTGGTCATGAGCCGAAACAGCCAGGTCCGGCCAAGTAGCGTCCAGTCGGCCCTGGGCGTCTTGCATGCCATGTGCATCAACAGCCCACGGGAAACCGCCGCGCGCGGTCGATGGTGGGTGACTGGAACGGCTTGCGTTCCCGGTTTTCGGGCCATGGTTTCTCCCTGGCGCTATCGCTTCGACGAGCTGGATTCGCTCAGCGGTTTCCATGGTTCACTGGGCGAGACAAAGGCTAAGCGATGACTCCGCGGATGTCGAGGGTTGGCCGAGAGTGCGAAAAGAACAACGGGGAACCGGAAGCGAGGTCAGGGTAGCCGGTGTGAAACCCGGTCCTCAGTTCGAAACGCCTGCCGGCCGCCTCGCGTCGGTAGCCGTGTGTCGGATGTCCCGCTGGCGAACGCGTTCGCACGCCCGGACGGTGTTCGCCCGCGGTGACCGCCAGCGCCTTCGAGTGCATCCGCACCTTCCCGCCATCGTGACTGACGGCCTGCTTCAGCGGGCCAGCTCGGCGAGGAGATCGACGGTGCGGTTTTGTTCGTCGGCGGTTCCGTAGGGCGCGGCCATGAATTCGGTGACGCCGGAATCGCGCAGCCGGGCGAGCGCCCGCGCCACTTCGGTTTCGGTGCCGACGATCGCGACGTCCTGCGGTCCGGCCGCTCCTTCCCGGTCGAGTGTCGCGCGGTACTCGGGCACCTGCGCGGCGAGCGCGAACTGCTCGGCGATCCGGGCACGCACGTCCTCGACGGTGTCGGTGACGCACACGGGCAGGCCGGCGACGACTCGCGGAGCCGGTCGTCCGGCGTCGGCCGCCGCCTTGGTGATGGCCGGAACGATGTGCTCGCCGAGGGCTTTCGGTCCCGTCATCCAGGTCGCGGTCCCGTCGGCGAGTTCTCCCGCCAATCGCACCATCCGTGGCCCCATCGCCGCGACGAGCACCGACGGCCCCGGCACGCCGCCGGGGACGTTCACCGCCCTGCGGCGGTGAGCGTCTGTCCGCGGTAATCGACGCTGTCTCCGCGCAGCAGCGGGCCGAGCACCGTCAGATATTCGCGCATGCGCAGCGCGGGTCGGTCGGTGGGAAGCCCGAACATCCCCGACACCATCGCGGCGACACCCGCACCCACGCCCAGCGTCAGACGTCCCGCCACCGCGGCCTGCACCGTCAGCGCCTGCCCGGCCAGGACCATCGGGTGTCGCTGGGGAACGGGAACCACGGCCGTGCCCACCGCGATATCGGCGACGGCGGCACCGGCCACCGCGATGGCCGTCAGCGCATCCCAGCCCAGCGCCTGACTCGCCCACGCCGTCGCCAATCCGGCGTCAGCCGCCACTCGCACCTGGTCGACGACCGCGTCCAGCGTCGCGGGACCGCGCACGTCACCGACCGCCAAGCCGATCCGCATTCCTCATCTCCTCGCATTCGGCATCATCACGACGCTAAGTGGGGTGGGTACCCCAGTTATGGCCGGGTACGATACGGGGGACCCACCCCACTTAGCAAGAAGGTGTCGGACAGATGGGAGAAACCACCGGCTCACCCGCCCGGCGGCGGGCCGACGCTCGACGCAACCGCGACAAAGTGGTGGCTGCGGCGAGTGCTGTGATCGCCGAGGCCGGCGCCGGGGCGTCCCTGGAGGAGATCGCCCGCCGCGCCGGGGTCGGATCGGCCACCCTGCATCGGCACTTCCCCAGCCGCGCGGAACTGCTGGAAGCCGTGCTCCGCGATCGCGTGCAGGCGTTGTGTGCGCGCGCGGAGGACCTGCTGACGGCGCCGAGTGCGGGTGCGGGCTTGGCGGCCTGGCTGCGCGAGGTGGTGACGCATGCGGCCACCGCACGGGGGCTTGGACCAGCCTTGGCAGGGTACGAATCCGATCCGGAGTTCTCGCCCCACACCATGATCCGGGACGCGGCACGGCAACTCCTCGCACGCGCCCATCGCGAGGGCTCGGTCGCCCGAGCCGTCACCGTCGACGATGTCCTGCAACTCGCCAACGGCATATCCCTGGCAGCCGAATCTCTCCCCGACCCGACACGACGCGCCGACACACTGATGGCTCTCGCCACCGACGGACTGCTGCGCCGCGCCGCCAACAAGTGATGGCCCGGCGCCCGTCGCTTACTTCGCCGGTCCGAGCGGGTGCTCCGGTCTGCCCGGCTCCCCGGGCCGGGCCGGGAGGCCGAATGCGCAGAGTCCGGACGGGATTACGCCGGGCTCGCCACCCGCGCCTTTTCGCGCGATATTTTCGCCAACGACCCGGGGAAAGCGCGCGTTCGTACTCGGAGTGCGGCGGTCCGGAGAGGTAGGGTCGATTCAGTCAAATTTGGGAGCCTGTCATGGCTGAAACAAGAATTCGGGACGAAGCCTGGCCCGGACTCGTCCCCGGCGATCATGCGTGTGGGTTCTACCTCACGGAGGCGGAACGGGACGGTGTTCTGAACGCCTATCTTCGCGACGGCCTCAGCAGGGGTGACAAGTGTTTTTGCGCGGTGAACTCGAGCGGTGACTCCGAGTCACTCCTGGATCGCCTCGGCCACGATGTCGATCTGGCGCCGATTCTCGCCCGGCACCAGCTCGACGTCTGTGAGGCGGCGGACGTCTACCTGCGTGATGGACAGTTTTCCGGGGAAGTGGTCACGAAATTCTGGGAAGACATGGTCAGCACGGCCCTCTCCAGCGACTTCAGTTTCGCCCGGGTGACCGGCGAGGTGCCCCGGGCGCCCGGCGCCCTGTCCAACGTCGACGAGTTCATGATCTACGAGGCGCAGCTGAACTGGTTTGTGCCCCGCCATCCGCAGGTGTTCCTCTGCCTCTACGAACTGAGCCGATTCGACGGTGAAACCCTCGTCGATGTCCTCAAAGTTCATCGAAAGGTGTTTTTCGGTGGAATCCTGACCGACAATCCGTACTATGTCGAGCCCGAGGAGTTCCTCGCGGCCCGGCAAAAAAGCACTTCAGTGGTGAGTCATTAACTACTCGGGACAGGAGCGGCTCCTGTGGGCCCGGTTGACGGTGTTCACGGGCGGCTTTGTCCTCGATGCCGCGAAGGAGATCTGCGCGGGGGAGGCGGTGGCGGCCGAAGACATACCGGAACTGGTCGCGGCCTTGACCGAGAAGTCCGTCCTGGTCCGCGAGACCGATGGAACGGCGACCCGGTACCGCGTGCGCGAGGGGCTCCGCGAACGGGGCAGCCGGTGGCTGGTGGAAAGCGGGGAGCACGCGCCACTGCAGCGGCGGCACCGCTTCTGGTACGCGGGCGCCGTCGCGCGGGTGAATGCCAACCTCGGCCTCGGGGTCGCGGCCTGGCAGCACGGAGATGTCGCCCGCGCGGCCGAACTGCTCACGCGGAGTCTGCGGCGAAAGTGGGAGATCGACGAACCGCGGGGGAGCGGATGGTTCCTGGAGGTATTGGCGTGGATCGCGGCCGCCGAGCACGAACCACGGCGCGCCACCATGCTGCTCGGTGCCGCTGCCACGCATTTCCATGATCAGGACACCGGCGGAACCGTCCCGGGCTTGCCGGCTTACCACCAGCGGTGCGAACGGCAGGCCCGTCAATGGCTGGGCGAAGCGGAGTTTCGGGTCGCGTTCGCTCAAGGTGCTGACCTGTCGACCGAGGATGCCCTCCGCTACGCGCTGGAAGACCACGTTGTCGGTGGTGGTGTGCGCCGGACGCAGTGACTCATCGTGACTCATCGTGACTCATCACGAACGAACGTGAGTCGGTGATCACCGGCTCGCCTCAACGATCGAAGGTCGGTGGGCCGTCCGGTGTGGGGGTGATTTCCAGCCACAGGCGACGGGCGCCAGGTGTGGCGTGGACGTTGGCCGACCAGCGGGTGACGTGCTGGGGAGCGGTGTCGGGGATGACACCGGCGCGTACCAGCCCGTCCAGGCAGGGCGTCAGTGTCGCGGCCAGGTTGATCCGGTCGCGGCCTCGATGATCGCCGGTCGCGAAGTGCAGGCGCACGTTGATGTGGGTGTGGCGGCCGAGCCCGAGCCGGGCCGCCCCTGCGGTGACGGTGTCGACGAGAACGGCGGTGCGGCGTGCCATTTCCGGTTCGGGCAGACGCTGGTTGACGGTGAGCGGAACCTTGCCGCGGATGAGGGGCAGGTTGATCTCGGCCACCGCGGGGACCGGCTGGGCGGGGTCGGTGGGCGCGTCGCGACCACCGGCGTCGCCGTGGCCGAGTTCGGCCGCCACGGCCTCCGCGTAAGCCCGGATGTCCGGGTGGCCACCGGCCTCGTGCTCGGCCGGATCATTGACTGGTAGTGTCATGGTTCCAGCCTGTGACGATCTCGTCACAGTGCCGTCACCGTCGTTCGGTGATCTTCGGGGAGCCGGTCCGGTGCGCACGGCCGGACAGGACCGGATGAACGGGTTTCGCGAGTCGCCGCACGATGTTCGAATCCGGCCGCGCCGCCGCGTCACCCACGACGCGGGAAGCTACCGGGCGGCCCGCAGGTAGCGCCACTGGCCGTCCTCAAGGGTGAACGTGCTGAGCTCGTGCGTCGAACCCGGCCTGCCCTCATGGCGGTAGTGCGCACGGAACTCGACGGTGCCGCTGTCGTGGAACGGGCTGCCGCCGGTGGTGGCGAGCACGTCGAGCCGGGTCCAGCGCTGCCCCGGGTCCAGCTCCAGGATCTTCGGCC
>DASSAD010000037.1:0-3808 GCA_035685725.1 Amycolatopsis sp. | reverse complement strand
CTGGAACAGAGCTGGTGGCAGCGGCACGGCGCGACGGCCGTGGTGTGGCTGCTGCGGCTGGGCCTGCTGGCCGCGATCCTGGTGCTGTGGCAGGTCGCCGCGGACCGGTGGATCGACAGCACGTTCACCAGCAAGCCCAGCGAGATCGCCGGGCGGCTGGGCGACTGGGGCTCGGACGGTACATTGTGGACGAACACCTGGATCACCGTCCAGGAGATCGTCTACGGGTTCGCCCTCGGTGCCGCGGCCGGTGCGGTCGCGGGGTTCGGGCTGGCCTCGCTCACGCTCGTCCATCGCGTGCTGGACCCCTTCATGATGGCGCTGTACTCGATTCCCAAGGTGGCGCTGGCTCCGCTGTTCATCGTCTGGTTCGGCATCGGCCTGCACATGAAGGTGCTCCTTGCCGCGGCGACCGTTTTCTTCCTGGTATTCCTCAACACCGCCGCGGGCGTCCGGGAGGTGGATCGCGGCCTGATCGACGCGGTGCGGCTGATGGGCGGCACGCGCGCGGACATCGCCCGCAAGGTGGTGCTTCCCGCCTCGATGACCGGTCTGCTCACCGGGCTGAAGGTGGCGATCCCGTACGCCTTGATCGGCGCGGTGATCGGCGAACTGGTCGCGTCGAACCGCGGCCTCGGCTACCTGATCAACGATTCCGCCGCCCAGTTCGACACGGCCGGCGTGTTCGCGGCACTGGTGGTGCTCAGCGTGATCGCCGGAGTGCTCAACATCTTCGTCGGGGTGATCGGCAGGAGGGTGAACCGGTGGAAGCCCGCCGACTGACCGGCCGGAGAACCGTCCTGAAAGCGGTTGCCGCCACGCCGTTGTTGCTCGCCGGGTGCGCGACGCGGGAGTCGACGACACCGCCCGGGGTACTGAACATCGGCCAGATCAGCGATTCCGTGGCGTTCCTGCCGTTGTTCATCGCGGAACGGCGGGGATATTTCGCCGCGGAGGGCATCACCTTGGGAGACCGGCCGCGCCTGGGGACCGGCGCGAAGGTCGCGGCCGCGCTGAAATCCGGCAGCGTCGATCTCGGCGCCGGGGTCATCACCGACGCGTTCAACCTGGCCAAGATCGACGACGGCACCCGGATCGTGACCAGTCTGGTCACCGAGTACTACGTCGACATCGTGGTGGGCGTGTCGTGGCCGGAGCCGGACTCGCTGCCGGGAAAGATCGCCGCGCTGGTCGGGAAGAAGATCGGTATCACCGGTCCGGGCAGCGGCACGGAGGCACTCGTCGACTACCTGTTCGGCAGCATCGGGCACCACGCCGCCACGGACGCGACGCTGGTCAATCTGGGCAGCGCCGCCACCTCGGCGATCGGCGCCCTCAAGGCCGGACGGGTGGACGCGCTGGCGTTCTTCCAGCCGATCGCCCAGCAGGCGGCGGCCGCGGGGGCCGGTCGGACGTTCATCTCACCCGCCCGTGGGGATGTGCCCGCCTTGCGCGGTGCGCTGCACGGCGTGGTGTTCAGCACGCAGAAGTTGCTGAACCGCAAGCAGCAGGAACTCGCGGGGTTCCAGCGGGCGATGCGCCGGGCGCTCGCCGATGTCCACGGCGACGACGCGCGGACGCTGCTCGGCCAGTACCTCAAGGGCACCGACCCGAGGGCGCTGGACGCGGTCGTCCCGATCCTGCGTCGCGAGGTTCCCACGGATCCCGCCGTGCAACGGGCCTCCTACGACACGGCCCGCGCGTTCCACCTCGACAGTGGTCTTGTCCGCAAAGCACCCACCTACGAACAGATCCTGGTGCCGACGGGCGACTGAGCCTGTTCAGCCGGTGGAGCCGGAGATGGTCTGGAGGATCGTCGACAGCAGGCAGGCCAGCTGGTCGTGTTCCGGCTGCGACAGCTTCGCCAAGGTGGCCTTCTCCGCTTCCAGCTGGCAGGGCAGCAGGCGGTCGATCAGGGCGATGCCCTTGTCGGTCAGCCGCACCTGGATCACCCGCCGGTCCCGTTCGCTCGCGGTGCGCGAGACCAGGTCCAGCCGTGCCAGGCGGTCGAGCCGTTTCGTCACGGCCGCCCCCGAGGACAGCATCTCCCGGCTGATCTGGCCGGGATTGAGGACGCTGTTGCGGCGCAGGGCACACAGGACGTCGAACTCGGCCCGGGTGAGGTCGTGCCCCAGCAGCAGTTCGTCCATGACCCGGCGCAGCAGGGATGCCAGCCGCATCACCCGTCCGGTCACGGCCATCGTGGATGTGTCGAGCTCGGGGCACATTTCTCCCCATTGTCGTCGCGCTCTGTCGATGAGATCACTCACCCGATCGCTCCTCACCCAGGCTACTTCGCCGATGTTTTGTCGTGTCGTGACCCGCGGCGGCACCGGCGCCGAAATTCCGTGCGGGCTCGCGCCCGCGCGGCAGGTCGTGGATCCGCTGGTCGCGTGCCAGGACCGGGGCGAAACCCTAGTCCTGGCCCGAGTCCGGCCCGCAAGGTAGGCCGAGTTACCGCCTATCGTGGTCGTTTGCGCAGGTCAATACGTTTACGGCGCATCGCTGAAGGCGGCGCGCGGTGGGTTTTTCCGGGTTTTCCCGGGTTTTCCCGGGGGCGTCGGTACCCTTCCGGGACGGGTTATTTCCCCTGTCGGGCTACCCATGCCGCCGCTTGCGTTCTGCGCTGCATACCGAGTTTGGCGAGCACCGAGGTCACATAATTCTTCACGGTTTTCTCGGCGAGGAACAGTCGTTCGGCGATCTCCCGGTTGGACAGCCCGTCGCCGATCAGCTGAAGTACGCTGCGCTCCCGGTCGGTGAGCTGAGACAGCGCGTCGTCCCGGGGATTGCGGAACTTGTCGAGCACCCGCGCCGTGGTGAGCGGGTCCAGCAGGGACCGGCCGGCCGCGACCTCGCGCACCGCGTTGACCACGTCCTGGCCCCGCACCTGCTTGAGCAGGTAGCCGGAGGCACCGGCCATGATCGCCCCGACCATCGCCTCCTCGTCGTCGAAGGCCGTGAGCACCAGGCACCGCGGCGGGTTCGGCTTCGACCGCAGTTCCCGGCACAGCGCCACGCCGTCCCCGTCGCCGAGGCGGACATCCACCACCGCCACGTCCGGTTCCACGTGCATCGCCACCGCCAGTGCCTCGTCGGCGCTGCCCGCCTCGGCGACCACCTCGATGTCCGGTTCGTCGCCGAGGAGTTCACGCAGCCCGCGGCGTACCACCTCGTGATCGTCGACGAGCAGCACTTCGATCGCCATGACCCCAGGTTACGTCGTGACCGGACGGCCGGCGTCGCGCCGGATGCGGCGGGAAGCGGCTTCCGCCGACGGTGGCGAAGGAGGTCCACGCGATCACGGCAGGCGAAGTCAGCCGGTCGTCGTGGCCGGGAACCGGTGTTCGTTGCGGTCGATCTTGGCGTCGGCCGCCGCGAGCAGATCGACGCCGAGCACATCCGCCAGCCGGACGAGGTAGATCATGACGTCGGCGAGCTCGTCGAGGACCTCGGCCTTCCGCTCGGGATCGCTCAGCACTCCGGCCGATTCGCCCGGAGTGAGCCATTGGAAGAGCGAGATCAACTCGCCGACTTCACCCGATAGTGCCATCACGAGGTTTTTCGGGGTGTGAAACTGTTCCCAGCCGCGCGCGGCGGCGAAGTCGTGGAGCCGGTTGCTCAGATCGTCCAAGGTCACAATGCCTGGATACTGCATCCGGGGCCATCGGTGCCATGCGGTATCACTGTGAGCATGTCGCCGATCCCCGAGCTACAGCAACGGCAGATCGATCGCTGGTGCAAGCGGCGCGTCCCGGTAGCCCAGCGCGACGAGTTGAAGGTCATGTCGCGGTGGCGCGGGCGGATG
>DASSAD010000036.1:0-7799 GCA_035685725.1 Amycolatopsis sp. | reverse complement strand
TCAACATCAAACCCGGGCGGGTCGGCGGCTATCTCGAAGCGCGCCGGGTGCACGACGTCTGCGCGGCGGCCGGGGTCGGAGTGTGGGCGGGCGGCATGCTGGAAACCGGGATCGGCCGCGCCGCGAACCTGGCGCTGGCCGGCCTGCCGGGATTCACGCTGCCGTCGGACATTTCCGGTTCCGCCCGCTATTTCGCGCAGGACATAACCGAGCCGTTCGAACCGGTCGACGGGCGCATCGCGGTCCCGGCCGGGCCGGGGATCGGCGTCAGCCCGTTGCCCGAAGCACTGGCCACCTGCACGGTCCGGCGCGAAAGCGTCCCGGTCCCATCCTGATCCCGCGGCCGATCAGACGCGGGGTTTGTGGGCGACCCCGCCCCAGAGACCGCACTCGTTGGGCTGCTCGAACTCGATGGTGGGTGCGGCCGGGCCGTTCTCCTCGGGATGCCACAGCGTGCTCCAGGTCGCGCCGGGCTCGACGAGTTCGAGGTCCCCGAAGAAGGCTTCGATCTCGGCGCGCGACCGCCAGATCATCGGGGTCGGCGTGCTGTCGTACAGCTCGCCGAACGCGGTGATCTCCTGTGCCCGGTCGGCGGGGACACCGTCGGCGGTGCCGTGCGAAATGGCGAGGTAGGAGCCGGGGGAGAGCATCTCGCGGTACTGGGCGACCGCGGCGGGAGCGAGATCGCCGCCGTCCGGTCCCGGCTGGGTGATGTGCAGCACGGCGATCATCAGCAGCGCCAGCGGTTTCTCCGGGTCGATCACGCCGGTCGCCGCGGCCTTGTGCCACACCTGGCCCGGGTGGCGCAGATCGGACTGGATGACCGCGTGCCGGGACGGATCACCGTCGCGGTCGAGCAGAATCTGGGAGTGGGCGACCGCGACGGGCTCGTGGTCGACGTAGACGACCCGTGTCTGCGCGTTGATCTGCCCCGCCACCTGGTGGGTGGAGTCCATCGTGGGTACCCCGGAACCGATGTCGATGAACTGCCGGACTCCCCGCTTCACGAGGTAGCGGACGACCCGGCGGAGGAACATCCGGTTCGCCAGCGCGGCCGGGCGCACGAACGGATACTTCTCCAGCGCCTTTCTGGCGAACGCGCGATCCACCGCGTAGTTGGCCGTGCCGCCCAGATAGTAGTCGTAGACGCGGGCCGCGTTGGGATGGTCGAGATCGACCCCGCTCCACCTGATCCGCTCTCGGCTCCCCGCGGCCATTTAGCTCCTCTCCCGCGCTCTCGATGATCTTATCCAGCCGGGAGCCAGGTCACATCCGGACTCTGATATTTCAGATTGGTGTCATCCCACGCGAGCCGTTCCGTTCGAATGCGGGCACCGCGAGGTGGCGGCCGGGGTCAGCCTGCGGGTTTTTTCTATAGAAAAGCTCGCGAAGGGCCAGAACCCGACCGGCCCGCACCGATGCCCTGCTCCGGTTTGTCGCGCGCCTTTGGACGCACCGGAACCACCGACGACACACGTTCTGTCGCTCTCTGTCGTCGTGACATTTCGCCATTATGGTGGCGAGTGTGACTGAGTGATCCCATTCCCTCACCCGCCGTCAAGGTCCGGCGTGGCCATTTCTGCATAAGCGGTGCGAACAGCCCCGGCCGCCGTGTCGGCGTCGACACCGAGGTCGTGCGCGTAGGCCGCGAACCGGGCGGCCTCGGCCCGCAGGAGCGTGGTCCGGCTCTTGCGGGCGGCGGGTTCGGTGACCGTGGTGCCCCGGGCCCGGCCCGTGGTCACCAGCTTCACCGCTTCCAGTTCGTGATAGACCCGCGCCACGGTGCCGGAGGCCAGACCGAGATCGCGGGCGAGCTGCCGGATGGGCGGCAACCGCGCGCCGGGAGGCAGGGTGCCGCCCGCGATCAAGCGCTCGATCTGGTCGTAGATCTGCCGCCATGGCGCGACCCCGCTGTCGGCATCGATGGCTACCCGGAGCGTGCTCATCCCACCGTCGCCGCGGTCCGGCGCACCGGGCCGACCACCGCGAGCAGTGCGACGAGACTCAGGACGAACACCAAAGCCTTGGGGAAGCTCATCTGGAGTTCCGGCAGCGAACTCGGCACCGCGATGGCCAGTCCGGTCGCGACCCGCGCACTCCGCGTGCGCAGCACCAGATCGACCGTGGGATCGCCGGCGGCCGGTCGCTCCACGGCCAGCGCGACGATCACGACGGCGACCAGTGCACACGCCACGGTCAGGCCGAGCGCCACCCACCGGTGCCCGATCCCGTACCGGAGGACGCCACCCGCGGTCGCGATCCCGAGCAACACCAGTGCCCACGCCGGCACCAGATCGACGACGCGCCGCCGCACCAGGCTCGCTTGCCGGTGCTCGCCCCGCGCCGGGCGCAACGCGAGCACTTCGCCCAGCAACCCGCCGATCAGCACCGTCCAGGCGACCGACCACGCCGTGGTGGAGTCGTCCTTGCTCAGGCCGAGTATTCCGCCGAGTGCCGGCAGCAGGAAGAACAGCCACGGATACCAGAACCGGCGTCGTTTGAGATAGCGCACGGCATCCGTGATGTCTCCATCGGACGGATGATCGACGCCCCAGCGCCGCAACAACCGTCGCCCCTGCCGCTCGCCCGGCCAGAGTAGAACCAGGATCACCAGACCGAACAAACCCAGTACCAGCGCGACGGGCACCATGGTGTCCCACGACATCGCCGACCTCCTCTTGTGTCAAGTGCATGGTACAAGAGTTCGGGCGGTGGTGTGTACCTTTCCGGCAAACCGGCGCGCCCGGGGATGTTCGTCGTCGCTTCTTCGACGCGAGACGGCGGTGGCACTGCTCCTTGTGGACGGAGAGCGGGTGCCCGTGATCGACTCGGCGTGTTCGCCACTGGCGATGACCCGGTCGCACCGAGTGGCCGTCGCCTGTCCGGTTCCCGACTCTCCGGCCGTCGGTGACACCAGGGTCGGACTCCTCGTGTCCGGCGACCCGTGCGAACGGAAACCCCGGAGCCCCGGCCTCGTGCTCCTCCCTGCGGGCTAGGCTCTCTCCTCGACTCTTCGATTCCGAAGGATCTGCGTGTGGCGCGACAAGGATGTTGAGCGAGGATATGGGTTTCGTGGCTTCGACCGGACCTTCGGCCGGACCGCTGTCGTTGTCGGCGATGGGGAGCTTCACGGTGGGCGGGCGGCGGCTTCGGGTCAGCGGGCAGCCGGCACAGGTCGTGGCCGTCTCCCGGGATCTTCCCGAGTTCGTGGTTGATCCGAACGGGACTTACCGTGTCGAACATGCCTACGTCCAGTACTTCATCCCGGCCGAGCCGCGCCACCTTCCGGTCGTCCTGTTGCACGGTGGGGGCCTGACCGGTTCGTGCTGGGAGGGCACACCCGACGGCCGTGCCGGCTGGGTGGAGCATTTCCTGCGGGCGGGACATCCGGTGTACGTGGTCGACAACGCGGAGCGGGGACGTGCCGGCTGGTGGCCGCTGCCCGGTCTGCCGTACGAGGAGCGACCGGTGCTGCGCTCCGCGGAGGCGGCCTGGGAGACGTTTCGGATCGGCCTTCCCGGCGGATACGACCAGTTGCGGCCCTTTCCCGGCTGCCTGTTTCCGGTCGATCACTTCGACCACCTGTGCAGCCAGGTGGTGCCCCGCTGGTCGACGACCACGGATCTGGGTGTCGCGGCGATCGAAGCGCTCCTCGCGAAAATCGGCCGCTGCGTCGTGATCGCCCACAGCCAGGGCGGTGGCGTCGCCGCCCACGCCGCGGAGCGCGACCCGGACCACGTTGCCGCACTGGTGCTCCTCGAACCGCACGGGCTGCCCACTCCACCGAAGGCCGCGCCCGCCGGACCGACGCCCCAGCTGATCGTCGCAGGCGATTTCATCGAACAGTCCACCCTGTATCGGCATCTTCGTGCCCGCTGGCACACCTACCTCGACGACGTCCGGAGTCTCGGCGCGCGGGCCGACTTCTACGACCTCCCGGCGATGGGGCATCCCGGCAACAGCCACATGGTCATGATGGACGGCAACAGCGACCTCGTGGCGTGCCTCGTTCAACAGTGGCTGGTGCAGGCGACCACCCAGGGCGAGGGGAAAACCCCACGACACCGGGAGTGACAGCCTCGCTCGTACTCCTGGCTCCGCTCTCGCGCGTGGTGGCCCGCACCGACCTCGGCCTTCGACCTCGACCTTCGACCGAAGTGGACAGTCCTCGATCGCCGCCCGCGTTCCCGGCCGCTCGGATGACATCCTCGTCCGTGGACAGCACAGGGCGCTCTGGGGGAAACTTTGCAATGATGGCTGCGCTATCGGCGTTATTCGCGAAGGGACGACCATGGCCCGTGGCATCACATTGATCCGCTCCTCCTCCCTGTCCGACATCGCCGAGTACGCCTATGCGGCCACGGCACCTGCCCAAGCGCGGCTGATCTTCCTTGCCGGTTCTTGTCCCTTGAACTCGGATGGATCCACGGCAGCGATCGGGGACTATGCGGGCCAGGCGGAAAAAGCCGTGGAGAACATGCGGATCGCCCTGTCCGAGGCCGGTGCATCGCTCCACGACGTCATCAGCACGAGGGTTCTCGTCGCTTCGAGTCTTCGGGAGGACCTGGTGACGGCATGGCAGGTAGTCCGGGATGCGTTCGGCGACCACGACGTCCCCAGTACCCTGATGGGCGTCACGGTGCTCGGCTACCGCGATCAGCTCGTGGAGATCGAAGCCGTCGCCGCCGTGCTCGATTCCTGACACCATGGTCAATGGCAGGCGGTTTCGCGGAAATCCGTCGTCATCAAGTCCATTGGGTAGCGGGTCTTCTTGCGCGTGCTCCGCGACAAATCTTCGACCAACGCCGCCCGGCCGCCGCATGGACCGATCATACTCAGCCTGGTGACCACAACCGACTTCGACATCGACGCCTTCCTGGCCCAGCCACTCACCGCCCGCGTCGCCACCAATGGCCCGACCGTCCGCCCGACTTGGTACCTGTGGGAAGACCAGGCATTCTGGATCCTCACCGGTCCGTGGGCCACACTGCTCGACCGCGCCCGAGTCGACCCCGCGCTGGCCATCACCGTCGATACCTGCGACACCGCCACCGGCCTCGTCCGGCAGGTCATCGCCCGGGGACACTGCGAAGTGCTGCCTTTCGATATCCCGCGAGCCCAACGCAAACTCAGCCGCTACCTCGGCCCTGACGACACCCGCTGGGACTCCCGGTTCCGCAACTACCTTCACGACGACCCCACCGAACGCGGAACTGTCTGGCTCCGGCTACGTCCCACCTTCCTGACCGCAACCGACCTCAGCTATCACATCTGAAAACCGCCACGGCTCTGTCCACGGTGCGGTGATCAAGGAGGGGCGAGTGATCACGGGCGGGTCACTCGGCGAGCAGGATTCTCTTGCGTAGCAGGCCGAAGCCGGACCCGCCGTGGATCTGGCGCTCGAGCCGTTCAGGACAGGCCGCCACAAGCCGCGCGGCCAATCTCGCGCCGGGACGGCCACCCACCGACGGCGCGAGCGCCGCCAAAGCCTTGCCCGGCAGGAAGTCCTGCGTCCATAGCGGACGGTCAGCCCAGGGGAACCGTGCGCACGTGCGAGTCGATGAAGTAGCCGACAATCTTGTTGGGGTAGCAGACCTTGGGTGAGCCCGAACCGGCCGATCACGCCTTGGTGCGGTCGCGCGGTGGGGGACGACCAAGCTGCATCGGGCCACCGAGCACGGGCAGAAACCTCTTTCGTTGGTCGTGACCGAGGGCGAGCGGGGTGACTCACCGCAGTTTCAGGTGATGCTGGGACGCATCCGGGTCGCTCGGGTGGGGTGCGGACGACCCCGCACAAAGCCCTGCTCGACCCAGTCAAGGCGAAATCACCGGGCAGCGCCGGCGAGTTCGACTGGGGCGGTGCGGCGACCACGAGCTTTTTTCTCGGTCCGCGGGAACGGATCACGGCGGGCCGGGTAGTGGCGGTCAAGGCCTACGGCTCCCGCGCCAGCCCCGCGTATCTACGCCGCCGTGGCATTCGGTGCACCATCCCGGACAAGACCGACCACGTGCGCCACCGCAAGAACAAGGCCCGCGCTGGCGGTAGACCGCCGGCGTTCGATCCGGACATCTACAAACAGCGCCATGCGGTCGAGCGCGGGATGGCCCGGCGCAGCCGCGCCCGGTCCCGGGTCGACCTTGTGATCTCGACCAGCTGATGGGCCTGTTCCGGATCCAACTCGTGCACGACCACTTCTGGTCGACGAGCCACTAACACCACCTCCACCCGGCGGCTTCCCAGGCGTCACCAACCTGCCGGCCCAGGACCCATTACCTCACCCACCTTTTGCGCCATGGCACTAATTGGTCAGGCAGGACTCGGAGATCCCGAAATCTTTGGCGACCTGCTTCAACGGTGTTTTCAAGAGTGTTTCGCCACGGCGGGCCACTGCGACGACGTCGGGGCCTGTCGCAGCAACGGTGTTTCCAGCGTTGTTGATCAGTAGGTTTCGGCGGCCGGCCAGCGGTCACCGAAGGTGACGGCGAGCGCGTTCAGCACGGGCTTCCAGCGCATCGTCCATCGGGCGCGGCCGGCCCCAGTGGGGTCCAGGCTGCGGGTTACAAGATACAGGCACTTCAGCGCTGCCTGCTCGGTCGGGAAGTGTCCGCGTGCGCGTACCGCCCTGCGGTAGCGGGCGTTCAGCGATTCGATGGCGTTGGTCGAGCACAACACTTTCCGAATCTCCGCGTCATAGGAAAGGAACGGCGTGAATTCCTCCCAGGCGTTACGCCACAACCGGATCATTGCTCGATATTGGTTGCCCCATTTCTCTTCCAGGTTGTCCAGCGCGGCGAGCGCGGCGTCTTGATTAGGTGCCGTGTAGATCGGCTTGATGTCTTTCTTGATCGCATCCCATTGTTGACGTGGGACCAGCCGGAACGTGTTCCTGATCAAATGAACGATGCAGGTTTGGACGATGGTGTTCGGCCAGACTGCGGTGACGGAGTCCGGCAGGCCTTTCAGGCCGTCGCAGACGAGGAAGAACACGTCGTGCACGCCACGGTTTTTCAGGTCCATAAGCACCGACAGCCAGAACTTGGCCCCTTCACCACCGGCGCCCATCCAGAGTCCCAGAACGTCCTTGTGGCCGTCGAGCGTGACGCCGATGGCGGCGTAGACGGGCTGGTTGGCGACCTGCCCGTCGCGCACCTTGACCACGATAGCGTCGATGAAGACGGCGGCGTAGACGGCATCCAGGGGCCGGTTACGCCACTCGTCCATTTCCTGCACCACCGTCTCTGTGGTGCGCGAGATCACGTCTTTCGAAATCGACGCCCCGTAAATGTCGGAGAAATGCGCAGAAATCTCCCCGGTTGTCAATCCCTTCGCGTACAACGACAACACGACATTGTCCACGCTGCCGAGTCGCCGCTGGCGTTTCTTCACGATCTGCGTGGTGAACGTGCCCTGCCGGTCACGCGGCACCTCGATCTCGACCTCGCCGACCGCATCCGAGATCACCGTCTTGGTTCGCGAACCGTTCCGAACGTTCGTCGACTCGCGGCCCGTCTCGGCGCGGTTCTTCTCATGTCCGAGATGCCCGGTCAATTCCTCGTTCAACGCTGTTTCCAAAACATTCTTGGTAAACAGCTTCAACAACCCGTCGGGCCCGGTCAAATCCAGGCCCTTCTCCCTGGCCATCGCCACCATCTCAACCGCGACGGCCTGCTCTCTCGACAGCTCCCGCCCCGATTTGTTGATCTTCTTCGCGTCTGCGCTCATGGCGTCAGAGGTCATCACTCACGGTGCCCATCTCGCCGGACCTTCACCCGGCGCGTCAGGCTGAAAACACACCGTT
>DASSAD010000035.1:0-5347 GCA_035685725.1 Amycolatopsis sp. | reverse complement strand
GCGAGTCTCAGCACCGTCGGCAACACTGTCTACATGCGCATTCTCGTTGTCGACGATGACCGGGCGGTCCGCGAGTCGCTCCGGCGGTCGCTGGAGTTCAACGGCTATCAGGTTGAACTGGCCGGTGATGGCGCGCGGGCGCTGGAGATGGTGGTAGCCGATCGACCGGATGCGATGATCCTCGACGTCATGATGCCCAGACTGGACGGCCTGGAAGTAGCCCGGCGGCTGCGAAGCACCGGCGATGACCTGCCCATCCTGGTACTCACCGCGCGGGACACCGTGTCCGACCGGGTATCCGGCCTGGACGCGGGGGCCGACGACTACCTGCCCAAGCCGTTCGCGCTGGAGGAGTTGCTGGCGCGGTTGCGTGCCCTGCTGCGCCGGGCCGCGCCGGAAAGTCAGGGCGGGGCCGACGCCGAGAAACTCATCTTCTCCGATCTGACGCTGGACCCGGGCACCCGTGAGGTGCGCCGCGGCACGCGAGAGATCAGTCTGACCCGGACCGAGTTCGCGCTGTTGGAACTGTTCCTTTCCTATCCCAAGCACGTGTTGCCCAGAGGCCGGATCCTGGAAGAGGTGTGGGGTTACGACTTCCCGACCTCGGGCAACGCGCTGGAGGTCTACGTCGGTTACCTGCGGCGCAAGACCGAGGCGGGTGGTGAGCCACGGCTCATTCACACCGTGCGCGGGGTGGGCTATGTACTGCGAGAGACGCCGCCGTGAGCCAAGCGACAACCGAGCCGACACCCATGATCCATATCCGTGAGGAGGGCGACCCGAAGCGCGGAAAACGCCGGCGCATTTCGTTGCGGACCCGGGTGTCGCTGCTTTCGGCGGCCTGCGTCGCCGTCGTCATGGCTCTCATTTCGATCGGCGCGTACTTCACCGTCTCCAACAATCTCCACCGGCAGATCGACGACAACCTGACGCAGCAGGCCGCGAACATTCTCAGCGACCCGACGGTGGTCAACACCGGCGGCCGCCAGATACCGCAGTCCTTCCTGCGGCTCGTGGACGTCCGGTTCGACCTGATCAACGCGTCCGGGTCCGACGTCGTCGAGCGGATCACGGAGCGTCCGCCGATCGGTCCGGACGAGCGGGCGGTGGCCGCGGGCGATTTGAAGCAGTCGTCCCGGACCGAGGGCAACCTTCGGGTGCTGGCCGTTCCGTACCCGTACCGGCCGGGGTGGGCACTCGTGCTGGCCCAGCCGCTGGACGCGACCGAACAGACCCTGAGCCAGCTCGCGGTGGTGCTCGCGCTCATCGGCGGGGGCGGCATCCTGGTGGCGGGGCTGGCGGGCACCGCCGTGGCCCGGACGGGGCTGTTGCCGGTGGAACGGCTCACTTCGGCGACCGAGCGCGTCGCGCGGACAGGTGATCTGCGGCCGATTCCGGTCAGCGGAGACGACGAACTCGCCCGGTTGACGCACAGTTTCAACACGATGCTCGGCGCCGTCGCCGACTCCCAGGAACGCCAAAGACAGCTGGTCGCCGACGCGGGGCACGAGTTGCGGACCCCGCTGACCTCGTTGCGTACCAACCTGGAGCTGTTGCTTTCGGCCAGTAGGTCCGACTCGCCGAACCTGTCCGAAAAGGACAGGGCCGATATCGAGACCGACATCAAGGCGCAGTTGGACGAGCTGACCCAGCTCATCGGCGACCTGGTGGAACTGGCGCGGCAGGACGCGCATGCCGCCGTGGTCGAGCGGGTCGATCTGGTGGAGGTCGTCGAACGTGCCCTCGACCGGGCCCGTCGGCGTGCCGGAGACATCGACTTCTCCGTCACGCTCCAGCCGTGGTTCCTCAACGGCGATCCGGGCGCCCTCGAGCGGGCCGTGGTCAACCTGCTCGACAACGCGGTCAAGTTCTCGCCGCCGGCTTCGACGGTGCGGCTGCGCATGTACCCGCTGGGCGACGGATCTCTGATCATGGAGGTGGCCGACGCCGGACCCGGCATCGCCGACGCCGACCTGGCCCGGGTGTTCGACCGGTTCTACCGGGCATCGGAGGCGCGCACTCTGCCGGGCTCAGGTCTCGGCTTGTCGATCGTCAAGCAGGCGGTCGAGCGCAACGGCGGCACCATCCACGCCGGGCGCGCTCCGGAGGGTGGCGCCCTGATGACGATCCGCCTCCCCGGGTTCCCCGGCTGATAATGCAGGAAGGCGTGTTTCCTGCGGATAGTCCGTAGGAAACACGCCTTCCTGCATAACGGTGTTTGGTCTGGGTGTTTGATCGCGTAGGATTTTGTGTAGTTGGCGGTGGTGACGGGAGCGGCGGTGCTGGCTCGGCAACGGCAAGCGGTGATTCTGGAGGAAGCCCGGCGCACCGGGGCGGTCCGGGTCAGCGACCTGGTGGCCAGACTCGGCGTGTCGGACATGACGATTCGGCGAGACCTCGACGTGCTCGCCGGCCGGGGACTGGTCGAAAAGGTCTACGGCGGTGCCACCGCGATCCTGGGCAAGAGCACCGACGAGCCGGGCTTCGAGGCGAAGTCCGTGCAGCAGCGCGCGCAGAAGGAAGCCATCGCGGAGGTCGCGGCAACGCTGATCCGGCCGGGCACCGCGATCGGGATCTCCGCGGGCACCACCACCTGGACCTTGGCCCGCGCGCTCGGCGCGGTGCCCGGGTTGACCGTGGTCACCAACTCGATCCGGGTCGCCGACGTGCTGCGCGACACCACCCAGCCCGAGCGCTCGGTGGTGCTCACCGGCGGGATCCGTACGCCGTCCGACGCGCTGGTCGGTCCCGTCGCCGTGCACAGCCTGCGCCGGCTGCACCTCGACCTCGTTTTCCTGGGTGTGCACGGGATGGCCGACGGGCCGGGCTTCACCACGCCGAATCTGACCGAAAGCGAGACGGACCGGGCGCTGGTCGAGGCGGGGCGCAGGTTCGTGGTACTCGCCGATCACACCAAATGGGGAATCGTCGGGATCTCCACCATCGCTGATCTCGACGAGGCGGACGTCGTGGTCACCGATGACGGCCTGTCCGAACCCGCCCAGCGGACCTTGGCCGAACACGTCGGGGAACTGCTCATCGCCCAGGTGGGCGAGGCGGAGGGCGATGGTCCGGACGGATAGCACGTCGGTGTGGACCAATCGCGGGCATCCGCTGGGGAGAAGTCCTCGGCGCGGGTTTCCCGGTGGGGAAGAGCGGAGAGTACTCGGTTGTGGCGCGCCGGGATGATCGCGGTCGCGCCCACAAGTGTGGAAGAAGACGGAGGAAGGGTGAAGCGCACGGTTCGGCAACTCGCCGATGGCAGGGAGATCATCTACTTCGACGAGCGGGCTGATGCGCCGCCCCGCACCGCGGTGGACACGCGGGACCTGCCCCTGGTCGCGCCCAGCTCCGAGATCCGCAGAGATCCACTGACCGGGGAGTGGGTCGCGATGGCCGCCCATCGTCAGACCCGCACCTACAAGCCGCCCGCCGACCTGTGCCCACTGTGTCCCAGCAAGCCGGGCAAGCCGAGCGAGATACCGGAAGCCGACTACGACGTGGTCGTGTTCGAGAACCGGTTTCCCTCCTTCTCACAGGCCGTTTCCGGTGCTCCCTCCACTGTGGACGAGGCGGGGCTGGTGCCGACGGCGCCGGGACGCGGACGGTGTGAGGTGGTCTGCTTCACCAGCGACCACAACGGTTCCTTCTCCACGCTGTCGCCCGGACGGGTGCGCACCGTCGTCGACGTCTGGGCCGACCGCACCGCTGCCCTGTCCACAGTGGATGGTGTGGAGCAGGTGTTCCCGTTCGAGAACAGAGGTGAGGAGATCGGCGTCACCCTCCATCACCCCCATGGTCAGATCTATGGTTATCCCTTCGTTACGCCGAAGACGCGGCGCACCATCGAGGTCGCCCGTGCCTACCGCGAGCGTCATGGGCGTCCCGTACTGGGCGATGTGCTGGCCGCCGAGCGGAAATCCGGACTGAGGGTGATCGTCGAGGGCGAGTATTGGACCGCTTTCGTGCCGCCGGCCGCCCGCTGGCCGGTCCATGTGCTGCTGGTGCCACACCGTCAAGTGCCGGACCTGCCCGAACTGACCGCCTCGGAGCGCGACGACTTCGCGGCGGTCTACCTGGAGGTCCTGGGGCGCTGCGACCGGCTGTTCGACCGGCCGTTGCCCTATATCGCGTCCTGGAACCAGGCACCGGTGCGCACCGACCGGGATCTGGGCTGGCTGCATCTCGAGTTGTTCTCCATTCTCCGCGCGAAGGACAAGCTCAAGTACCTCGCGGGCTCGGAGTCGGGCATGGCAGTGTGGATCAACGACTCGACCCCGGAGCAGATCGCCGACCGTCTTCGGGCGGCAAGCTGAGAACCTCGGCATACTTCACCGTGGAACCTCAGCTTGACCTCAGCAAGCTCTCAGGACCGACCCGCAAGGTGAGGACATGACCGAGAACGACCCCAGAGCGCCGCACAACGACAGTGGTGGTGCCCCTCAGGACGCCGAGCGCGAAAAGCCGGCTCAGGAGGACGCGACGACTCCCCCAGGGGGTACGCCACTCGGTGCTCAGCAGCCGCCGAACCCATGGTCGGCGCAGGCCCAGCAGGCACAGCCGGGGCAAGAAGGACAGCACGAACAGCCGGAGCCTCAGGGCCGGCAGGGGGCGGGGACCTCCGGGGACCCGGAGCAACCCGGTTCGCAGCCGCAGCCGGGATCTTCGCCTTACTCGGAGGGGGCCGGGACGCAGGACCAGCCGGGGATCGCCGGCTGGTCGGGGCAGCAGGCGGGGCAGCAGACACAGTCCGGGAGTTCCGGTTACCCGGAGCAGCCGGGATCGCAGGGGCAGGCGAGCACTTCCGGTCACCCCGAACAACCAGGCGTCCCGGGACAGCCCGGCACCGCCGGTTACCCGGAGCAGGCCGGGGCGCAAGGCCAGCCGGGGACCACCGGCTACCCGGGGCAGCCGGGGTTCCCGGGCCAGCCGGGCCAGCAGGTTCCCGGTTACCAGTGGGCACAACCTGGTAGCCACGGCCAACCCACGGCGCAGACCGCGCCTTACGGCGCCGGCAGCTACGCCGCCGCGCCCACCCCACCGCAACGCAAGCACGGGGTCGGCAAACTGGTCGCGGGCGTCGCCGTCCTCGCGTTGCTGATCGGTGGCGGCGCCGGGTGGGGCGCGGGCTATCTCGCGTCCGAAACCTCGGGCGGGGGCGCCTACAACGCGATCAACCAGCCATTGCCGAGCCAGGCCAGCAGCGCGGCTCAGCCCGGGACCACCGAAGCGGTGGCGCAGAAGGTGTCGCCCAGCGTTGTCGAGCTTGTCGTGTCCGGCAGCCAGGAGCAGGGTGAGGGCTCCGGGTTCGTGGTCTCCACCGACGGCTACATCGTCACCAACAACC
>DASSAD010000034.1:0-2367 GCA_035685725.1 Amycolatopsis sp. | reverse complement strand
CCGGGCGCGATGAACATGCTGGCCGGGGTGCACACGGCGCACCAGGACGAGACGCCGATGGCGGTCATCCTCGACGCGCGGCCCACGGTCAACCTGACCGGCGGCGTGCCCGACGAACCCGATCTGGTCGAGCTGGTGCGGCCTTACGCGAAGTGGGCCGCGCACGCCAAGACCGCCGCGGACGTCCCGGCCCTGATCGCCGAAGCGCTGGAGAAGTCGCAGACCGGCCGTCGGGGACCCGTCGTGGTCTCCGTGCCCACCGACTTCTGGGTCGCGCCCTTCGACGAGCCGGTCCCGGTTCCCGAGCTCTCGCCGGAGAAGTCCGGCGCCCTGCTGCGCTCGGCCGACGAGGTCGCCGCGCTGCTCTCCGATGCCCGCTACCCGGTGGCGATCACCGGCAGCCGGGCGCGCCCGGCGCGGGAAGAGCTGATCGCGGCCGCGGACAAGCTCGGACTGGCCGTGTACAACGCGTTTCGCCGCCAGGACGCCTTCCCCGAGAACCACGCGCGTTATGCCGGGCACCTCGGCGTCGGCATCCCGCCGCGGCAGTTGGACGCGCTGGACCGAGCGGATCTGGTGCTGTCCGTCGGTGCGCGGCTCGACGAGGTCACGACGCAGAACTACCGGTATCCGCTGCCGTCACAGACCCTGGTCATGATCGGCACCGGCCTGGCCGAGACGCGGCGGCGCGGGCTCACCTTCCGGGTCGACTGCGAAATCGGGCCGTTCCTGCGTGAGCTGTGCTCGGTCTCGGAACCCCGCGCACGGCGGAGTTCCGCGGCGAACGCGGTGACCCACACCTTCATGACGCCGCCGGACACCCGTGGCAGCGCGCTGGTGCACCCCGCCGACGTGGTGCGCGCGGTGCGCAAGGTCGTTCCGGAGAACACCGTGGTCACCAGCGATTCGTCGAACTTCGCCGGGTTCGTGCAGCGCTACTGGTGCTTCACCGAGCCGAACACCCAGCTCGGACCCGCGGACCGGGCGCTGGGTTATGCGGTGCCCGCCGCCGTGGCCGCGAAACTGGCCGCGCCCAAGCGCACGGTGGTCGCGATGGTCGCGGACAACAGCATGATGATGACCGGCCAGGAGATCGAGACCGCGGTGCGCTACCGCACGCCGATCATCGTGGTGGTCGTGCAGAACGGCTTGTACGGCGATATCGCGATGCACCAGGCCCGCACGCACGGCCGGCTGTCCGGGGTGTCGTTCGGTGCGGTCGACTTCGCGTCCTGGGCGCGATCCTTCGGCGCCGCCGGATACACCGTCGAATCGCCCGAACAGCTCGAACCGACGATCAACCGGGCGTTGCGCCACCAGCGACCCAGTGTGATCGACGTGCGGACCGATCCGGACGTGATCGACCCGGACGTCCGCCTGTCCGCGCTGTTCCAGACGGATCGTTCCGGCTGAGCCGCATAAAATCCGCGTGTGCCGGGTTAGCGATTCCGGGAGATCTCGCGTAGGGTGGATGCTTCGTGAATTTCCGAAATTTATGGAATTGGTTGGCGCATGCCCCTGGAAACCCCGGCCACGAAACCGAAACCGATCATTTCCCGCAGCACGTCGTTACCTGAGCACATCACCGTCAAAATCTTTGTTCTGCTGCCGCTGGTCGCGCTCCTGGTGGCCGTTCCGTTCGCCTGGGGATGGGGACTGAGCTGGCTGGACGTCGGGCTGGGCGCGTTTTTCTTCATCATTTCCGGGCTCGGTGTGACCGCCGGATACCACCGGCACTTCACGCACGGTTCGTTCCGGGCGAAACGGCCGTTGCGCATCGCCCTCGCGATCGCCGGGAACCTTTCCGCGCAGGGCCCGGCCACCGGCTGGGTGGCCGACCACCGCCGGCACCACGCTTACTCCGACCGGGCCGGCGACCCGCATTCGCCGTGGCTGTTCGGCACCGGACCGGGCGCGCTGGCCAAGGGCTTCTGGCACGCCCACATGGGCTGGCTGTTCGAACGCGAGGTGACCAACGCCGAGCGGTTCGCCCCGGACCTGCTCGCCGACCGCCCGCTGCAGGCCGTCGACCGGCTGTTCCCGCTGTGGGTGGCGCTGACCTTCCTGCTGCCCGGGATCGCCGGGGGGCTGATCACCTGGTCCTGGTGGGGCGGGGTGACGGCATTCTTCTGGGCCGGGCTCGTCCGGGTGGCCCTGCTGCACCACGTGACCTGGTCGGTCAACTCGATCTGTCACATGATCGGCGAGCGGCCCTTCGCCAGCCGTGACAAGGCGGCCAACTTCTGGCCGCTGGCGATCTTCTCCTTCGGCGAGTCCTGGCACAATCTCCACCACGCCGACCCCACCTGTGCCCGGCACGGAGTCCGGCGGGGGCAGATCGACATCACCGCCCGGCTGATCTGGATC
>DASSAD010000033.1:0-3184 GCA_035685725.1 Amycolatopsis sp. | reverse complement strand
CGGCCACCCGCTTGACCAGGTCGTCAAGCAGCCAGTCGAGTTCGCTCGTAGTAGTGGGATCGGCCATGACGTCTCAGTTCACTCCTCGTTCTCTCATTCCCCGTCGCGCGCCTGGCGCGTTCCCCGCTGGAATGCGGCCATCGTGTCCCGCACCTGCTCGGCAGGCCGGTCTTCGGCCGCCGACGGTGTGCTGACATCGGCCGCTAGTTGTGGCGCGAGATTAGCCTGGCGCCGCCGTCGTGGCAGCGGGGGCCGGTCGTCGCCCGACGTGATCGGTTGTGCATGCCGGGGTCCCGGACTTGGTGGTGTGTCAACGGGTTCCTCGGCCGGCCAGTGGACCGGCGGGGCCGGTTGCTCGACCGGCGTGGACCGGAAGAGGGAGCGGGAGTTCCCGTTGGGGACCGCCTCCTCGTCCCGGATTTCGTCGTCGTTGCTGTGCGCCTGACGCTGCCGCGGTGTGCGCATCGCGATTTCCGTCGCCTCGGTGGCGTTCTCGGTGTCGTCTTCGCCATTGTCCATGGTTGCGATGAGGGCCTGCCGGATCAGCACGATCGCCCTGGTGCCGCCGTAGGCGGACTCCGCGAGGGTGACGCTGACACCGTGGCGGCCCGCCAGCCTGGCGACCACGAACAGGCCCAGGCGCGCGTCCCCGGACAGCGACATCACCCCGAAATCGGGCGGATGGTGCAGGGATTCGTTGATGCGTTCGCGTTCTTCCTTCGGGATGCCGAGACCTTGGTCCTCGACCTCGATCACGACGCCGGTGCCGACCATGTTCCCGCGCACCTCGACCCGCGATTCGGGCGGGGAGAACGAGGTCGCGTTGTCCACCAGCTCGGCGAGCAGGTGGACGAGGTCGGCCACGACCGCGCCGACCATCAGGACGGCGGGTAGACGCCCGGTGCGGACCCGTGCGTAGTCCTCGGTCTCGGCGACCGCACTGCGCACGACCTCCATCAGCGGCACCGGGTTGCGCCACTGCCGGCCCGGCTGCTGCCCGCCGAGAATGATCAGGTTCTCGGCGTTGCGGCGGCTGCGGGTGGCGAGATGGTCCAGCCTGAACAGCAGTTCGAGCTGGTCGGGATCCTCTTCGCGGCGCTCGGCCTGGTCGAGGACTTCGAGCTGGCGGTGCACGACGACCTGGCTGCGGTGCGCGATGTTGAGGAACACCGCGTTCACCCCTTCACGGGTCTTCGCTTCCTGCACCGCGGCCGAGGCCGCCGTGCGCTGGGCGGCGTTGAACGCGTCGGCCACCTGGCCGATCTCGTCCCGGCCGAAGTCCAGCGTGGCCACATCTCTGTCGACGTTGACCTGTTTGCCGTCACGCAGTCGACCGACGAGTTCGGGCAGTTGGTCCTCCGCCATGCTGAGGGTTTCCGCCCGGAGCCGCTTCAGCCGCTTGATCAGGTTGTTCGACAGCCGCAGCGCGATCAGCAGCGCCAGGAGGGTCAGGACGAGGATGCCCCCGCCGGCCCACAGCGAGTTGGTCAGCGTCGTCTGGCCGCTGGCCTCGATGACGACGTTGGCGTAGTCGTGCTGCTGGGCCCACATGTTGGCCAACTGGGTGGTCACCTGGCTCACCGAGTTCTGCCAGTCCGTCATGCTGACCGGAAGGGGCCGGTTGTCACGCAACGTCGGCGACGGCCGCGGACCCCGGTCGATGAGCGCCGTCTCCATGGCGGTGACCTGCTGCCAGGCGTCGGTCTTGATGATCGCGTTGTAGCTGTCCTGCACTGGTTGCGGCAGCCGCGAAACGATCGAATCGAGCATGTTGTGGTAGCCGTCGGCCAGGAGCCGGAACTGCCGCAGGTCGTCCAGCGTCAGCCCGCCGGAGGTGACCGCGCCCACGGCCAGCGCGTGCGCCGCGGACATCTCGTCGGCGGCGATACCCAGGTCGGCCGAGTTCGCCTCGTCGACCGCCGCCGACGAATCGGGTGACGTGCGGGCGAGACTCGGCATGGCCGCGGCGAGAATGCCCGTGATCCCCGAATAGTAGTTGGTGACGTCGACCAGGGAGATCCTGCCGCTGTCGACCTGTTGGCGAATCTGCGGCATCTTGCCGATGAAGCTGGCCAGAACCGGCAGCGCCGCGGCGATGCCGGTGGGGTTGACCGCGACGATCGCGGTCGCCACCTGGCCGATCGAGACGACGGACTGGTCGGTCTTGGCCCGCTGTTGCTGAAGCTGCGGAACGGCCTGCTGGTCGCCGCCGAGCACCAACGCGGACAGCCTGCGCTCCTCACGGAGGTTGTTGAGGAAGTCCATGCTCGGCGGGATGACCGAGCGCAGTTCGCTCGCGTAGTCCTTCGCGTGGGTCCCTTGTGCGACCAGATAGCTCGCCCCGCCTACGCCGAGAGCCAGCAGTGCGAGGCACGGGATGAGTGCGATCACCAGCACCCGCGCCCTGATCGTCCGCGCGCCGCCGCTCAGCTTCAGAAAACGCTTCATCCGTTTGAGCACCGGCGTACCTTAGCGCTCCCGCTTGGGTCACTCACAAGGGTTACGCCTAAAAGATTCCTGAACAGCTTGTGCGAAGCTCTGCGATCGGCTCGGGCCGGACCCGCTACCGGGCGGTAATTCGCACCAGGCGTGCGCGATCGACTTCTCTCCGGGATGGTTGGTTGGTTCATGTCCACACGCGGATCTCACTTGTGCCGGCCGGGTTTCCGCGAAGGATGGCGGTTTCGGAGTCCGCGGCCGGTCCGAAGTCGACCGTCGCACCCCGCTCGCCGGGATCGGTCCGAAGATCCACATCTGAACCTTGATCGCCGGAATCCGCCGCACGCGCCCCGTTCCTCCGGTGGTCATGGCGGAAAAGGCCGACTCGAATGTCGGTGTAGCGGACCGGTTACCCGCGCGAAGCGCGACGGCTCCATCCATTCCCGTGCGGATGCGGGGTATTTCCACGGCCGGCTCGGCCGATCAGCGGTCGTCGAGGAGATCCGAGGGGTGGACGCCGAGCGCGTCGGCCATGCGGAACAGGGAATCGAGCGTGATGTTGCGCGGCGGCCGCTTGCGCGGATCGTCCCGGCTCTTGGGCTGGTCGAGCCGGGAGCGTTCGAGTTCCGCGACGACCGACCGGGAGACCCCCGCGCGGTCGGCCAGGTCCTCCTGGCTGAGGTCGCGGTCCCGGCGCGCCTTGCGGACGCGGGTGGCGAGTGCGCGGAGGCGCTCGTCGAGCCCG
>DASSAD010000032.1:0-8518 GCA_035685725.1 Amycolatopsis sp. | reverse complement strand
TCTTGCCGGTGCCCCCCTTGCCGGTCACGAAGTGCAACCGGGCGCGGGTGAGCTCGTCGGTCCAGCCGGGCAGGGGTGTGGTCACTACTGAAGCGTAACTAGCCCGCGCCTCGAACGGGGTTCATGGGGAGGAAGGCCACGGGCCGCCGCGGGCAACCGGTCGCGTCGACACGGGCGCGGTTCCCGGGTCCCGGAGCGGGGCCACGCTGGGTACACGAACGGGCGAGTATTGCTGACGGAGTGTCATCTCGCTCAGGCCGGTCGGCCGCTACTTGATCTGGTCGTTACGCTCGGATCCCATGAGCGCCACCAAGTGGGAGTACGCCACGGTTCCGCTGTTGATCCACGCGACCAAGCAGATCCTCGACCAGTGGGGCGAGGACGGCTGGGAGCTGGTGACCGTGTTGCCGAATCCGAGCGGGGAACAGCACGTCGCGTACCTCAAGCGGGTGAAGGCGTGAGCTGGTCCGACCGGCTCACCGAACTCGGAATCACGTTGCCCGCCGTCGCGGCGCCGGTCGCCGCCTATGTGCCGGCCGTGCGCACGGGCCAGCTCGTCTACACCTCGGGGCAGCTGCCCTTCGTCGCCGGGGAGCTCGCCGCCACCGGGAAGGTCGGCGCCGAGGTCGGCCCGGAGGAGGCGAAGCGGTACGCCCGCACCTGCGCGCTCAACGCGCTGGCCGCCGTCGACGCGCTGGTCGGCATCGACGCGATCACGCGGGTGGTCAAGCTGGTCGGGTTCGTGGCCTCCGCCGAGGGATTCACCGGTCAGCCCGCGGTGATCAACGGTGGGTCCGAGGTGCTGGGCGAGATCTTCGGAGCGGCGGGCGCCCACGCGCGGTCCGCGGTCGGCGTGGCCGAACTTCCGCTGGGGGCACCTGTCGAGATCGAACTGATCGTGGAGGTGGAGTGATGGATCCGGACATCGAGGCGGCCTGCCACGAGCTGCTGCTGCGCCTGGCCGGCCGGATGCCGGACCAGTTGCTGTGGCGCTACCGGGACTGGCTCGGCGAGGGCGCGATGCCGACGCTGGCGCGCACCCTGCCGCGGACTCTGCTCAAGCACAATATCGACCTCGACCAGCCGGAATATCGCCTGCTGGTCGCCGGGCTGGTGCCCCATGGCGCGGACTGGCACCAGGTGAGTTCGACACTCGGGGTAGACGAGGTCGGAGAGAACCGGTACACATTCACGGGGAGTGCGCCCGATCGGGTGAACTCCGTCGACCCCGTGTCCGCGCTGGTACACGCAACGTTGCGCGGCCGGCCGGACGTGGGGGAGGTAAGGGAGAGCTGGCGGCACGGCGACGGGGAACCGAAGCGGGTGCTGCTGATCACCGCACTAACCGGCCTGCCGAGGTTGACCGGCGAGCTGCAGCGGGTCCTGCGGGTGCTGGGGGACGAGGAACCCAGCGTCGAAGTGATGCCGCAGCGGTTCGACCTGCCGGCCTACCACCTGGCCGCACTGGCGAGTTCCGAACTGATCTGTACCGGGTCGGTGGACGCGGGACACCGGCTCGCCGCCGCTTAACGGTTCGCCCTGCACGAGCCGCGGGAGGGAGAAGGGCAAATGGCGGAGGTCCATGACGGGATCGCGACCGATGGGTTCGCGGTGCCGTTGCGGTTGCACAACCTGCTGCTCGCACTGGCCGGGAGGCTGGACGACACTGCGCTGTCCGAGGCGCGGGAGCTGACCGCTCGGGCCCGGCTGGACGAGGCGGCCGAGCTGACCACCGGCGCGCTGATCGCCGGCCGGCTTCCGGTCCGCGAATCGGAGCAGCACGAACTGGGGCTGGTCCTTGAACTCAGCCGTTCCGACGCGACGCTCGCCGACCACCTCACGGTCGACGACGCGGAAGCCGACAACGGCGTGCTGCACCGCTTCACCGGCGAGAACCACCCCGAAGAGGGCATCGCCGACGCGCTCGATCGCACCCTCCAGGTGCTGCCCGATCTGCGCTCGGTGCACGCGGTCTGGCGCAACACACCGGCCGGCAGCGTGCCGGGTCCGTTGCCGCAGCGGGTCGTACTCGTGGAGATCGGGCCGGACGGCAATCCGCCCGCGGCGGCCTACCGGATCGACGCGGCACTGCGCCGGGCGGGGATCCGGGTGGTGGTCGAGGTGACCGGTCCCGGCGCGGAGCGGGCGCACTACCACGACCAGGCGCGGACCGCGGCGACGGCGGTCTGGCTGGCCGGTTCGACGGGCACGTCCCAGTCGTCCTCGAGCATCGCGGACGAACAGCCGGGGCGGCATGTCGCCTGGGAAGGCGCACCGGCGCGGGAAACACCCGAGCCGGTGGAGGCGTCGACCGGTCCCGGGCACGTGTTCGGCCCGCGCGATTTCGCGTCGGTGCCCGAGCTCGAGCGCGTGGAGCAGACCATGGATCTGACCTCGGCCGACGTCGCGCAGCTGCGTGCGGCGCTCGCCGAGGATCCCGAGCGCGGCAAGGCGATCGCGGCCGCCACGATCGGACCCGAGGAGGTCGTCGAGATCCCGGAACTCGACCTCGACGATCCCCAGCTGTCCGAGCGGGACCGCCAGCTGTTGCGGGAGCTGCACGCCGAGCTCGCCGAGCGCGAGCGGGCCGAGGCGGAGAAGGTCCGCCTGAGCGGTGCCGGTCGGGCGGATGACCAGGCCCGTTGGGTGGACGGCTTCTCCGGGGCCTGAGTCGGTGCTTAAGTTGTCGTTGTGCCTCAACTGAACTTCCCGCTGCCGGGGCAGATCCCGTTCTCCGACGTGGTGCCGGAGAAGCCCGTGGTGCCCCGGGACGCGGCGACCGTGATCCTGCTTCGCGACGCCGAGCGGGGCCTGGAAGTGTTCCTGCTGCGCCGGGCCGCCGCGATGGCCTTCGCGGCGGGGATGACCGTGTTTCCCGGCGGGGGCGTGGACAAGCGTGATGCGGACGCGTCGGTGCGCTGGGCGGGTCCGGAGCCGGCGGCGTGGGCGGAGCAGTTCGGTTGTTCCGAGCCGGCCGGGCGGGCACTGGTCTGCGCGGCCGTACGGGAAACCTTCGAGGAGTCCGGGGTTCTGCTCGCCGGAGCCGAGGACGGCATCGTCGAGGACGCGGCGCGGTACGCGGTCGCCCGGCAGGCGCTGGTCTCGCGTGAGCTGTCGCTCGCGGCGTTCCTCCACGAGGCCGGGCTGACCCTGCGCGCCGACCTGCTCCGGCCGTGGGCGCACTGGATCACCCCGGTCGAGGAGCGCCGGCGTTACGACACCCGGTTCTTCGTCGCGGTTCTTCCGTCCGGGCAACAAGCCGACGGTGCCACCACGGAGGCGGAATCGTCGGGCTGGCAACGTCCCGGCGAGGCGTTGGCCGACGCGGAGGCGGGCCGCAGCATGCTGTTGCCGCCGACGTGGCATACGTTGACCGAACTGACCGAGTACGGCGCGGTGGCCGAGGTGCTCGCCGCGGAACGCACTATCGAGCCGATCACTCCCACGATCGTTCGCGACGGGGACGGGATCCGGGTGGTTGTGGAATGACTCATCCCGCCTACGGGCAACTGCGCCAGGTTTCTCCGGCCGCGTCGGTGCTGCTGGAGAACAACCCGTCCTCGATGACCTTGGAGGGCACCAACACCTGGGTGTTGCGAGCTCCGGGGGCGGCCGAATGCGTGATCGTCGATCCCGGTTACGACGATCCGGACCATCTGCCGAAGCTCGCCGGAATCGGGCCGGTGGCACTGATCCTGCTCACCCACCACCATCCCGACCACGCGGAAGGCGCGCCCTGGCTGGCCGAACGGGCCGGCACCGCGGTGCGCGCGCTCGATCCGGCGCTGTGCCGGGACGCCGAGTCCTTTTCGGACGGTGAGACCATTTCGGTGGCGGGACTGGACATCGAGGTCCTGCACACGCCGGGGCACACCGATGATTCGGTGTGCCTGCGCTTCGGTGGTCACGTCCTCACCGGCGACACGATCCTGGGCCGTGGAACCACGGTTCTCGCCGACCTCGGCGCGTACCTGGGTTCGCTGCGGCGCTTGCTCGAGTTGCCGCCGGGGCTGGCCGGCCTGCCCGGACACGGTCCCGAGTTCGCCGATCTGAGCGCGATCGCACGCCAGTACCTCGCTCATCGCGAGCAACGACTCGACGAGGTCCGGGCGGCGATCGAGCGCCTCGGCGCGGACGCGACGCCGCGTCAGATCGTCGAGCACGTCTACGCCGACGTGGACCGCGCGCTCTGGGGCCCCGCCGAGCGCAGCGTCCGCGCTCAGCTGGACTACCTGCGCGGTTCGTGATCGGGCCGGGTCTCGACCGGGAGACCCGGGCGGGCGACGAGTTCGGTGACCACCTCCACCAGCCGGCCGAGCGCGGGTTTTTCGTTGCCGGGTAACCAGACCACGACGGTCTTCGCCTGGTCACCGGCCAGTGGCACGAACACGACACCGGTCCGTGCGAGGCTTCGCGCCGACTCGGCCAGCCGCGTGACACCGACACCGGCGGCGACCAGCCCCAGCAGGTTCTGCACGCTGGTGGCGCGCTGGACGACGTCGGGCTCGAACCCGGCGGCCCGGAAATCCTCGTCGTACTTGCGATGCCAGGGCGGCCACGAGCCGCGCTGGGTCAGTACCCAGGGCTCACCCGCCAGGTCGGCGAGCCGCAGCTCGCCGCGCCCGGCGAGCGCATGGCCTTCCGGCAGCACCGCGCAGACCCGCTCGGTGATCAGCGTGCGGCCCGCGAAGCCCTCGACCAGTGGTGGCCGGGTGAACCCGGCGTCGTACCGGCCGTCCTCGATCCCGGCGACGAGCTGGGCGATCGCCACGTCCTCCGTGGTCAGCTCGACGTCGGGGTAACGCTGCCGGAACCGGCGCACCACGGGCGGCAACAGGTAGTGCGTGGTCGAGGCGAGGAAGGCGAGGTCGAGACGACCGACCTCGCCGCGAACCGCCCGGTGCGCGGTGGTCACGGCCTGTTCCGCCCGTTCGATGACCGCGCGGGCCTCGGGCAGGAAGATCCGGCCGGTCTCGGTCAGCCGCGTGCCGCGGGTGTCCCGATCGAACAGACGCACGCCGAGGGTCCGTTCCAATGCCCTGATCTGCTGGGACAGCGATTGCTGCGCGATCCGCAGGCGGCCGGCGGCGCGGGTGAAGCTCAGTTCCTCGGCGACCGCCACGAAGTAGCGCAGCTGTCGCAGCTCAGGAGTGCTCACAGGCCTTGACTGTAGCTGCGGCAGCGCAACTGTGTTGGACGGCGGAAAGCGGCCTTGCCAGGCTTGCCCCATGACGAACCGCGTTTGGCTGATCACCGGTTGCTCGACCGGATTCGGACGGGAGATCGCCCTCGCCGCGCTGCGTGCCGGCGATCGGGTGCTGGCCACCGCGCGCCGGCCGGAACAACTCGACGGGCTCGTCGAGGAGTGGGGCGAGCAGGTGCGCACCTGCGCCCTGGACGTGACCGATCCGGCCGCGATCGCTGCCGCGGTGAAGGCGGCATTCGAGTGCTTCGGCCGGATCGATGTCGTGGTCAACAATGCCGGGCACGGCTCGGTCGGCGCCGTGGAAGAGCTGACCATGGCCGAGTTGCGAGCGCTCATGGAGGTGATGTTCTTCGGTGCGGTCACGGTGACCAAGGCGGTCCTCCCGCACCTGCGCCGGCAGGGCAGCGGCGCGATCGTGCAGCTCAGCTCGATGGGCGGCCGGCTGAGCATGCCGGGGTTCGGCGCGTACTGCGCGGCCAAGTTCGCCTTGGAGGGCTTGTCCGAGGCGCTGGCCGCCGAGCTGGCGCCCTTCGGGGTGCGGGTGCTGATCGTCGAGCCGGGCGCGTTCCGCACGGAGTTCGGCGGTGCCCGGATGCACCGTTCGCGGGAAATCGAGGCGTACCGCGTCTCCACCGCGGACACCCGTGCCGCCGTCGATGGCATGGACGGCGGTCAACCCGGCGATCCGGCGAAGGCCGCGGCCGCGATCCTCGCCGTACTCGACGCCGAGAACCCGCCATTGCGGCTGGCTCTGGGCGCGGATGCGGTCGAAGCGATTCGCGCGCACCACGACCGGTCGCGCCAAGAGCTGGAGGCATGGGCGGAACTGAGCACGTCGACCGCGCTGAGCCCGGCCGGATAGTGGTCAGGCCGCGGCGATCTCGTCGGCGATCTCCTCGGCCGTCCCGTCGGTCAGCCGGTCGCGCCGGGTCGGTTTCGCCCGCGCCGGGCCGATCGTGCCGCGCAGCAGCCAGACGACGGCCGCGAGCGCGACGCCGACCCCCGCGGCGGCGAGGAAGGATGCCGCCGGTCCGGCATGTTCGACGAGGTAACCGCTGGCCGACTGTCCCACCGCCAACCCGAGCGTCACCGCGGTGAGCACCCAGCCGAACGCCTCCGCGGCGGTGCCCTCCGGTGCGACGATCTCGATCGCCGCGGAATGCGTCGCCGACTGCGGAGTGATCATGGCTCCGGCCGCCAGCAGGGCCAGCCCCAGACCCCACAGGGTGGACGGCCAGGCCGAGAGCGCGATGAGCGCGCCGAAGGCGCCGAGCAGCACCGGCAGTCGCAACGACATGCGGTGGGGAACGGGCCGGAGGCTGTAGGCCACGCCGAAGGCCACCGAACTGACCGACCACAGCGAAAGCAGCACTCCGCCGACCATGGGACTGCCCGCCTCGGTGGCGGCCGCGGGCACGGCGACCTCGACGAACCCGATCACGATGCCGAACCCCAGCACCGCGAGCGCGAGTGTGCGCATACCGGGGCTCGCCAGCGCGCCCATCAGCGGCCGGCGTCCGCCGCCGGCGGGTCCCCAGGAACGGACGACCGGGCTGAGGGCGAACAGCGTCGCACCGCAGACCATGCAGGCGCCGCCGACGACCATGCCGGTGCCCGGCCACGGCGTCGCGGCGAGCAGCCCGGCCAGGCCCGGCCCGAGGATGAAAAAGGTTTCCATGCTGATCGCTTCGTAGGACAGCGCGGCGGCGCGTACCGCAGCGCCCTCGACGACCCGTCCCCACAGCGCCCGCGAAGCCGAACCGATCATCGGCTCGGTGATGCCGATCCCGCCGCCGAGCAGCACCAGCGCGGGAGTCGGCGCGTGGGCCTGGATCGCCAGCGTGAGGCCCGCCATGGCGACGGCGAACAGCACGGTCACGATCAGCAACGGCCGGGTTGGCCCGAACCGGTCGATCAAGCGGCCCTGCGTGACCGCACCGAGTGCCACGCCGACCAGGCTGCCCGCCGAGACGATCCCGGCGACGGCGAAGGAACCCGTTTCGCGCTGCACGAAGAGCAGCGCGGACAGGCCGACCATCGCCATCGGCAGACGCCCCAGCACGGAGGCGATCACCGGCCAGGCCATGCCGGGGGTCGACAGCGCGGTCCGGTAGTCGGCGAAGCGGACACGAGAGTGGGACATGCGTACCAGTATGCCGTAAGTGGTACGCCGGTACCACACTGTGGAGTGTCACCCGTTAGGCCCACGGCGTCTCGATTAGATAACGCCCTGAAGATTTTTCCGGGCTTAGGCAACGAAATCGCCCGGCTGGCGTCTATGTGAGTGAACGGCCTTGAACTCCGGGGGAGGAGTCATGGCATGGTTGACACGAGGGAAGACTCCCTCCGGGCATCGGGTCGGGGCCTAAGAACCGGAGGGCGGGGAGCGCGGACCGTCGGGGGATGGCCCGCGCGAACGAAGGGCCGGTGCGCCACGTCGGGGGTGGCGCCCGGCCCTTCGTGCTATCCGTCCCGCGAGCATGCAGCCGAGTGCCGAACCGGTTACCGGGGCACTACGGCGAGCACCATCGGCCGGACCTGATCGGGTCCGCGTCGGGTCCGGCCGTCCCGGGCTGAGTGATGAGATCCACCGAGTCCGTCACCGGATGTGTTGGCGAACCAACCCTCGGCCGACCGTTTCCGGTCGGCCGAGTGGCGAAAACCTCAGCCCGGCACGGAAATCCCGGACCTCCGGCGGGTGCCGGGCGGTCCGGGGTCCGATGCGAACGAAGGGTTCAGCGGGCCCGGCGGGCGAGGCGCTCGGGGTCGAGAATGAGCACGCTCTTGCCCTCCAGCCGGAGCCAGCCGCGGTGCGCGAAGTCGGCGAGAGCCTTGTTCACGGTCTCGCGCGAGGCGCCGACGTACTGGGCGATCTCCTCCTGCGTCAGGTCGTGCGTGACCCGCAGGATGCCCGCTTCCTGGCTGCCGAAGCGCTGGGCGAGCTGGAGCAGCGCACGCGCGACCCGGCCCGGCACGTCGGTGAAGATCAGCTCGGCCACCATGTTGTTGGTGCGCCGGAGCCGCCGGGCGATCACGCGCAGTAGCTGCTCGGCGATCTCGGGCCGGGTGGAGATCCACTTGCGCAGCGAGGGCCGGTCCATGCTCACCGCACGCACCTCGGTCACCGTGGTCGCGCTGGAGGTGCGTGGACCCGGGTCGCAGATGGACAGCTCGCCGAACATGTCCGACGGACCCGCGATCCACAGCAGGTTCTCTCGGCCGTCCGGGGACTTACGCCCGATCTTCACCTTGCCGGACAGAATGATGTACAACTTGTCGCCGGGCTCGCCTTCGGTGAAGATCACGTGGCCA
>DASSAD010000031.1:0-9399 GCA_035685725.1 Amycolatopsis sp. | reverse complement strand
CCGGGTCAAACTCGCGGTCAAGACGCGCTTCAACACCGACAAGCTGACCGGGATCGACCAGACGCTCGGCGCGATCGTGCAGGGCCTCGTGGTGCTGCTGGTCGCCTGGCTGATCGCGGTGCCGCTGACCGGAGTCGCGGCCCTTCCCGGGCTCGCGCGGGCGATCAACAACTCCGCCGTGCTCGGCGCGGTGGACAAGGTGATGCCGTCCGAGGCCCAGGGACTCCCCTCGGATCTGCGGAAACTGCTGGACGTCTCCGGCTTCCCGTCCATTGTGGACCCCTTCCAGAAGACCGAGATCAACCAGATCGCCCCGCCCGACACCGCGCTGCAGGACAGCGCGATCGTGCGGCAGCTGCAGGGCAGCGTGCTGAAGATCCGCGGCACCGCGTCGTCGTGCTCGCGCGCGCTCGAGGGCAGCGGTTTCGTGGTCGCACCACAGCGGGTGGTGACCAACGCGCACGTGGTGGCGGGGACGGACGAAACCTCGGTCGAGACCGTGCAGGGCCGGTTGTCGGCGCGCGTGGTGTACTTCGATCCCGAGGTGGACATCGCGGTCCTCGCCGTGCCGCGGTTGCAGGCGACTCCGCTCACGCTGGCGCCCGACGCCGCGAGGTCCGGGGACAACGCGATCGTCCTCGGGTATCCCCTCGACGGCCCCTACACCGCGACGGCCGCCCGGGTCCGCAGCGAGATCACGTTGCAGGGACCGGACATCTACGACGCACGCACCGTCCGGCGGGATGTGTTCACGATCCGGGCACAGGTCCGCAGCGGTAACTCGGGCGGCCCGCTGGTGGACCCGTCGGGCAAGGTGCTCGGTGTGGTGTTCGGGGCGTCCGTCGAGGACGCGGATACCGGTTTCACACTCACGGCCAACCAGGTCCGCTCGGTCATCGACGACGCGTCCACCATGAGCACCCGGGTCAGCACCGGAACCTGCGCGGCCTGAGCACGAGGGCCGTCCTCGCTAACCCTGCAGGAACGCGAGCAGCGCCTTGCTCGTCCGGTCCGGGTCCTCCAACTGCGGGAAGTGCCCCACCCCGGTCAGCGACTCGAACCGGGAACCGGGGCCGTGCCAGGAGGCCGAGGCCCGTGCGGTGTCGGGCAACACGCAGGGGTCCGCGTCACCGTGGACCTGCAGCACCGGCGCGGCGACCGGCGCGGCGACGGCGGCCGCGAACCGGCGGCCCTCACCCCGGAACTGCGCCCGGAAGGCCCACCGGTAATACTCCAGTGCGCTGTGCGCGACCCCGGGCACGAGCATCGCCCGGCGGAAAACCGCCGCGGTTTCGGCGAAATCGTCGCCGAGCGCCCACCGGCGACCGGACCAGGCGCGCATCAGCTCCTCCACGAACGCGGCGTCGTCGGCGACCAGGCGCCGTTCGGGCGCCATGGGCACCTGAAAGCGGAAGAGGTGGCCGGCGGCCCGTGCCTGGCCCCGTCGCCGGGCGATGGCGGCGCGCAAGGCCAGCGGATGCGCTCCGCCGAGCACGCTCACCGACTCGACCAGCCGGGGATGCAATGCGGCCGCGGTCCACGCCAGCATGCCGCCCCAGGCATGGCCGACCAGATGGGCCCGCCGCTGGCCGAGCGCGCGTACGAGGCCGGCGACATCGCCGGCGAGTGTCCACGCGTCATATCCGCGCGGTGGCTTGTCCGAGTCGCCGTAGCCCCGCAGATCCGCGGCGACCGCGTGGAACCCGGCTTCGGCCAAGGAGAGCAACTGATGCCGCCAGGTCCACCAGAACTCGGCGAACCCGTGCAGCAGCAACACGGTCGGCCCGGTGCCGGCTTCGGCGATGTGCAGGCGGATACCGTTCGCGGAGACGTCACGGTGCGTCCACGCTCCGGTGAGCCGGACGGTGGACGGATCGGGCGGCTGCACCGGGAGCGCGTCAGGCAGCGGTTTCCCGCCGGGGCTTGAGCGCCGCGGCGGTTTCCTTGACACTGCTGATCGTGCGTTCCGGCGCCTTGACCTTCTTCACCTTGCGCCAGCCGAGGAAGGCGAAGGCCACCGTGACGACCACCATCAGGCCGAAGACGGTGAGGAACGCCGGCCAGCGCAGGCCCCACCAGTCGGAAAGCAGTTCACCGAGGAAGAAAAAGAAGAAGAACGAGCTGTAGAGGCCGATCACGCCGGCGATGATGAAGAAGACGCTGCCGGTGACACCCTTCTTGACCTCACCGACGATCTCCGACTTGGCCAGCTCGACCTCGGCCCTGACCAGGGTCGACATGTGCTGCGTCGCCTGGCTGACCAGACTCCCGATCGACTGTTCGCCGGCGGTCGAGCCGTCGTCGCTGGACAACGGGATGTAGGGTACGGCCCCGAGGCCGTCCGGGCCGCTACGTTCGTGCTCCTCGGTGCTCACGTGGGCCATCGTGCCATGTGCCGGTTTCCCTGGCTCGCTTAGTCCTCGACTTCAGCCGGGTATGTTGTCCGGTCACGCCACCGCGACCAGGATGCGAGCGCCGCCGCGGCCACCGTGATCACCATGGCCTGCCCGTTCCTGCCCGGCGCCGGCGGTGCCGATGTCCCCTGAACCGGTCATTTCCTGCGTGGTTACCGATTGGTACCTACGATGTGAATGAGCAACATTGTCTAGACCAAGAGGGCGACATGACCACCACCGAGGTCAAGCGCGACACCAGGTTCTTCGGCCACCCGCTCGGGCTGGCGAACCTGTTCGGCGTCGAGATGTGGGAACGGTTCTCCTACTACGGGATGCTGGGCATCCTCCCGATCTACCTCTACTACTCGGTGGCGAGGGGTGGTCTCGCGATGTCGGAGGCGAGTGCCACCAGCATCGTGGGTGCCTACGGCGGGCTGGTCTACCTGTCCACGATCGTCGGCGCATGGGTCGCCGACCGGCTCGTCGGCGCCGAGCGCACCCTCTTCTACAGCGCCGTCCTGATCATGATCGGGCACCTCGCGCTGGCCGTCCTGCCCGGTTATGCCGGGATCGGGGTCGGGCTGACCTGTGTGGCGCTGGGCAGCGGCGGGCTCAAGGGCAACGCCACCGCCGTCCTCGGCACGTTGTACGGCGCGCAGGACGAGCGGCGCGACGGCGGGTTCACGATCTTCTACATGGGGATCAACCTGGGCGCCTTCGTCGGCCCGCTGCTCACCGGGCTCGCGCAGAGCACCGTCGGTTTCCACCTGGGATTCGGGCTCGCGGCCGTGGGCATGGCGCTCGGATTGGTCCAGTACACCTTCGGCCGGAGGAACCTGCCGGCCACGGCCTCGGCGGTGCCGAACCCGCTCCCGGCCGCGAAGCGGCTCACCGCGGGCTGCTTCGCGCTACTCGCACTCGCCGTGATCGCGGTCGTGGTGGTGACCGGCGCGGTCACCGCCGCGAACCTCGCGAACGTCGTGGTGGTGGTCGTCGCGGTCTCCGCGGTCGCGTACTTCGCCGTCATCCTGTCGAGCAAGCGAATCACCGCGGTGGAGCGCCGGCGGGTGTTGTCGTTCATTCCGATGTTCATCGCGAGTGCCGCGTTCTGGTCGCTGTACCAGCAGCAGTTCACCGTGGTGGAGATCTATTCGGACCGGCGGCTCGACCGGAACCTGTTCGGCTGGGAGATGCCGGTGTCCTGGGTCCAGTCCATCAACCCGGTGTTCATCATCGTGCTCGCCCCGATCGTCGCGGCCGTGTGGACGCGGCTCGGTCCGCGCCAGCCATCGACACCGATCAAGTTCGCGCTCGGCACCGCGATCATGGGCGTGGCGTTCCTGCTGTTCCTGCCGATGGCCGGCGGGGGCCCGAACAGCGCTCCGCTGCTCGGGCTGGTCGGCATCCTGCTCACCTTCACGATCGCCGAACTGCTGCTTTCGCCGGTGGGCCTGTCGGTGTCCACGAAGCTGGCGCCCGAGGCGTTCCGCACCCAGATGGTGGCGCTGTTCTTCCTCTCGGTCTCCCTGGGCACCGCGTTGTCGGGCTCGCTGGCCGGGTACTACAGCGCCGACAAGGAATCGCTCTACTTCGGTGTCATCGGCGGGATCGCGGTGGTGATCGGTGCCGTGCTGGCGGCCATCAGCCCCTTCGTGCGCAGGCTGATGTCCGGCGTCCGGTGAGTCCGGCGGGCGCTAGTGGAGGGTGATGCCGAACAGCATGCCGACGTAATAGGTGATCAGCATGGTGAGCGCGCCGACCGCGACGTTGCGCGCGACCGCCCGGCCCGGCCCCGCGTTGCCGAGGCGGGCGCTGACGTATCCGGTGAGCGCGAGCCCGGCGGCCACCGCCAACCCGCACGTCCACAGGCGCCACGCCGAAGGCGGCAGGATGATCGCCAGCACCGGCAGCAGGGCGCCGATCGAGAACGCGGCGAAGGAGGCCCAAGCGGCCTGCCACGGGTTGGTGAGCTCCTTCGGATCGATGCCCAGCTCGGCTTCGGCGTGCGCCTGGAGGGCGTCGTTCGCGGTCAGCTCACGCGCCACCCGCGCGGCCAGTTCCGGCGACAGGCCCTTCTTCTCGTAGATCTCGGCGAGTTCCCGTTCCTCGGCCTCCGGCATCGTTTTCAGCTCGTGCATTTCCAGGTCGAGCAGCGCGCGCTCGGTGTCCCGCTGCGTGCTCACGGAGACGTATTCTCCGCCGGCCATCGAAAGCGCACCGGCGACCAGTCCGGCGATTCCCGCGGTGAGAATGACGATGCGGTCCGCGGTCGCGCCGGCGACGCCGACGACCAGGCCGGCGACCGACACGATGCCGTCGTTGGCGCCGAGAACGCCTGCTCGCAGCCAATTCAGGCGTCCGCCGAGGCCTTCACCGTGCGGCTCGGTCGTGTGCGGGTGCACCAGATCCCGTATTTCGGCCATACCCCATTGAAACACGAATCAGCGCACTATATCCGGTTCGCCGGGCCTGTTCGGAGAATGCATTTGTTTGGAAAGCCGTGCCTTATTGAAGCGTGCCTTGCCTTAGTCGACGCCAGGTCCGCCGGGATGCACCCGGCGGCAAAATCGGGACAAAAAGGACGCCGGGGCGGCTGCCTGATCGAGTGGGCAGCCGCCCCGGCGAGTTCGTCGATCTTTCCGCCGGTCAGGCGTCGAGGTCGGCGAGCGCCTGCTTGGCCTCCTCGAGTTCGGCCTGCAGCTGCGCGACCTTTGCCCGCTGCTGCTCGCGGGCCGCGTTGATCACGTCGTCGATCGTGGTCGACAGGTCGGTGTGCAGTTCCTTGGCGGCGCGGGACACGGCGGAAGCGGAAACCGCCAGGCCGCGGGCGACCCAGGTGCTGCCGTGCTTGAGTTCGGCCTGCCAGTCGCCGTCCGCGGTGCCGGTCACGGTGAGCGTGAGCTCGACGGTGCGGGTCTTGCGGGCGGTCGCGCCCTTGCGGCCGCGCTTCGGCTGGGCCGTCTCGGTGGCCTCGGTGGCGCTCTCGGCGTCGTTCTCCTCGGCGGCCGGGGCGGTGGTCTCCTGCGGGGTGGTCGTGGTGTCCAGGCTCATTGCGGCTTTGGTCTCCCTCTTCTAGCGTCGTCCGGCTGCGACGGCCGGAATTCTAGAACAAACGTTCGAGATCGGGGATACGGGGTCGAGCGGGACGATTGTCCCCCGTACGGGTAGCCGGCCTTCCGGGGGGTGGACCACCCCCGCGTACCGCTATGATCATGATCTTCCACCCGAGGATGCGCGCGGCTTCGCCCGAAGGGGCGAGCCGATGCGTCTCGTTACACATTGCCACTCGATCGGGTGTTTCGGGCATTCGACGCTGACCTTGGTAAATGCGGTATTCACGCAGGTCGCCCGCCCGGTTGTGCATTACCCGCCGGTTGAAGTGGCGAGGAGCGTGCTGCTAAGCAATCAGGCGCAACGGAACACCCGTGGTGTCACGTGTCTCGGGGGACACGAACCCGGCGAAATTCTTGTCCTGAGAGATCTTGAGGATTGCGGTAGATGTGGATCAACTCCAGAAGACTGCTTCCTGCTGTCGGTACGACAATTATTGCCCTGATGATCGGAGCGTGTTCCGGTGACAATTCCCGCGTGGTCGTGCCGGCCGCGGTCGGCCCCGAGGACCTGACCACGCTGCCGGAAGCCGACACCTTCGGCACGGTTTCCGGAGCACCCACCGATCCCGCCCCCAACAGCGGCGCCGTGGCCGGGAAGGTCTTCCATCCCCAGGCCGAGATGATCGTCTATGCCGGTCCGGGCGGTAATCCGATCGCCAAGCTTCCCGCGGTGCAAATGGGTTCGCCGACCTGGGTTCCGGTCGTGTCCGAACAGAACGGCTGGGCCGAGATTCTCCTGCCCACGAGGCCGAACGCCTCGGCGGGCTGGGTGCACGAGGATTCCGGTGGTTTCGAGACCGCCCGGAACGACTATTCGATCAAGGTCGATCGCGCCGCGTTCACCCTGGAAATCTTCGACGCGGGGAAATCGATCGGGAAATGGCGGATCGGTACCGGAAGCGCGGCACATCCGACGCCCGCCGGCCGCGCTTACATCATCGCCTCGATCGCCGAGACCAGGAACACCTACAGCCCGATCGTTCTCCCGTTGAGTTACCACTCGAACTCACTGGAGACATTCGGCGGCGGCCCCGGCACCGTGGGGCTGCACACCTGGCCCAACGACAGTTTCGTCGGCAAGCCCAGCAGTGACGGCTGTGTCCGGGTCCCGAAAGACGCGCTCGACCAGCTCGTCAAAGTGCCGCTGGGCACCATTGTGGACATCACATAGTTTGTTTTCCCGGTTATCCGAACAGAACTGAAAGGAAATCTTCTTGTCCAGAAAGAAGGCTGTCGCCGGGGGTCTCGGCGTGCTGTCCGCCGCGCTCGTGGCCGGTGCCGTGCTCACCCCCGCGGCGGGTGCCGCGGAAGTCCGGCCGCAATCGAAGGCCACCACCTCCGGCGGGTCGGGGGTCGACTCGGCCTACGCCGTCTCCGCCTCCGGCCTGTTGAAGGTGAACCCGACTCCCGCCGTCGACGACTCGGACGGCTACTCCGAAGCCTCCCTCGCCGAGCTCACGGTGCCCACGCTGGCCCAGCTGAGGGTGCTCACCGCCCGCGCCGGTTCCGGCCAGGCGAGGGCCAGCGTCGCGGATCTGTCGGTGGGCCTCGGCCTCGGCAGGCCGGCACTGACCGCCTCGGCCGTCGAAGCCCAGTGCGGGGTCAAGACGTCCTCGTCCCTGGCCAAGGCGAAGCTGGGCACGGTCCCCCTCGACGTCCAGGCACCGCCGAACACCGCCGTGGCCGTGCCGGGCCTGCTCTCGGTCGTGCTGAACAAGCAGGTCACCCACCAGGACGGCACCGTCACCGTCACCGCGATCTCGATCAACGTGGACGGTATCCAGAAGCTCGATCTGGCCACCGCCACCTGCGCGCCCGGCGGTGAGAGCGGCGGCCCCACCAGCTCGTCCCAGCCCGTCAGCAGCCCCGCCCCGGTCGGCGGCAAGGCCCCGACGCCGACCCCGGTCAGGGCCCACCTCGACGTCACCGGCTGAGCATGAAAACGGCCCGCGTGCGGGGCGCGCACGCGGGCCGGTTCGGTCCTGGCGAGGAGTTACTCCTCCGACTTGCCGGACTGCATGCCCGCGGAGATGAGGTCCATGACGCTGGAGTCGGCGAGGGTGGTGACATCGCCGATCTCGCGGTTCTCCGCGACGTCGCGCAGCAGGCGCCGCATGATCTTTCCCGAGCGGGTCTTGGGCAGTTCCGCGACCATCATGATCTGCCGCGGCTTGGCGATCGGTCCGATCTCCTTCGCGACATGGTTGCGGAGGTCCTGGACCGCCTTCTCGCCACCGTCGACGGCGTTGCCCCGCAGCATGACGAAGGCGACGATGCCCTGACCGGTGGTCGCGTCGCTCGCGCCGACGACCGCGGCCTCGGCAACCGTGGGGTGCGAGACGAGGGCGGACTCGACCTCGGTGGTCGAGATGCGGTGACCCGAGACGTTCATGACGTCGTCGACCCGGCCCAGCAGCCAGATGTCGCCATCCGCGTCGTACTTCGCACCGTCACCGGCGAAGTAGTAACCCTGGGCGCCGAACCGGGACCAGTAGGTCTCCTTGTACCGCTCGTTGTCGCCCCAGATGCCGCGCAGCATCGACGGCCACGGCTTGTCGAGCACGAGGTAACCGCCGCCGCCCTTGGGCACCTCGTTGCCGGCGTCGTCGACCACCTTGGCCGAGATGCCGGGCAGCGGACGCTGGGCGGAGCCGGGCTTCGCGGAGGTCACGCCGGGCAGCGGGGAGATCATGATCGCGCCGGTCTCCGTCTGCCACCAGGTGTCCACCACCGGGGTGCTGCCGGCGCCGATGGTCTCCCGGTACCAGATCCAGGCCTCGGGGTTGATCGGCTCACCGACGCTGCCGAGCACCCGCAGGCTCGACAGGTCGTACTTGGCGGGGATCTCGTCGCCCCACTTCATGAAGGTACGGATCAGGGTGGGGGCGGTGTAGTAGATGGAGACCTTGTAGTTCTGGATGATCTCCCAGTGCCGGCCCTCGTGCGGGGTGTTCGGGGTGCCTTCGTAGACGACCTGGGTGACCCGGTTGGCCAGCGGGCCGTACACGATGTAGGAGTGCCCGGTGACCCAGCCGATGTCGGCCGTGCACCAGTAGACGTCTTCGCCGGGCTTGTAGTCGAAGACGTTGCGGTGCGTGTAGGCGACCTGCGTCAGGTAGCCGCCCGAGGTGTGCAGGATGCCCTTCGGCTTCCCGGTGGTGCCGGAGGTGTAAAGGATGTAGAGCGGGTGCTCGGAGTCGAACGCTTCGGGGGTGTGCTCGGTCGACTGCGCCTCGACCAGCTCGTGCCACCACAGGTCGCGGCCCTCGGTCCAGGGCACCTCTTCCCCGGTGCGGCGCACCACGATGACCTTCTCCACCGACTCGGCGCCCGCCAGGGCCTCGTCGACGTTGGCCTTCATCGGCGCGGCCTTGCCCCGGCGGTACTGCCCGTCGGAGGTGATCACGATCTTGGCCTGCGCGTCGTCCACACGGGACCGCAGTGCGGTGGGCGAGAATCCGCCGAACACCACCGAGTGCAGCGCGCCGATGCGGGCGCACGCCAGCATCGCCACGATGGCTTCGGGAATCATCTGCAGCTGGATGGCGACCCGGTCGTGCGCGGTCACGCCCAGCGAGAGGAACGCGTTGGCGGTCCGGCTGACCTCGTCCTTCAGTTCCGCGTAAGTGATGTCCCGGGTGTCCCCGGGCTCACCGACCCAGTGGATGGCCACCTGGTCGCCGTGCCCGGCCTCCACATGCCGGTCCACGCAGTTGTACGCGACGTTGAGCTTGCCGCCGACGAACCACTTCGCGAACGGAGCGTCCGACCAGTCCAACACCTGGGACCACTTGGTGTCCCAGTGCAGCCGTTCGGCCTGCTCCGCCCAGAAAGCTTCGCGGTCGGAATCAGCCTTCTCATAAAGATCGGCCTTGGCGTTGGCCCGCGCG
>DASSAD010000030.1:0-35910 GCA_035685725.1 Amycolatopsis sp. | reverse complement strand
TCCCGTCTGCGAGGTAAGGCGGGGGGTAGCCAGGCAGGGCAACGATGTCGCGCTCGCGATCCGGCGAGGCCTGCCCCGGAATCGGCCATGCTCAGGGGGTTCGTCGCCGTGTCACGGTCGGCACCGATCTGAAGATTGGTTCATCCTCCGAATTGGAGCCGACATCGAAGTCGATCAGGCTGACGACGGACCCGTTGCCGGGCAGGGTGGCCGGGGGGTCCGTCGTGGCCACCGGTCGACCGGAGTCGATAACCGACCAGAGTTACCGGGTGAGCGGAATCAACCAGAGCCACGGCCGACCGAAATCGGCTACCGGGTGAGCGGAACCAACAGGTGCCGCCCGGAGTTGTCGGCCGAGGAGAGTTACTGGCACGGCCCAGGCCAGAGGCTGATGGGGCTGCTGGTACCGCCAGGAGTCAAAGGCCCATGGCGCTGCTGGCACAGCCCAGCGCCGGGCGCACGATGCGGCTGAATATCCATTGTGGACACGCAGCGGATACATAGTGGACATACAGTAGACGGACAATGGCCATGCACCGGCGGGTACCGGCCGTGTCGGGTGACCGGAACCTGCGGCCATGTCCAGCCAGAACCGGGTCAGCCGCCGCTTCCCGTGGAACCGGCACGGTCGAGGAAGGTTCGTTCGCCGTGCCGGGCCAGTTCGCGGCGTACCTGGTTCGGGTCGCGTGTGCGGATGGCGTCGAGGAGGCGTTCGTGGCGGCGACAGCCTTCGAAAAGGGTGCCGGACTGGTGTGCTTCGGCGCGCAGATTCTTCGACATGCACAGTTGCATCTGGTCCATCACGGCGGCGTAGGCGTGTGAGAGGCGCTTGTGCCTGGCGAGGGCGACCAGGCCGAGGTGGAATTCCCGGTTGGCGGCGACGATCGCCGGTTCCGACGCGGTCCTCGCGGCATGCCACATCCGGCTCATGATCGTATCGAGTTCGGCGAGGTCTTCCGTTCGCAAGGCGGGTAGTGCGAGGTCCAGTGCGAATTGTTCCAGGACCGCGCGCAGGCTGTAGATCTCGTCCACGTCTTGTTCGGAAAGCTCCACCACACGGTATCCCTGGCGCGGTGTCTGCCGCACGATGCCCTGCGCGGCGAGCACGCGCAGGGCTTCCCGCAGGGGCGGGCGGCTGATTCCCAGCTGCTCGCTGAGTTTCGCCTCGTACAACCGTTGTCCGGGCGCCAGTTCCCCGGCGAGGATCAGCCGGCGGATCTCCTGGTCCGCCAGTGTGACCAGGCTTGGCTGATCGAGCAAGTGATCGACCTCCCGCCGTGCGTGAGCCATCGCCGGTTCCCGCCGTGGGCGGGCCCGGTGATCCCGGCCGGATTCGGCGATCCGGTCGATCCGATGATGGCTCACGACGCGTTGCCGCGGGGCGCCGGAAGACTGTTGTCTACAAGATTTAACGTGAAGATCGTTCTCCTTCCCCTTGTCCGCGGTGCCGTCTGTGTGTCCGAACACACTGGCCTGCCTGCGAAAACCGTGACGAGCGGGCGAAACGCGGCCGGTCGCCGTCCTCCGAAACCTGGGCGCAACAGCAATTTACACGTCTTTTGTAGACAAGGGCCGGGGCCAGCTCCAAGGATGATCAACGACAGTGTGTGCCGGCGCCGGAACGACGGCGCACTCGTGACAACCGGTGTGCATCCTCATCGGGCAACCGAAACCACCCTCTCCGAAACCCCGAAACACGTTGAGACCGCACGAAAACCTCGCGGGTGTACCGCGCCTTCGTGCGGAGATCGAGCAACGTTAGGAGCATCCTCGTGCGCATCCTCGGATCGGCGCCGCGCCGCTTGTGGCTGGCGGCCGTCGCGGCGGTGTCCGTGCTGGGCCTGGCCGCCTGCGGTTCGGGCACCCAGGCCGCGACCCAGACCAACGGCCTGTTCGACGTGAACCTGGCCGAAGCGGTGCACAACCTGGGATACATCGACCTTTACGTCGCTCAACACCAGGGATTCTTCCAGCAGCAGGGCATCAACCTGCACCTCACCGCCGCGGGCGGTGACTCACAGGCCTTCGCCGCGGTGCTGGGGAATTCCGCGCAGTTCGCGCTGGGCGACGCCACGCTGGCCGAGATCTCCCGCGAGAAGGGCGGCGACGGGATCGTGCTCGCCGAACTCGTGTCGCGGGCGCAGTACTTCGCGGTGTCGAAGAAGATCAGCGCGCCGTTCACCGGCGCCGCGCAGTTCAAGGGACTGACCTTCGTGACGTCGCCGCCGCCCAACACGAACTACGACGTGCTGACCAACAGTCTCAAGCAGGCCGGGCTCGATCCCGCGTCCGCGGTGAAGATCACCACGGTTTCGCCGGGCACCGAGATCGGGCCGGTGCTGGCCGGGCAGGCGGACGTGGCGGTGGCCTACGAGCCCAACGTGGACATGGCGGTCGTGCAGGACGGCGCGCATGTCCTCTACAGCTGGGCGTCGGCGATCGGCGAGTTCACCAACACCGGGCTGCAGTCCACCGAGCGCTACGTCAAGGCGAACCCGCAGGTGGCGCAGAAGATGACGAACGCGCTGCAAATGGGCGCCGAGTACACCTATCTGCACCCCGACGTGGCGAAATCCGTTGCCCGGCAGGAGTTTCCGAACCTGCCCGGGAACGTGGTCGACGCCGCGGTCCAGCGGGAGATCGACAACCACATCCCGGCGGACACCACCGTGGTCTCCCAGCAGGGCTGGCAGCAGCTGATGACCCTCGGGCGCCAGATCGGAAACTGTGGCTGCACCGTGCCGTTCGACCAGATCATCGACAACTCCTTCGCACAGAAGGCCGTGACTTCGGTGAAGGTGCAGTGAGCATGGGTGAGCCGGCGGTCGTCCTCGACGGCGTCACGGTCTCCTTCGGCGACTACACGGCGGTCGAGGACATCTCCTTCACCGTCGCGGAGGGCACCTTCCTGTCCATCGTCGGCCCCAGCGGCTGCGGGAAATCGACCCTGCTGAACATCATCTCCGGGCTCAGCACCCCGGCCAGCGGGACGGTGCGCAACCGGGTGAGCGACGGCGGCCGCCGCACCGGCTACATGCTGCAACGGGATCTGATGCTGGACTGGCGCACGGTGGTGCAGAACGTGGCGCTGGGCCTGGAGGCACAGGGAACCCCGCGCAAGGCGGCGCGGGCGAAGGCCGCGCAGGCCCTGCCCGCCTACGGGCTGGCCGGGTTCGAATCCTTTTATCCCTGCCAGCTTTCCGGTGGTATGCGCCAGCGCGCGGCGTTCGCCCGGACGATGAGCACCGACCCGGCGCTGCTCCTGCTCGACGAGCCGTTCTCCGCGCTGGACTACCAGACCAAGCTGAAACTGGAGGCGGAGCTGCTGGCCATGTTCCGCCGGTCCGGCGGCACCGCGATCATGGTGACACATGACATCGACGAGGCGGTCGCGGTCTCCGACGCCGTGCTGGTGATGACCGGGCGGCCCGGCCGGGTCGCCGCGCTGCACGAGGTCCCGTTCGCCGCCGAGGGGCTGGCGCCGGTCGAGGTCCGGGAGGCGGCGGGTTTCGGGCACGAGGTGCGCCGTATCTGGCAGGAGATCGAGGCATGAGCCGTGGCGAGCAAGGTGACCGATCGCCCGGCGCCGGGGAAAAGCCATGAGCCACGGGGAGTATCGATGACGACGGAACCGGACCAACTGCCCCTGCCCGCGGCGCAGGAACCGCCGGCGTTGGCCAAGCCACCGAAGACCCGTCGGCGCGACGCGGCGGGGCGCCGGCACCGATCGCTCGCGCTGGCGATCACGCTGGATGTGGTGCTGTTGGTGGTACTGCTGGGTTCCTGGCAGTTCGCGGTGGACTCCGGGTCGGTCAGCGGCCTGCTCTACGGCAGCCCGGGGCAGATCTGGCACACCATCGTGGGCGGCGTCGAATCCGGGACGATGTTCTCCGACGCGGGTGCCACGGCGCTGGAAGCGTTGCTGGGCTTCGTGATCGGTAACCTCATCGGTGCCACGATCGGTGTCGCGCTGTGGTACTCACGCCTGGTCGAGCAGATGCTGCGCCCGGCGATCGCGTTTCTCGGCGCGACGCCGGTCGCGGCGCTCGCGCCGATGATCATCGTGTGGGTGGGCACCGGGATGATCTCGAAGATCGTGGTCTCGGCGGCGTCGGTGGTGGTGACCGCGCTGGTGCTGGCCTTCCAGGGCGCGCGGGGCACGGACCCGTTGCAGATCCGCCTGCTGCGGTCGATGGGCGCGCCCACGCGGCGGGTCTTCCGATTGCTGGTGCTGCCCTCCTCCCTGGTGAACATCTGCGGCGGACTGCGGCTGACCGCGGGGCTCGCGCTGGTCGGGGCGATCATCGGCGAGTTCATTTCGTCGAGTTCCGGGCTGGGGCACGCGATCCTGATCGCGGGCAGTCTCTACGACATCTCCACCGTGCTGGCGAACCTGCTCGTGGTCGGCCTGCTGGCACTGGTGCTGCTGGGCGCGATCGGCCGGGTGGAGCGGGTGATCCTGCGCTGGCGGTTCCTCGCGCTGTCGGAATGATTTCGCCGATGTTCGTCCATAGTGGATCGTCGTGTCGACGACCTCCGGCGAGTAACGAAATGGAGAGTTGATGGAAACCATCGAGTTCACCCCGACCGTCGAGCAGTACGGCTGGACCTTCGGCGGCACGGCACCGATCCGCCGGGTGCGGCCGGGCACCGTGCTGAAGCTGTGGACCGACGACGCGTTCTCCGGGAAGCTGCGCGGCACCGCGGACCGGGCGAGCCGCCTGCTGGACGCCCGCTACACCAACCCGCAGACCGGACCGTTCTATGTGGAGGGTGCGGAACCCGGCGACACGCTGGCGTTGCATTTCGTGTCCATCGAAGCCGCGCGGGATTGGGGTGTCTCCACCACGATGCCGCTGTTCGGCGGGCTCACCGGCACCACCCGCACCGCCACCCTGCAGGAGCCGCTGCCCGAGCTGACCTGGCTGTACGAGATCGACTCGGGCAAGCGGACGGTCACCTTCGCCGCGGTCGAGTCCGAGCACCGGCTGGTGCTGCCGCTGGATCCGATGCTGGGCACGGTCGGCGTGGCGCCGGAGCGCGGCGAGGTGCGGTCCACGGCCGTCCCCGACACCTACGGCGGGAACATGGACACGCCCGAAATGCGTGCCGGAGCGACCTGCTATCTGGGTGTGAACGTGGCCGGCGCGTTGTTCTCCATCGGCGATGGGCACGCCCGTCAGGGCGAGGGGGAGAGCTGCGGGACGGCCGTCGAGACGGCCATGAACGTGACCATGATCGTCGAGCTGATCAAGGGCGGCGCGCCGGCGTGGCCACGGATCGAGGACGACGAGTACCTCATGGTCGTCGGTTCCGGCCGGCCGCTGGACGACGCCTGGCGCGTCGCCCAGGTCGAGCTGATCGGCTGGCTGGGCGGGCTGCTCGGGATGGGGAAGATGGACACCTACCAGCTGGTGACGCAGATCAGCCGATCGCCGATCGCCAACATGGTGGATCCCAACTTCTCCGCCGTGGTCAAGGTCGCCAAGGAATTCCTCCCCGACGTGCCGGCCTATGACGGTATGCACCGGCACCTGCGCGGGCTCGCCGCCGGATTGTGACGGTTTCGCGTGGCGGCCGAATCCGGTTTTCCGGTACCGGGATCACCGGGGAATCGCGCGGAATCGCGCACCGGGCTCGCCGCCACGCGGGCGAGGGCGAGATTCGACCGCCGGGGCCGTGGAAATGTCTTGTTCCGGTGTTCCGGCGGAATACGCGTCCGGCGCCGCCGACCTCATCGGCGGTGGCGATTCCGCCCGGTGGGGAAATGGGGCGGGACGAAACCGGGCGGGAGTATCGGACAGATCTGATCGCCTTCCTCGGTGCTGCATTCCCAGCTTCTTCACCCGTTCCGGGTGATCCGGGGGAGGACACCGTGTCGCAAGGCGCTCGCGCTCTTACGTCACCGGGCAGTCGCGGCCACGCTGAAGGTGGGACGGGACCTGTCCGAGGAATTCGTGAGGAGGCGGTCGGGATGGCGCCACGAAAGGCCGCGGCGCGAACACCGGGAAACGCCGCGGGACGAACCTCGCGAAAATCGGCACGGTCCAAGGCCTCGGCGGCCGTGCACACGACGCCGCGGGAGACTCATCCCTGGAGTGTCTACGTCGTCGATCACCCGATGCGGGCGGAGTCGGCGTGGTTCCGCGCGGCCAAGCGCACCGCGCGCAAGATCCTCAGCCAGCTCGGCCCCGACGGTTTTCCCTACGGCCCCGGGCCGTGGGAGATGCACCACGGCGGAAGCCTGTGGGTGCGCGGCGCCGACGGATGGCGGCTGTATCTGGCACGGGCCGGTATCGAGTGGAGCATGCAGTTCTGCGCGGATCCGGCGAAGGTGGACCTGCTGCGCCGGGACGCGCTCGCCCTCGCCCAGGCGTTTCCGGAAACCCTTCCGGCGCCGGCCGAACTCGGCTACGAGGAGGCCGAGGAGATCCTGACCGCTCCGATCACCGACGCGAAGACGGTGGAGCGGTTCACCGACTCGCTGTTCAACAGTTGCGTGCCGCTCAGCAGGCCGGATCATCAGGGCGTGCTGCCGTCGGCGGCAGGAGAACATCATTATCCGCTGCCGGTGAAGGCGGGCGACTTCATCCGCTACGACGATTTCCAGCTCTGGGTGGACCTGCCCGACGGCACGCACGGCGCCGTCACGCCGCTGAAGCCGCGCGGCTCGGGCAACGCCGAGGTTCGGCTCGTGTACGCGCGGCACGGCACCGCGGAAGGCGACGCGGTCGTGCGCGCGCAGCGTGAACACAAGGCCGTCGTCCTGCCGCCCGGCCATTCGCTGGCCCGGCAGGCCTACGCCAGGCAGGCCTGAGCGCCGCCGCTGCCGAAGCCGCTCTTCCGGCTCACCATGGTGGGCACGGGAGAGAGGAGCCGGCATGGTCGTGACGGCGTCGGGACGGAACGTCCGGGGGCGTGGCGCGGAAGGCTTCCCCCCGGCCCACGGCGGTTGAGATGTCTTCCGCGCTGTGGTGGCTCGGGTTCGCCGCCGGCATCGCCGTGCTGGTGGGCACCGCGTTCAGTGTCGTCGGCACCCTGGTTGTGCCGCGCAGCACCAACTCGCGGGTCTCCCGGGCCTGTGAGCGCGTGGTCGACATGGCGTTCCTGCTGGCGACCCGGCGCGTTCGCGGCTATGCGCGCCGTGACCGGGTGCTGGCCTGGCAGGGGCCGACCGCCCTGCTGGTGCGGCTCGCGGTGTGGATGGGCCTGCTGGTCGTCGGATACGCCCTGATTTCGCTGCCGGCCGTTTCCGGTTCGCTGCGGCTCGCGCTCGGCGACGCCGGTTCGTCGCTGTTCACCCTCGGCTATGCCGCGCCGATCAACACGGGCAGCACCGCCGCCGACTATCTCGCCGCCTACACCGGACTTGTGGTGATCGGCCTGCAGGTGGGCTATCTGCCGACCTTCTACGCGGCGTTCAACCGCCGGGAAACCCTGGTGACCCTGTTGACGTCGCGGGCCGGCGTGCCGGCGTGGGGACCGGAAATCCTGGCGCGCACCCGGTGGGGCATCTCCGACGGGTCATCCCCGGGAGAAGTGCTCACTGAGCTGTTCAGGGCCTGGGAGGGATGGGCGGCCGATGTCGCCGAGTCGCACACCACCTACCCGACACTGGTCAGGTTGCGCTCACCGCGGCCGCTGTCGCACTGGCTGACCTCGCTGATCGCGGTGATGGACGCCGCGGCGCTGCATCTCGCGCTCGTGCCCGGCCTCGAGCCCCGGCAGCCGGCGCGGCTCTGTCTGCGCATGGGTTTCGTCGCGCTGAACCAGATCGCGCGCACCCTGCGCGTACCGGTCCAGGACGACCCGGACCCCGATGCCGCGATCTCGATCGACTTCGCGCAGTTCGCGGACGCGGTCGACACGCTGACCGCGGTCGGGTATCCGGTCGAGGAACCGGCCCAGCGAGCCTGGGCCGATTTCCGCGGCTGGCGGGCGAACTACGACGCGAGCGCGCTGGCCCTGGCGCGCGTCCTCGACGCGCCGCCGGCGCTGTGGAGCGGTGACCGGCGTTGGCCGTCCACCCCGATCGCACCCCGTCGGCCGCCGCTGCGCTACCCCCGTGGCCCGGTCCCGCCACGGGGGTAGGTCCGGGCTTCGCTCAGCGCTGCCGTGGCCGGCGTTCGTCAGGCCTTCATCAGGCCGATGAAGTTGCCCGCCGGATCGGTGAAGAAGGCCAGGGTGGGTCCTTCGGGGACCTCCATCGGCTCGCTGACCACGGTGCCGCCGGACTGGCGGACCTTGGCGAGCGCCTCGCCCAGGTCGGGAACCTGGATGTAGAAGGTCACGTGGGCCGTGCCGTCCTGGCCGGGCGCGACGCCGCCGCCGATCCCGCTCTCGCCGGCTTCGACCATCCCGTAGTTCATCGGGTTGTCGGCGTTGATCTTCCAGCCGAACGTGTCGCTGTAGAAGGTGCGCAGTGCGGCCGCATCCGGTCCCGCCACTTCGAACCAGGTCACCGGATTCGCCATGGGGAGTCTCCTTCCGGACGAATGCTCCTGGGCCGTCCGGCCCAGACGCTGCGTCCAGGATCGGCAGCGGCCCGCCCGGGTGCATAGGGCCGAAAGGCCCCGGGAATCCCACCGGGGGCGCTCGGCGGCGCGCACCGCCGGACACCACGCGGACCTCGCTTTCACCGGGCCACGAGAATATCGCCGGTTCGACAAATGCGGTGAAAAATGCCCTGATCACCCTGGATATCGGCGACCACGAACACTGTTCCCATTGCGGTCGCGGGCCGGTTGTTTAACGGGCCGCGCAATGATTCGGTAACCGGAACGTTACGCCTCCTTACCGGAGCAGGCTATTGACTCCGGTGAGGCGTCGAACGAGAGTTATGGCGATCTTCTCGGTCCCCCGTATTCAGCACTCACTGTTTTGTCCAGTTTTCGCCGGCGCCAGGAAGAGGCATACCCGATGCTGGTTCGCAGTCCCGTTATCCCCGTTGTGTTCGCCGCGGCTTTACTGGCCGCGGGGTGTTCGGCTTCCGCGGGAAGCACCGGCGCCGCGGGCGGCGACGGGAGTCTCACCGTCGCGATCGCCGCCGCCCCGGACACCCTCGACCCGGCGCTCACGCAGTCGCGCTACGCCAACGCGATCATGCCGACCTACTGTGAAAAGCTGTACGACATCACGCCGGACCAGACCATCGTCCCGATGCTGGCGACGGCGATGCCGACGATCAGCCCGGACGGCCGGACCTACACCATCAAGCTGCGCGGCGGTGTGCTGTTCAACGACGGGACGCCGTTCGACGCGCAGGCGGTCAAGACCAGTCTCGACCGCGCCCGCACCGACAAGGCTTCCGCCCAGGTCGCGAACCTCGCGGCGATCCAGAACGTCACGGTGGTCGATCCCACCACGCTGCAACTGACCCTGTCGCAGCCTTCCGCGCCGCTCACCTCGGTGCTGGCCGACCGCGGCGGAATGATCGTGTCGCCGACCGCGCTGGCCAAGGAGGGCGCTCAGTTCGGGACCGCGCCGGTGTGCGTGGGCCCGTTCGCGTTCGACTCGCGTCCCTCGGCCGACCGCATCGTGTTCAAGAAGTCCAACTACTACTACGACAAGAGCCAGGTCAAGCTGAACCAGGTGACCTTCCAGGTGGTCACGCAGCCGAGCATCCGCGCGGCCGACCTCAAGGCGGGTGACGTCGGCCTGGCGATGGACATCGCGCCCGCGGACATGGCCGGGATCCAGGGCAACCCCGGAACCACCATCCTGAGCCAGAATTCCCTGGGCTACCGCGGACTGGCGATCAACGTGGCGAACACACACGGTGTCGGCGTGGGGCCCTTCACGCACCCGAACACGGGACTGGGCCAGAGCCAGGTGCTGCGTCAGGCGTTCGCGCTTTCGCTCGACCGCGACGCGATCAACAAGGCTGTCTACAATGGACAAGAATATCCTTCGTGCAGCCCGATTTCCAGTGCCAACCCGCTCTACACGGATCCCGGCTGCGCCGGTCCCGACCTGGCCAAGGCCAAGCAACTGGTCGCGCAGAGCGGGCTGCCGACCCCGATCCCGGTCAGCCTGATCATCGGCGCGGGCGACGACCTGCAGACCAAACTGGCCACCGTGATCCAGTCGATGGCGCAGCAGGCCGGGTTCGCCGTCAGCGTGAAGCCGGAGGAGAACGTCACCGGCGCCAATGACGCGTTCAGCGGGAGGTTCGACGTCTACCTCGACTCCTGGTCCGGCCGGATCGACCCGGACCAGAACATCGAGGTGTTCTGGTCGCCGCAGAGCACGATCAACTACAGCAACTCGAACTACCCGGACATCAACGCGTTGCTCGCCCAGGCGACCGCCACGTCCGACACCGCGACCCGCAAGGCCCTGTACCAGCAGGTGGTCCAGCTGCAGAACAAGTATCTGGACAACATCGTGCTCTTCCACGACCGGCTGGTGCTCGGCGCGAGCAAGTCGCTCTCCGGCGTGGTGTTCCTGCCCAACGACGTCATCGAGCTCAAGACCGCCGGCTGAGGCGGGAGCACGCCATGAAATGGTATGTACTGCGCAAGGTGGGTCAGGCGGTGCTCACCCTGTTCATCGCCTCCGTCGTGGTCTTCCTCGGCGTGCGGGCGCTGCCCGGCGACGCGGCGACGGCGATGTCCTCGGAGGGCGCGAGCCCGGAGGTACTGGCCCAGATCAGGCAGGCCTACGGGCTCGACAAGCCCATTCCGGTCCAGTACTTCGACTGGCTCGCGCACGTGGTGACCGGAAACCTCGGCACGTCACCGCAAACCGGCCTCGCGGTCTCGGCGGTGCTGGCCGACCGGATCCCGGTCACCCTCGAACTGGCCGGGGTCGCGCTGCTGCTGGCCCTGCTGATCAGCATCCCGATCGGCGTCCTCGCCGCGCTCAAACGCAACACGGCGGCGGACTACCTGAGCACCACCGGGTCGATGCTGGGCCTGTCGGTCCCGCACTTCTGGTTCGGCATCCTGTTCATCCTGCTCTTCGCCGTCCGGCTGCACTGGCTGCCCGCGTCGGGGTTCGTGCCGTTCGCGGCGGATCCGGTGGCGAACCTGCAGCACATCATCATGCCCGCGGTGGTGCTGGCGATCGGCCTGGCCGCGGTGCTGGTCCGGCAGATGCGCTCGGCGATGATCGAGTCGCTCGGCGCGGACTACCTCCGCACCGCGCGGGCCAAGGGGCTCGCGGAATCCGCGGTGATCGGCAAGCACGCCCTGCGCAACAGCCTGACCGCGGTGGTGACCGTGGTGGGGCTGCAACTGGGCGCGCTCATCTCCGGCGTGGTGGTCACGGAGGAGATCTTCGTGATTCCCGGCCTTGGCAAGCTCACCCTGGATTCGGTGTTCAACCGGGACTATCCGACGCTGCAGGCGGTCGTGTTGATCACCTCGGCCGCCTACATCGTCGTCAACCTCGTCACCGATCTGGTCTACTCCGCGCTCAACCCGCGGATTCGCGTGCAGGGAGCGGCGACATGACCGTGGCGGTCGCGACGGAACTCACCGAGCGGGCTCAGCAGCGCCGCCGCCTGCGACGGCGGTTCACCCGGCGGCCGACCGCGGTGATCGGGCTTGTCGGCATCGTCGTCTTCGTGCTGGTGGCGTTGTTCGGGCCGCTGCTGTCGCCGGACGATCCGAACGCGACGAATTACAACGCGATCTTCGTCAGCCCGTTCAGCCCGGGACATCTGCTGGGCACCGACGATCTCGGCCGGGACGTGCTGTCCCGGCTGATCGTGGGCACCCGGGCGTCGATGGAGGCGGGCGTGCTCGCGACCCTGATCGCCGCGGTCATCGGTGTCCTTTGTGGACTGTTCGCCGGGTACTACCGCGGCTGGCTGGACACCCTCGTGGCCCGCGCGACGGACGTGCTGCTGTCGTTCCCGTTCGCGGTCCTCGCGGTGGGGCTCGCCTCGATCCTGGGCCCGTCGCTGACCAACGCGATCATCGCGCTGGCCGTCTCGCTGATCCCCACCTTCATCCGGGTGACCCGGGCCGAGGTGCTGGGCCTGCGCGAACAGGACTACGTGCAGGCGGCACTGGTCAGCGGCGCGACCACCCGGTTCATCGTGTTCGGGCACATCCTGCGCAACTGCCTCACGCCCCTAGTGGTCCAGGCCACCGTCGCGATCCCCGGTTCGATCATCGGCGCGGCGATGCTGTCCTTCCTCGGGCTGGGGGAACAGCCGCCCACCGCCTCCTGGGGAACCATGCTGTCCGAGTCGCAGAACTATCTCGGCCAGGCGGCCTGGTTCGCGCTCTTCCCCGGCGCGGCCATCGCACTGGCCACGCTGTCGTTCAACATGTTCGGCGACGGCCTGGCCGACGTCCTCGATCCGAAGGGGGACCAGTGACGCCGCGGCTGCAGGTCGACGAGCTGAGCGTGGAGTTCGACACCGACGAGGGCCCGGTACTGGCGGTCGACCGGATGTCCTTCACCGTCGGGCCCCGAGAGGTGGTGGCGCTGGTCGGCGAGTCCGGCTGCGGGAAGTCGGTCACCTCGATGGCGATCCTGCGGCTGCTGCCCCGGCGGGCGTCGGTGACCGGCAGCATCTCCCTCGACGGCCGGGAACTGACGTCGCTGTCCGAGACGGCGATCCGCGAGGTGCGGGGCCGGGACGTCTCGATGATCTTCCAGGAGCCGATGACCTCCCTCAACCCGTCGTTCACCATCGGGTTCCAGATCGGCGAGGTGCTGCGCCGGCACGAGGGGATGAGCCGGAAGCAGGCGAACGAGCGGGCCGTCGAACTGCTGGACCTGGTCCGGATGCCGGCCGCCCGCACGCGGTTGCGCGAGTACCCGCACCAGCTTTCCGGCGGCATGCGGCAACGCGTGATGATCGCCATGGCGGTCGCGTGCAGCCCCCAGGTGCTGATCGCGGACGAGCCCACGACCGCGCTCGACGTCACCATCCAGGCACAGATCCTGGACATCCTCCGCGACCTGCGGGCCGACGTCGGCACCTCGATCCTGCTGATCACCCACGACCTGGGCGTGGTGGCCGACATCGCCGACCGCGTCGAGATCATGTATGCCGGGCACCAGATCGAGTCCGGACCGGTGGACGACCTGTTCTCCCGGCCGCAACATCCTTACACCGTGGGACTCCTGGGCGCGGTCCCGCGGCCGGACCTGCTCGCCGAGGGCGGATCGCGGCGGCTGCGGGAAATCCCCGGCCTGGTTCCGGTGTTGCGCGGTCTTCCGGAGTCCTGTGTGTTCGCCCCGCGGTGCACCCGCGCGACGGCGGTGTGCGGTGAGTCCATGCCGCCGCTGGCGCGGACCGGACCGGAGCAGTACGCGGCGTGTCACCACGCCGGTGAAGATTCGCCCGTGCGGAAGGGAATCCAGGCATGACCGTACTCCGGGTGCGCGGGCTGACGAAGTACTTTCCCGTGCCACGTTCGCGCGGCGGCGGCCGGGTGCACGCTCTCGACGGCGTCGACCTGACCATCAACGAAGGCGAGGTGGTCGGCCTCGTCGGCGAGTCGGGGAGCGGGAAGTCCACGCTCGGCAAGTGCGTCGTCCGCCTGCTCGAACCGACCGGCGGCACGATCGAGCTGAACGGGCGGGACATCAGCCACCTTTCGCAGCGCCGGATCCGGCCGGTTCGGCGGCAGGTGCACATGGTGTTCCAGGACCCGTACTCGTCGCTGGACCCGCGGATGTCCATCGGAGACATCGTGGCCGAACCACTGCGCAGGCACCGCGTCGCCCGGTCCCGCGAGCTGGACGCGAAGGTTTCGTCGCTGCTGGACAAGGTCGGCCTCGCCGCCGCCATGCGCTACCGGTACCCGCACGAGTTGTCCGGCGGCCAGCGGCAACGGGTCGGGCTGGCGCGCTCGCTCTCGCTCGACCCGAGCCTGCTCATCGCCGACGAACCGGTGTCCGCGCTCGATGTCTCGGTGCAGGCGTCCGTGCTGAACCTGTTCATGGACCTGCAGGCCGACCTCGGTTTCTCCTGCCTGTTCATCTCGCACGACCTGGCCACGGTCGAGCTGCTGTGCGACCGGGTCGCCGTGCTGTACCTGGGCCGCGTGGTCGAGGAGGGCAGCCGCGAGGAGATCTTCTCCGCGCCGCGGCACCCGTACACCCGGTCGCTGCTGTCGGCGATCACGGTGCCGGACCCGCCCCGGCAGCGGCGCAGGGAACGGATCATCCTCTCCGGCGACGTGCCGAGCCCGATCGATCCGCCGCCCGGCTGTGCCTTCCACACCCGCTGCCCGGTCGCCGAGCTGCCACGGTGTGCGGGCGAGTCCCCGGTGCTCGAACCCGTCGGTGGCACGGGCCACCGCGTCAGCTGTCACCTGGTATCCACGCTTTCCGCCTGAGCCGCTTCGACCGGGGGAGTGACACAACCGGGACCCGTGGCGCTGAACGAGATGAGATGAGCGCGAGCCCGAAGCGGCCACCAGCGGTAGGGTCTGCCCGCCGCCGCGGCGTGTCCGGCGTGTGAGAACGATCTGGGCGGGGAAGCGGTCGCGGCGGAGGCGTTTCGGGCCCGCTCGTCTCGACAAGGTGCCGGGATGGCGAAATTCGAGGCACCCGACGTGTTTCGTCAGTGGGCCCGAAACGGTGCGCAATCTCGATTGCGGCCGCTGTTTCCTGCGGTTCTGAAGAAATCCTCTCGGTGCTTCTCGGTGCGACTCGGCGCATCTCGGTGCTCGGCCAGTGTGATGATCATCATTGTGTTGTCCGGGCTCGGCGGGACGCCGCGGTCCGCTACTGCCTACTCTCGCGTTAACCCCGCCGTTTCTGCTGGTAAATCGCTCTTGTATTGGTCGTAATCGTAACGTTATCGTACTGCGGCGCGACGTGAAAGAAGCTCGACCGGACCACGACAACTGGAGTGAGAATGCCTGTAGACCGCCTGGATTACCGCAGTGACCCGGCCAGGAGGTGTGGTCGGTCGAGGTCGCGGCGGGGCCGGCTGCGGCGGCCAGGGCGGGCGGGTGAAGCCGGACGCGACGTGGACGCCGCGGCCAGACCGGGATCGGACAATGCGGCAAGAACGCGCCAAAGTGACGACATTGTCGGCCGTGCGCCGCTGATCGGTTTTCGAGCAGAGCCGGATCGAGTCGTCCCCGAGCGCGGCGACCGGCGCGGGCGCGTGGTCCGCGTTTTCGCGCTGGGCGCGAGTTGCGCTTTGGCCGGCGCGGGTTTGCTGCTGGCCGGGGCGATGCTCGGTGCGCAGACCCGTTCTCCGTTGGCGCCGCTTCCCGAACCGTCCGCTCCCCTGACGCCGATGATGCCACCGTCCACCTCGCTGAACGGCGTTCGGGTGGCGAATCCCGTTGTCACGACCGGCGACGAAACGGTGCTGCCGCTGTTCTCCTTCGGCGCGACGAAATCCGCGCGGCGGGCCAGGTTCGCCGAAGCCTCCGCCGAGCTGTCCCATCCGATCACGAGCACAGCGCTGACCTGGCCCGATCCGGTGCGCGCCGACCCGAGCGGCCGGACCGGCCGGGCACGGTGAGGCGCATGCCGCGCCGGTTCGCCGCGGCCCGGGCACCCCGGGCGCATTCGCTGACGATCACCCTGCTGATGTGGACCGTCGCCATCCTCTTCGTCTTCGCCCTCGCGGGCATCCTCCGCCTCGCCGGCCCCGACGTCCGCCCGAGGGGTGCACCCGACGTCGTGCCCGAGGACGCCACCCTGCGGATCGGTCACCCGTCGGACCGTACTCCGGAACTGGCCATTGTGGACGGTCATGGGCTGCCCTCCGGTGACGTGTGACACCTGCGGGAACGGTGGGTGTGACACAAACGAGTCTCGCGGCGCTGAGGAAGTGAGACGGCCGACCTCCGAAGCGCCCGCCCGTCACCGTGGCCTACCCGGCGTGGGTGCACGATCCGGGTGGGGAAGTGGCCACGGTGGGCCACGGTGGGCCGCTCGTCTCGACCCTGTCCCTCGGCAACGGAGAGCTTTGATGATCAAGACGACGCTGGCGAAGTTACTCACGACCAAGATCGCGGTCGCCGCGGCCGCGACCGCGGCCGTGACCGTCGGAGGTGTCGCGACCGCGGCCGCGACCGGTGCCCTGTCCGCTCCCGCGAGCGGGCATTCCGCCGCGGCGTCGGCCACGTCCACCGCTTCGAGCCCGTCGGCCGGGGCGAGCGAGTCCGCGCAGGGCAAGCCGGCCGACGCCACGAGTGCTGATCACGCGGATGGCTCCCCGTCGCCGTCGCTGGTGGGCCTGTGCCACGCCTACGAGGCGGGAGCCGGTTCGGAGCACGGAAAGGCACTGGAGAGCCCGGCGTTCACGGTCCTGATCACCAAGGCGGGCGGCAAGGCCGGCGTCGACGCCTACTGCACTTCGCTGCTCGCCGGTGACAACTCGAAGAAGGACTCGAACGCGTCCCCGGCCACCGGTGCGGCGGCGACCGGCAAGGACCACAGCACGGAGGCGCACGCGACGCCCGATCACCCGACCGGTGCGCCGGCCACGCACCCCGGTCACTAGCTTTCGCCGGTGCGCGGGGCCGTGATTCGCCTACGGCCTCGCCTTCGAAAGACCGACGGCGTCTCCCACCCCCCGCAGGGGAGACGTTGCTGGAAAGCGGGTGGCGGTCATCCGTGCCCCCAACCGGGAGGCCGCCACCCGCGTTTTTCTGGTGTCGAAGGCGTGTCCGGTTTCGTATCCGCCGCGACCGTCCATAGTGGAGTTTCGGTCCAGGGCGGTTCCGTGCGGGACGTTCGAGTTCAGGTGCTGTCCTAGTGGAGACCCGCGAACAGGGCCGAGGCCTTCTTGTTGTCCCACAACAGGACCGACCCCACGTCGGGTAGGTTCTCCGAGCCGCCGATGGGCACGTTCGTGGTGGCCAAACCGCCGCCCGCGGCGGCATGCATCAGATCGCCCAGCTGAACAAGGTCGTACAGCCGGTCTCCGTCGGAGATCTGGACGGTCCGCGAAAGGCTCAGCACCATCGGTACGAACTTGATCGGGTCGAGGAGGACGCTCCGGCTGGCGCACTCGGCGACCAGCGCCATGAGGAACTGCCGTTGATTCTGTTCCCGCTGGAGGTCACCGGCGGCGAACGTGTCGCGGGTTCGCATGTATTTGAGCGAGTGGGCGCCGTCGAGGACCTGACAGCCCGCCGGGAGATCGAGGTCGATGTTCCGGTCGTGAATGGCGGCGGGCAGGCAGATCCGCACGCCGCCGACGGCGTCGACGACGCCGGCGAAACCACCGAATCCGACTTCCAGGTAATGGTCGATGTGGAGACCGGTCAGCTGTTCCACGGTTCGGGAAAGCAGCGTCGGGCCACCGAAGGAGTACGAGGCGTTGAGCTTGTTCGGACCGTATCCGTGGATCGCCACCAGCGAATCCCGCGGGAGGCTGACCAGCGTCGGCTTCCCTCTGTCCGGCGGGATGTGCAGCAGCATGATCGCGTCGGTGCGCCCGCCGGACGCGTCGGCGGTGTCACCGGTGTCCAGTTGCTGTTCCTGTTGCTGTGTCAGGCCTTCCCGGCTGTCCGACCCCACAAGGAGCCAGTTCGTGCCGCTCGTCGTGGCGACCCGGCCGGCATAGGCGGTGAAAGCGGGTACTCGTGGCAATGCGACGTCGAAATAAGTCCACGTTCCGGCGACCAATACCACGGTCGCCACAAGTGTGACAATGATCATTCTGCCGACCCGGTATATGAAGGATGTCACGGTCTCCTGTTCCTACTCTCGCGTTAAACCACCGGCCCCCGAAGGTCACACTTGTATCAGCCGTGATCGTAAAGTTATCGTACTGCGGCACCGTGGCCGCGCTTGGTGAACGAAGCCCGATCGGGCCCCACAACCCCTACCGTCCCCACTGTCGGAGTGAGAATGCCTGGAGACCGCCTGGATTTCCGTAGCGACTCGACCAGGAGACGCGGCCGTTCCCGGCCGCGGCACGGTCGGCCGCGACGGTCCGCGCGGGCGAACGATGTCAGACGCGACGCGGTTATCCGACCGGGTTCGGACAATTTCGGTAAAACCGCCGACCAGTGGGACACCGAAATCATCACTCCCGAGCAGGTGAAGAATTTTCGAGCCGGGCGGGAGCGTGCGGAACCGGTTTTCGTGGACAGCAGTGGCCGGCGAAGGCGCGCTATCCGCGTTTTGACGCTCACGGCCAGCTGCGTGCTGGCCTGCGCCGGCTTGCTGCTGATCGTGGCGATGCTCGGCTCGCAGACCCGCTCACCCCTGTCGCCGCTGCCCGAACCGCTCGCGCCGCTCCCGCCGAGCGTGCCGCCGCCGACGCCGCCGATGAACCTCGCGCAGGACGCGAAGCCGGTGGTCACGGCCGGCACCGAACCGGCCGTGACCGTGGCCCCGCGGTTCGCCGCCGCGAGCGGCACCGCGAGCGGCAACGCGAGCGGGTCCACCTTCGCCGACGCCCCCACGGGCACGTCCGTTCCGCTGACCACCGCGCCGCCGAGCCGGTCCGATCCGGCGTCCGGCCACGCTCATCCGAGCACCCGGCCCAGCCAGGCGCACTGAGGCGGGACCCATGTCGCGCCGTCGCGCCGTCGCCAGGGCACCCCGGGCGCACTGGCTCCTGCTCAGCCTGGTGATGACGATCATCGCCGTCCTGCTCGCCCTCGACCTCGCCGTCACCGGCCAGCTCGGAAACCCGGAAGTCCGGCCGAGCGGGGCACGGGACTTCGTGCCGGCGGACGCGCTCTCGGCCGGCTCGGTGATCGATCCCCGGGAACCGACGATCCGGCACCTGCCGGACCGCACCCTGGCACTGGCCTTTGTGGACGGTCCCGATCCCGAATGGACACCGCGGGTCCTGGAAACGCTTGCTCGCTACCACGCCCATGCCACGTTCTTCGTGACCGGTGCGAACGCCGCCCGGTACCCGGACCTGGTCAGGCAGATCCTGGCCGCGGGCAACGAGATCGGCAACCGCACGATGACCAGGGTCGACCTCAGCCAGGTCGGCGATACGCGGGTACGGGTAGAGCTGCAGTCCACCGATCTCGTGCTGGCCGGGGCGGCGGGAATCACCACCAACCTCGTGCTTCCGCCCGCCACACCGGTCGCTAGCTCGGTCGACTACGACGCGTGGAAGGCGATCCTGCGCATCGGCAACACCGGTCGCCAGGTCGTGCTCGCCGACACCGATTCGCAGGACTGGCGGGAGCCCGGGGTGAACGCGATCGTCGCCGACTCCACCCCACGGGACGACCACGGCAAGGTCGTCCTCATGCACGATTCCGGGGGCGCCCAGACCGTGGCCGCACTGGACCGTCTGGTACCCACGTTGCGGGACACCGGGTGGCGGATCGACTCGATCGGCGCGGCACTCAACGTCTCGGGCGTGACGAACCCCGCGGGCTTGATCGACCGGGCGACCGGGTGGCTGCTAATCGGGGCCCTGCAGGCATCGGGATGGCTGGCGGGTGCCGTGCGGACCCTGCTCATCGCCGCTACGGTGCTGGCCGTCCTGCGCACGCTGATCGTGCTGGTCATCACGCCGGTGCACGTGTGGCGTGCCCGGCGGTGGCGGCCGCCGCGGCGGGTCCGCGAACGGGCGACCGTGCTCGTCCCCGCCTACAACGAGGAGGCCGGGATCGGCGCCACCGTCCGGTCCGTGCTCGCCTCCAACCATCCGGTCGAGGTGATCGTGGTCGACGACGGCTCCACCGACCGCACCGTCGACGTGGTCGAGCGGCTGCGGCGGCGGCTTCCCGGCCTCCGGCTGATCCGCCAGCCGAACGCGGGCAAGGCGGCCGCGCTGAACACCGGGCTCGCCGCGGCCCGCACCGAGTTCGTCGTCATGGTGGACGGCGATACGATCCTCGATCGCGATGCCGTCGGCAGGCTGGTCGCGCACTTCGGCGACGACGGCGTGGGCGCGGTGTCCGGCAATGCGAAGGTCGGGAACCGGAAGGGTTTGCTCGGGCGGTGGCAGCACATCGAGTACGTGATCGGGTTCAACCTCGACCGCCGCGTTTACGACGCCTTCCAGTGCATGCCGACGGTCCCGGGGGCGATCGGCGCCTTCCGCCGCTCCGCGATGCGGGAGATCGGTGACGTGTCGGTCGAGACCCTGGCCGAGGACACGGATTTGACCATGGCGCTGGAGCGCAGCGGGTGGCGAGTGGCCTACGAGGAGCGGGCCGTCGCCTGGACGGAGGCTCCCGCCACGATGGGCCAGCTGTGGAAACAGCGCTACCGGTGGTGCTACGGGACCCTGCAGGCGGCCTGGAAACACCGGCGTGCGGTGGTGGAGCGCGGCCAGGCGGGCAAGCTGGGTCGCCGGGGCCTGCCGTACCTGGTGGTGTTCCAGGTGCTGCTCCCCGTGATCGCACCCGTGGTCGACCTGGCGGGCTTCTTCGGGCTGTTCACCCAGAAGCCACTGGCCATCGCGGCGACCTGGCTGGGGTTCCTGGCGCTGCAGGCCGTGCCGGGCGTGGTCGCGTTCAAGCTGGACGGCGAGCGCTTGCGCCCGCTGCTCACCCTGCCGCTGCAACAGATCGTGTACCGGCAGCTGATGTACCTCGTGGTGATCCAGTCCGTGGTCACCGCACTGGCGGGTGCGCGGCTGCCCTGGCACAAGTTGGAGCGGCGGGGATTGTCGGTGCCGCCGAAGGCCTCGGCCGGGTGAGCGGCGGCACCGACAGCCCCGTGGGTGTTTCCCCGGCGAGAAAAGGCGGGAACGGGGAAGCGCGGATCCGGTAGATCGCGGCGGTCGTTTCGGTCGCGACGTGGCGGACCTTCGGCCGGGCGTCGGTCAGCACCGTCGCCCCGCGACCGCGGGATCCCGGGGCCACCGCCTGAGGCCGGCGTTTTCCCGTTCTGGGGCGGGCACTTTCCCGCCCCAGAACGGTCTGTTCACAGAAAGCCGTTTCCCGACGCGGGTGCGACGGGCTGCCGCGCGAACCGTGCCCGCACCGGGGCGCGGTTCACCGCCACCAGCAGGGAGATCAGCACGAGGCCCTGCAGCACCTGTTCGACCCGCATCCACACCGGGTAGTTCCCGGCCACGATCAGATACACGATGCCGACCAGACCCGCGCCGCAGATCCATTGCAGCCGCAGGTAGGCCCGCCGAGAACCGCGTCGCAGCGCGAAGGCCCGCCACACATAAAGGAGGGAAACCACGACAACGCCGCCCAAGCGACCCCACAGGGCGCCGTCGAGAGACTTGCGAACGGCCGCGAGGACACGGGGATCGGGATTCGATCCCAGGTTCAGATGCGCGATCTGGTAGTCCACGACGCTTTGGTGGAAGACGAGCATCAATCCGGTGAGCACCACGGACAATCCGAGGTTCACGAACATCAGCACGATCACCAGGCGCAGTGGCCCGTCCAGCGGCGGTCTGCCGGCCTGGTCGTAGGAAGAGGGTTGCACGGCGGGATCGAACCACGCGGCTTCGGCGTTCGGCAACCAGGGTGATGTTCCCGCTGCCGATCCGAAACGAGAACGGCGGGAAAACGACCGATTCACGGCAATTGGTCCTTTTCGCGATGTCCGTGCCCGGCCAATTTCAAGCAACGCAAACGACCCGCGTGTCCCCCCTTCCGGTCGCCGAGTTCTCCGGTGCGGTTGCGGCGGCTGAAATACACGGAACCCCTGGCCATGAGTCAGGCCAGGGGTTCCGCGGGTGGGCCGCCGCGTTACGCGAGCAACCGCAGGGGTTCTTCCAGGGTGCGCACGAGCGCGTCCATCCACTGGGCGGCCAGCGCGCCGTCGATCGCGCGGTGGTCGACCGAGAGCACCAGCGCCATCTGGGTCGCGACCTGCACCGTGCCGTCCACGACGGCGGGCGCGGACTGGCCGGCGCCGACCGCCAGGATGGCCGAGTGCGGCGGGTTGATGATCGCCGAGAACTCCTCGACGCCGTACATGCCGAGGTTGGTGACGCTGATCGAGCCACCCTCCAGGTCACGCTGCTGCAGCTTGCCTTCGTTGGCCTGCTTCACGAACTCCTTGACCTGGCTTGCGATCGCGCTCGGCGAGGTCTTCTCCACGCCCCGCAGGACCGGCGTGACCAGGCCGCGCTCGGACGCGATCGCCACCGCGATGTCCACCGAGTCGAACCGCCGCATCGCCTCGTCGGTCCAGATGACGTTGGCGTCGGGAACCGCCTGGTGGGCGACCGCGACCGCACGGATCACCAGGTCGTTGACGGAGATCTTCTGCGGGGACACCTCGTTGAGCTGCTTGCGCAGGGCCAGCAGCGCGTCGATGCGGGCGGTCCGCTTGACGTAGAAGTGCGGGATGTTCTGCTTGCTGGCCGTCAGCCGGTTCGCGACCGCGCGCCGCAGCCTGGTGTGCGGGATTTCGGTGAACTCGGCACCGAATGCCGGCCGCGCCGCGGGCGTGGGAGTCGCCGCAGCCGCCGGAGTCGCCGCAGCCGGGGCAGTCGGGGGAGTCACCGCGGCGACCGGTGCGGCCGTCCGAGCCTCGGCGATCGCGCGGTCCACGTCCCGCCGGACGATGCGCCCGTTCGGGCCGGTGCCGCTGACCTGGTCCGCGGTCAGGCCCGCTTCCTTGAGGAGCTTGCGGGCGAGCGGGCTGATGAAGATCCGCCCCGAGCCGGAGCCGTTGGTGGCCGCCTGCGCCACGGTCGCGGCAGCGGGTGTGGCAGCGGGTGTGGCAGTGGGTGTGGCCGTGGGCGTGGGTGCGGCCGGTGCGGCGGCGGGGGTTTCGGGCACCTCGCGCCGGGCGGGGGCCTCCTTTTCCGCGACCGGGCCGCTGACACCCAGTTCGGCGAGCAGCTTGTCGATGTCGGCACCCTGCTCGCTCGCGTCGCCGATGAGCGCCATCGGCGACCCGACCTCGACCCCGGACCCGTCGGACACCAGCGTCCGCAGGATCACCGCGTCCGCCTCGGCTTCCACCTCGACCGAGGCCTTCTCGGTCTCGATCACCACGATCGGCTCACCGGTGGCGAACGGGACGTTTTCCTTGACGAGCCAGTGGGAAAGAACGGCTTCCGTCGCGCCTGCGGCGACTTCGGGCACGCGCAGTAGCGTTGCCATGGTCTAACTCCTTGATCTCAAACCGCGAAGTCGGTTCGTGGCTCAGTTCGACGCGATCTCGCGCAGGGCGGTGACGACTTCTTCGGTGCGGGCGATCGCCGCACGCTCCAGCACCTTGCTGATGCTCGGGGAGGCTTCCCCACCGGTGACGCGTTCGATCGGGGCGTCGAGCCAGTCGAAGAGCCGGCGCTGGATCTCGTCCGCCAGCCGTCCGCCGTAGGACGTGCCGAGCGCGCCCTGCTCGACGATGAGCACCCGGTTGGTCTTCTTGACGCTCGCCTCGATCGTTTCCCAGTCCAGGCTGGCGCGGTCGAGCCAGCGCAGGTCGATCAGGTCGGCGTTGATCTCCGGCACCTCGTCGAGCGCCGCCTGGCAGTGCGGGACCATCCAGCCGTAGGAGATCACCGTCAGGTCGTCGCCTTCGCGGCGCAGCGCGGCCTTGCCCACCGGGATGCGGTAGTCGAAATCGTCGACCGGCCCGGTGCCGGTCGAGCCGTAGAGGTCGACGTGTTCCAGGACGACCACCGGGTCGTCGCAGGCGAGCGCGGTGTTCAGCAGGCCGACGTAGTCGAACGGCGTCGACGGGGCGACCACCCGCAGTCCGGCCGCCGTGGTGAGCACGCCCGCGGGGTCCATCGAGTGCTGCGAGCCGTAGCCGGTGCCCGCGGCGAGCTTGCTGCGCAGCACGAACGGCACCGGGGTCTCGCCGCCGAACATGTGGCGGGCCTTGGCGACCTGGTTGAACAGCTGGTCGGCCGCGACCCACATGAAGTCGGCGTACATGAACTCGACGATCGGCCGGAACCGCCCGTCGATCGCCATGCCGCCGCCGAGGCCGGCGAAGGCGTTTTCGCTGATCGGTGTGCCCAGCACGCGCTCGGGGGCCAGTTCGAGCGCCCGCTTCGTGGCGCCGTTGGTGCCGCCCTTGAGGCGGTTGACGTCCTCGCCGAGCACCACGACGCGCTCGTCGGTCTTCATGCGGTGCCCGATCACGTCGCTGACGGCGTCGATGAACCGCCGCTGTGCCAGCTCACCGGAGAAGGTGGCTTCCTCCTCGTAGCGGCTGCCGTCCAACTCGGACAGATCGCCGCGGATGCCGACGTCGACGAAGCCGGTGTCCGGCCACAGCGCCGGCTTGATGCGGCGCTGTCCCGGCTTGCCGCCGGGAAGCGGCTCCAGCAGCGAGTCGCCGATCTCGTGCATCACGCCGACGATCTCGTCGCGTGCGGCGGCCACCTCGTCGGCCGAGACGAGCTTGCGGCGGGTGACCTGCGCGGTCAGCAGCTCGATCGGGTCGCGGTCGCGCCAGGCCTTCTCCTCGGCCTTGTCGCGGTAGCCGAAGGCGCTGCCCGGGTAGGGCCCGTTCTGGTGGAAGTAGCGGTAGAGGTCGGCCTCGATGATGGTGGGGCCGTTGCCGGCGCGCATGTGCGCGAGGGCTTCGTTCATCGCCAGGGAGACGGCGAGCGGGTCCATTCCGTCCACGCGCCAGCTGGGGATGTTGAAGCCGAGCCCGCGGGCGGACAGGCGCGGCTCGGCGGTCGCCTCCTGGACCGGGGTCGAGACGGCGTACTGGTTGTTCTCGATGAAGAAGCAGATCGGCAGCTTCCAGGCCGCCGCGAGGTTGAAGCTCTCCAGGACCGAACCGATGTTCACGGCACCGTCGCCGAAGTAGGTCACGGTCACCGCGTCGGTTCCGGCGTGCAGCTGGTTCCAGGCGAAGCCCGCGGCCTGCGGCACCCCGCCGCCGACGATGGCGTTGGTGCCCATCGCCCCGGCTTCGCGCCATTGCAGGTGCATCGAGCCGCCGCGGCCCCGGCAGTAGCCGTCGGCGAGGCCGCAGATCTCGGCGAGCGTCCGGCGCAGCACGGTGCGGACCTCGTCGTTCAGCTCGGGGAGCACCCCGGACTTGCGGGGCATGACGTGCCCGAACGCCTTGGCGAGGAACTGGTGGTGGCCGCGGTGCGAGCCGTTCACGAAGTCGTCGCTGCGCAGGGGCAGCACCGAACCGACCGCGCCGCCCTCCTGGCCGATGCTCGAGTGCGCCGGGCCGTGGATCAGGCCCTGTCCGGCCAGTTCGAGCACGTACTCTTCGAACGCCCGGATCCAGATCGCCTCGCCGAGCAACTGCAGCAGATGGTCCGGATCCGCGGTGTCCCAGTCCTTGGTGGAGGTGGTCAACCCCACCCAAGGCGAGGTGGCGGCCAGTTTCTTATGGGTGGGCATCGGTGCTCCTTGAGGACGAACTCATCCGCAGAATGGATCCATCTTGCGTACGTACCGTAGACTATGCGCGGCAAGTCGCACAAAATCAAGGTGCGAATGGATCCAAAGGAGGTTCTATGCCCATCCCTGGACTCACCGGCGTCGACCACATCGGCCTGACCGTTCCCGACCTCGACCAGGCCCGCGAGTTCTTCGTCGACGTGCTGGGCTGCGAGTACCTGTACACGCTGGGCCCGATGCAGGACCCGGACGGGAACTGGATGAGCGAGCACCTCAACGTCGACGACAAGACGGTGATGCGCCGCCTGCACTTCTTCCGCCTCGGCGGGCAGGCGATCTTCGAGGTCTTCGAGTACGAAGCCGCGGACCAGCGCCAGGACGTGCCGCGCAACAGCGACATCGGCGGCCACCACATCGCCCTCTACGTCGATGATCTCGACGCCGCCGTGGCCGATCTGCACCGGCGTGGGCTGCGGGTACTCGGCGAGCCGACCACGAGCAAGGGCGCCAGCTTGGGGCAACGGTGGGTGTACTTCCTGTCGCCGTGGGGCCTGCAATGTGAGCTAGTGTCCTATCCGAACGGCAAGGCGTTCGACCATAACCCGGAGGCCTTCGCCTGAGCCGAGAGCCGGGTCGAGGGAAAAGTCAAGGTGGTTCGGTGAACACCGAGAGCACGAGCGGGGGTGGGCGCGGCGCCCGGAGCAACGGCGCCGTGCCCGCCGCCGTGGCGAGCCAGCGGATCGCCGATCAGCTGCGCGAACGAATCCTGTCCGGGCGGCTCGCCCCGGGCACCCGGATCATCCAGGACGAGCTGGCCGAGGAACTGCGGACCAGCCGGCTCCCCGTGCGGGAGGCCCTGCGCATCCTGCAGTCCCGCGGGCTGGTGACCTTGCGCGCCAACCAGGGTGCCTGGGTCACGCAGATGGACATGCGCGAATGCGAGCTGAGCTACAAGATCCGCGAGCGGCTGGAACCGCTGCTGCTGGCCGAGTCCGCGCCCGGACTGTCCGATGAGGACATCGACGAGCTGTGGGACATCCAGGAACGCATCGAGAAGACCACTGATGTGGAAGAGTTCCTGGTGCTCGACCGGCAGCTGCACTGGGCGACCTACCGGCATCACCAGGCGGACGAACTCGCGTCGATGGTCGCGCGGCTGTGGGACACCACGCAGCATTACCGGCGGGCCTTCACCCGCCTGACCGGCACCCGGCGCGGCTGGATCATCCGCGCCGAGCACCGGCTGCTGATCGAGGCGCTCCAGGCCCGCGACCACGCCTCGGCGGAGCGCATCCTCGGCCTGCACATCCGCCGCACCCGGGTCGAGCTTTCCGGCCACCCCGAGGTCTTCCAGGTGCCGGCCGCGAAGTCCTGAGTCCGGCCCGGGGTGCGGAGTCCACGGCCGGGCGGCGGTCGTCTCACTTCCCGTTGCCCCACGGGGTCGCCGGTGGTCTGCCGCCGCGGGTCAGTCGTCCGAGCGCCACAACGCCGAGACCGGAACCGCCCAGATCCGGTCGCCGAGGGGCAGGGTCTGTCGTCCGGCGTGGATGACCAGTCCGGTCGTGAACCGATCGCCGAGTTCGTCCCGCAGCATCACCAGGTGCCTGGCGTGCCGGGCGCTCGGCGTGCCGGTGAGTTTGATTGCGATTCCGGCCAGTTCTCCCGAGCGGCGGTCTTCCACGATCAGATCCACCTCGGCACCAGCACGGTCCCTGAAGGACGACAGGTCGACGCTACGCTCGCTCCAGGTCGCCTGCTTGAAGACCTCGGTGATCACGAAGGTCTCGAACAACGCACCAGCCGCCGTGCCGTCCGCGGTCGGCGCGAACGCCTGTTCACCGAGCCCACGGAGATCGGCCGCGAGACCCGTATCCACGACGACAACCTTCGACCGCCGTTTCGCTCTCGTCGTGACGTTGGTCGACCAGGCGGGAAGCAGGGTCACCAGATGAAGAGCCTCCAACAAGCTCACGTAGTTCGAGGCCGTGTCACGACCCACTTCCGCGTCCCCGGCGATCCCGGCCACGACCAGCTCTTGCCCGGTACGCGCGGCGAGGAGTCGCAACAGCCGCCGCAGCTCCGTCTCCAACCGGACTTCGGCAGATCCAGGCAACAGAACGCCGAGATCGCCTAACCCATGGTCTTCGCGCCGTCCAGCGACTCCCGGATGATGTCCGCGTGGCCCGCGTGCTGTGCCGTCTCGGCCATGATGTGCAGCAGCACGCGGCGTGCCGACCACCGTGCGCCGGGCTCGAACCAGGGTGCCCGGGGAAGCGGGTGGGAGACGTCCAGATCCGGCAGTGCGGCCACGATCTCCTCGGTCCGGCGCGCCACCTCGGCGTAGGCGTCGAGCAGGCCGGACAGCGTTTCGCCCGCCAGGACCCGGAAGTCCGCCGCCCGCCGCGCCCAATCCTCCTCCGTCATCGTGGTGAAGTCACCCATCGCCGACGGACCTTCCAGGATGAACGTGGTCCACATCCGTTCCACGGAGGTGACGTGTTTGATCAGCCCGCCCAGGCACAGTTCGCTCACCGTGGTGCGCGCGGCGGCCTGCTCGTCGGTGAGGTCGCGGACGGTCGTGCGCAGGAACTCCCGGTGCTGAGCCAGTGCCGAAATCAGATCGGCGTGCTCGGCGGGCAGCGTCGCGGTGGTGCCCTGGTCGGTGGCGTTCCCGGTGGCGTTCCCGGTGGCGTTCCCGGTGATGTTCCCGGTGATGTTCATCGTCTCGGCCTTTCTGTGCTGTCCGGTTCACCGCCCACGCTAGATCCGGTAGCGGCCACTTTCCGACCTGAATGCGGGAAGAATCGAGAGCATGGCGAATACGAGTTCGCGGACCCTGCGGCTGCTGTCGCTGTTGCAGACGCACCGGTTCTGGCCCGGAGCCGAACTGGCCGCGCGACTGCGGATCTCGGCGCGCACACTGCGCCGGGACATCGAACGGTTGCGGGACCTCGGGTATCCGGTCGAAGCCGGCCGGGGTGTCGACGGCGGCTACCGGCTGGCCGCGGGCGCGGCGCTGCCGCCGCTCGTCGTGGACGACGAAGAGGCGGTCGCGCTCGCGCTGGGGTTGCAGGCGGCCGCGCAGGGTGCGGTGGAGGGCATCGAGGAATCCTCGGTGCGGGTGTTGGCGAAGGTGCTCCAGGTGATGCCGGTGCGCTTGCGGAGCCGGGTGGAGGCACTGCGGTCGATGACCGTGCCGGCGATGTGGAGCCCGGCGACCGGCCCAGGCGCCGACCCCGTCGCCGACCCGGATGTCCTGACGACGGTCGCACTCGCCTGCCGGGACGACGAAAGGCTGCGGTTCGCCTACACCGCCGCCGGAGGGCAACGGAGCGACCGGCACGTCGAGCCGCACCGGCTGGTCTCGCTCGGGCGGCGGTGGTATCTCGTCGCCTACGACCTGCTGCGCCACGACTGGCGGAGCTTCCGCCTCGATCGGCTCGCCGAGCCTCGCGGCACCGGCGCCCGGTTCCGGCCCCGGGCGCTGCCCGCGGCGGACGCCGCGGACTTCGTCCGCTCCCGGCTGGGTGCTCTGCCCGCCCCGTACCGGGTGGAGGTCCGTGTCCATGCTCCCGCCGCGGCGGTGCGGGACCTCCTCGGCCGGTGGTGCACGGTCGAGGAGAGTTCTCCGGCGGGCTGCCTGCTGCGGATGACCACCGACTCGCTGGACTTGGCCGTCACGGCCGTCGGCATGACCGGCGCGGAGGTCGAAGTGCTTTCCCCGCCGGAACTCACCGGCCGGCTGCGCGACTGGGGCGCGCGCCTGTCCCGGGCCGCGGAGCCGCCCGGGACGTGCCGGTCACCGGAGCCGTGACGAGGGCCGGACGTGCCGTCCGGCGAGGTCTTCGAGCAGGGCCAGGTTGCCCGGCTCGGGTTTCAGCTCGCCGCGCTCGATCCGGTGGGCGATCTCCACCACCGCGGCGTTGACCGGCGCCCGGCCGCCGAGGCGCTCCTGGTGGGCCACGACCTGACCATTGATGTCGTCGACCTCGCTGTGCCGGCCCTTGCGCCAGTCGTGCAGGATCGTCGTGGTCGTCTCCGGCAGCACGAACCCGGCGTTGAGGGTGTCGAGCAGGAGTTCCACGATCCGTTCCGGGCGGGCCATGTCCGCCGGTTTCAACCCGAAGATCGGCAGGGGCGCGAACCCGAGCGCGGTGCCGGTGTCGAGCGCTTCCTGGCCGGCTCGCAGCATCAGCTCGCGCATGCCGGGCGTCGCCGCCGCGGCGAGCAGCGGCAGCCCGAGGATCGCGGTGGTGACCAGCGTCGTGCTGTTGCTGACCAGCTTCATCCACTTCGCCGAGCTGATGTCGGCCACCGTCTCGACGGTCCCGGAACAGCGCAGCAGCGCGGCGATCTCCGCCTCACGCCCGGCGGTGATCGGGTCGAGCGAACCGACCGCGAACCAGGACCGCTCGGGCGGGGAATGGCGCTGCACGACACCCGGGTCGACCATCATCGACGAGATCTCGATGACGGCACCGATCGTGCGGTGCGTGCCCGCGGCCGCGGCGACGGCGTCGGTCGTCATGCCGTTCTGCACCCCGGCGATCAGGCCGCCCGGCTTGAGGTAGGGCTCGATCAGCCGGACCGCCCAGGGCGTGTCGTAGGCCTTCATCAGGATCAGCACGACGTCGAACCGCTCGGTGAAGGTGGCCACCTCGCACAGGTGACACACCCGCACCGGCACGGTGACCGTCTCGCCGGGCATCTCGATGCGGACGCCGTGGCGCCGCATCGCCGCGACGTGCTCGGGCCACTGCTCGACGAGCACGACATCATGGCCGGCCCGGACCAGATCCGCGCCGATCGAACTGCCGTTGGCGCCAGATCCGACTATCGCGATCTTCGGGCCGGCCATCACGGGCTCCTTTGCCTGTTCGCCGTCAATGTCTACTTGGGATGTCTACTTAGGATTGTCTATTTAGGACTGGCGGTAGCGGTTCACGTAGTCCCAGTCCAGCTCCCAGCCGAGGCCGGGCGTGTCGCCGAGTTCGAGGTGGCCCTGCTCGATCCGCCGTGGCGTGGCGATCAGGTTCCACCAGAACGGATCCCGGTCGGGATGGAAGCACTCGGCGTAGGTGCCGTGCGGCTGGCTCGCGATCAGGTGCGCGGACACCTGCGGCTCCTCGTGGTGCGCCATTTCCACGTCGTAGCTGGCCGCGATCGCCGCGGTCCGGCGCCAGGCGGTGGGGCCACCGGACCACGACGCGTCGAAGTTGCACACGTCGATCGCGCCCAGTTCCATCAGCTCCCGGCAGCCGGCGGGGGAGAGCTCGCTCTGCCCCGCACACACCGGGAGGCTGCCGCGATACCGGACGTCGGCCATCGAGCGCCGGTCGTTGTGCCAGCGCACCGGCTCCTCGAACCAGCGGATCCCGGCACCGTCGAGCCGCCGGCTCAGCGCCACGGCATCGGCGACGGTGTACCCCTGGTTGGCGTCGATCGCGATGACGAAGTCGTCCCCGGCGGCCTCCCTGGCGGCCAGCACCCGTGCCGCGTCCTGCTCCGGCCCGGCGCCGCCCACCTTGAACTTGATGCCCGCCAGGCCCAGTTCGCGGTAGGCGGCGATCTCCTCGGCGATCGAGCCGAGCGGCTCGCCGTAGTAGCCCCCGATGGCGATGAGCGGCACCTTGTTCGTGGCACCGCCCCAGAGCTTCCACAGCGGCAGCCCGACCGCCTTGCCGATGGCGTCCCAGATCGCGGTGTCCACCCCGGCCAGCGCGACCAGGCCGAGGCGCCGGTCCCGCAGGATGTCGAAGGTGCTGCGGTAACCGGCGGCCCAGCAGTTCTCCACCGCGAACGCGTCCATGCCGATCAGGGCCGGTTCGATTTCCTTGGCCGTGATGGCACGCAGCGTGTCGAGGTGCTGGTCCTCGTCGCCGACGTACGCTTCGCCGACGATGCCCTCATCGGTGTGCACGCGGGTGATCACGGTGGCGCGTTGCGTCATGCGGTAGTAACTGCCGCGGAAGAGCTTCGGCAGCGGCGCGAGTACCGCGATGGTCTCGATCCTGGTGATCGTCAGCGAAGTCGTCACGGTGAATCCTTCAGTTCAATTTGAACGGGTCGCGGGTGTTGCCGACCATGTCGACCCAGATCGCCTTGGTGTCGGTGTATTCGCGCACCGCGTCGATGCCGCTTTCGCGGCCCCACCCGCTGTGCCCACTGCCGCCGAAGGGCACGTTGGGCGCCACCATGCGGTAGGCGTTGACCCAGACGTTGCCAGCCCGCAGCTGGTGGGCGACCCGGTGTGCCCGGCGCACGTCGCCGGTCCACACGCCCGCGCCGAGCCCGAAGCGGGTGGCGTTCGCGATGCGGATGGCCTCTTCTTCGGTGCCGAACCGCAGGACCGACAGCACCGGCCCGAAGATCTCCTCCTGCGCGATCTCGAATTCGCACCCGACGTCGGTGACGATCGTCGGCTGGAAGAACAGCCCGCCGAGGCCCGGATCGGTGGTGCCGCCGTGCGCGATCTTCGCGCCTTCCTCGACCGCGCGCCGCACGAACCCGGTCACGGTGCGCAGCTGGGTTTCGTTGGCCAGCGGGCCCATCTCGCTCGTCACGTCCAGCGGATCGCCGAGCTTGATCGTGCGCGCCCTGGCGACGAGGCGTTCCAGCAGCGCGTCGTGCACGTCTTCGTGCACGACCAGCCGGGAGCCGGCGACGCAGGTCTGGCCGGACGCGGCGAAGATCCCGGCGATCACCCCGTTGACGGCGGCGTCGAGGTCGGCGTCGGGGAACACCACCTGCGCGGACTTCCCGCCCAGTTCCAGGGTGGTGCGGGCGAGGTGGGTCGCCGCGCCCTGGGCGACCTTGATGCCGATCGCCGGGGAGCCGGTGAACGCGACCTGCCGGACCCCGGGGTGTGCCACCAGCGCCGCGCCCAGCTCGGCGCTGCGCCCGGTGACGACGTTGATCACCCCTTCGGGCAACCCGGCCTCTTCGACCCGCTTGGCCAGTTCCAGCGCGGTCACCGGGGTGTACTCCGACGGCTTGACCACCAGGGTGCACCCGGCGGCCAGCAGCGGCGCGAACTTCCACATCAGCAGCGAGAGCGGCGAGTTCCACGGCACGATCGCGCCGACCACGCCGATGGGCTCGTGCCGGGTGTAGATGAGGAAGTCCGGGTTCTGCGGGGGAATCACCTCGCCCTGCAGCTTGTCGGCGATCCCGGCGAAGTAGCGCAGCCATTCCGGCAGCGCCTTCGCCTGTCCCGAGGTTTCACGGATCAGCTTGCCGTTGTCCGTGCTTTCCAGAACGGACAGTTGCTCGGCGTCGCGTTCCAGGATGTCGGCGAGCTTGCGCATGTACCGCGCCCGCTCGAAACCGGTGGCGCGGCCCCATTCCCCGGCCATCGCGGCGGTGGCCGCCTCGACCGCGCGGTCGACGTCCTCGGCACCCGCGTCGGGGACGCTGGCCCAGGCCTGTCCGGAGAACGGGTTGGTGGTTTCGAACCGCGCGCCGGAGGCGGCCTCGACCCACTGGCCGCCGATGCGCATCCGGTACTGGGCGACGGCGTCCGGCGCGGTCGTCGTTTCGCTTGTGGTCATGGCTGGCTACCTCAGGCCTCGCCCCGGCCCAGCGGGGTGTTCAGATGCGACTGGAACTCCCGGACCGCGGGCAGCGGGCCGTTCACCGAGAAGTAGCGTTGACCGGCGACCAGCAGCTCCTCGGCCGGGAACCGGGTGATCACCTCGCAGCCGTCGGCGGTCACCACCAGCTCCTCCTCGATCCGCGCCGCCGACCAGCCGTCCTTGCCCGGCCAGTAGGTCTCCAGCGCGAACACGTTGCCTTCCTCGATCACCTCGGGGTGATCCAGCGAGGTGAGCCGGGAGAAGATCGGTTTCTCCCAGACCGAGATGCCCACGCCGTGTCCGTACTGCAGGGCGAAGGCGGCTTCCTCGTTTTCGAAGCCGAACTCCTGCGCCTTGGGCCACAGCGAAACGATGTCCGCGGTCGTGGCGCCCGGCTTCACCGCGGCCAGCGAAACGTCCATGATCTCGCGGGCACGCTTGTACGCGTCGCGCATCGCCGGGGACGCGCTGCCGACCGCGAAGGTGCGGTAATAACAGGTCTGGTAACCGAGATAGGTGTGCACGATGTCGAAGTACGCCGGGTCGCCGGGCCGCATCATCCGGTCGGAATACAGGTGCGGGTGCGGGTTGCAGCGTTCGCCGGAAATCGCGTTGATCCCGGAGACGAATTCGGAACCGTTGTCGTAGAGCAGTTTCGAGACCAGGCCGACGGTCTCGTTCTCCTTCATTCCGGGCTTGAGCGCGCGGTAGAGCTCCTCGTAGGCCATGTCGGCCAGCCCGCAGGCGTGCGTCAGCAGCGAGATCTCGTCACGCGTCTTGACCCGCCGGGCTTCGATGAACAGCTGCTGCCCGTCCTGGATGTCCAGACCTTCGGCCTGCAGCGCGTGCAGCACCGGCAGTTCGACGAAGTCGACACCGAGAGGTTCCTTGTCCAGGCCGTGCTTGCGCAGCTCCTCCGCGATCTTCGCGGCGACCGACTCGGCACGCGCCGCGCCGGGGTGGATCGCGCCGCGCAGGGTGGAAATGCCCGCCCGGGACCGGGAAGTGCCCTCCACCATGTGCCGGACGCCGGTCTCCTCGTCGACGACCTCGTCGGAGAGCCAGGGGTTGTAGAGCTGGTGGTGCTTCGCGGCCGAGCCGAAGTCCCACACGATCGGCTCCGCGCCCCGCATGAGCAGCGCGAAGCGCACCATCTTGTCGATGCCCCAGGTACCGATGTGGGTGGCCGTCATGTACCGGATGTTGTAGAAGTCGAACGCGAGCACGGCGCCGAACTCCGACTGTTCGAGGTAGGACTTCAGCCGTGCGAGCCGCTCCCGGCGCAGCCGGTCCATGTCGATCCGTGCTTCCCAGTCGACATTGGTGCTGCCGTAGGTCGCGATGCCCATATCCTGGTTTCTCCTTAGATTATTTCTCTTTTTCGCTCGATGACCGGTTCGCGCGCGGGGGTCAGCCGGCTGCCAGCGGGGCGGGCTGCCAGGTGCCACCGATCCGGGCGTCGGCGAGTTTTTCGGTGCGGACGGCGCGCTCGAACAGGTCGTCGCGGTGTTCCGTGGCCAGGCGGCAGGCGCGCTTGCCGAGATCGTCGATGAGCGTTCCGTCGCGCTTCACGATGTTGCCCGCGACGAAGATGGTCTCGACCAGACCCGGGTGTGCCGTGTAGACGATCTGGCCGATCGGGTTGTTCAGCGGTGCCAGGGAAAGCGTGTCCGCGCGCACCAGCAGGATGTCGGCCTGCTTGCCGGGGGTCAGCGAGCCGACCTTCTGCTCCAGGCCGCAGACCCGGGCGCCCTCGGTGGTGGCGAAGGAGAGCACGTCGCGCGAGCTCAGCGAGACGGACGCGCGGTCGCTGGCGCCGGGCTCGGTGTTGTCGAGCGCGCGCTGCGCGGCGAGCGTGATCTGCATGGTGCCGAACATGTGCCCGCTGTTGGAAACGCAGGTGTCGATGGACAGGCTCGGGCGGATGCCGGCCGCCATCAGCCGCCCGGTGGCCGGCCAGCCGTGGCCCATCTGCATCTCGATGTCGGGGGCGATGGACGCCATGCCGCCCGACTCGGCGATCAGCGCCAGTTCGTCGTCGCCGAGGGTGTTGAGGTGCACGTAGGTGATGTCGGGCCCGAGCAGGCCCCGGCCGTGCAGCTGCCGGATCGGGCCGCTGCGGCCCCATTCGCCGTCGCCGGCGTGCATGGTGACGGCCAGGCCCAGCTCGCGGGCCAGGGCGAGGTCGCTTTCGGTGATGTCCAGGGTGGCGAACTGCGGTCCGCGCAGCGCCATCGCCATCGTGACCAGGCCCTCGTCGGAGGAGAAGTACTGGTCGCGGACCCGCCGGACGTCCAGGTCGTGCGGGACGACGCTGGGCACCTGGTACATGTCCGCGCCGCCGCCGTGGGCGAAGACGGCCCGCATGCCCGAGTCCCGCAGCGCGGTGACCGCGGCGTCGCTGTGCTCCGGCGTGTTCACGTTGTGCGACCAGTCGAGCAGCGTGGTGATCCCGCTGTCGAGCGCTTCGACGGCGCCGACGAAGTTGCCCGCGTAGGTGTCGTCCGGCGTGAAGAACGCGCTCAGGCCCAGGTGCAGACCGGTCATGTACTGCCCGAGCGTCCAGTCGGCGGCGATGCCGCGCAGGAACGCCTGCCAGGTGTGCCGGTGCGTGTCGATCAGACCCGGCATCACGATCTGTCCGCTGGCGTCGACGACCTCGGCATCGACCTCGCCGAGATCGGGCCCCACCGCGACGATCTTTTGCCCTTCGATCAGGACGTCACCCCGGGGGAAGTCGCCGACCTGGTCGTCCATCGAAATGACGGTGCCGTTCTTGATGAGACGCCGATGTACCATCAGTCCACCTTTCCCAGAATTTCGATCACGGTTTTCCCTTGCGCCGCACCGGAAGCCAGCGGGGCGAGCCCGTCATCGGCGATCCGGGACAGCGGCAGGACCTGCGCGACGATTTCGCCGCTCAACGGGCGCCGGGCCAGCAGATCGACCGCCATCGGCAGATCGTGCCGGCACACGTGCGCACTCGAGGTCACGATGTCTATTTCGGACACCACGGCCTGCCGGGAGTCGATCTCGACGGGCCTGCTCGGCAGCCCGACGCCGACCACCCGCCCGCCCGGCGCGGTGGAGGTCAGCGCGGTGCGCAGGCCCGACGTGGACCCGGAGGTCTCGAACACGACCGGCATCCCGCTGTAGGGGTTCTC
>DASSAD010000029.1:0-4851 GCA_035685725.1 Amycolatopsis sp. | reverse complement strand
GGTCGGGCCGAGGTAGCCGTCACGGCCGATCGCCTCGTGCACGGTGGCGACGCCGTAGGTGGCGAGCTTGTCCACCTCGGCGAGGTCAGCGCGCGGCGGGTCGGTAACGATGACGTTGAGCATTGGTAGCCAGGCTCCTTTATGCCGAAATTTCATGATCTGACGAATTGTCTGACCGCAGCGCCTCGATGACGCTCGCCAGGTGGGCACGGACTGCGCGCTCGGCGTCCTCGGGCCGCCGGTCGGCGACGGCATAGGCGATCGCCAGGTGCTCACCGAGCGACACCTCGGGACGGCCTGGCCGAAGGGCGAGCTGGAACTGGTGCCGGACGAGCTGCGCGTGCAGCCGCTCAAGCAGCCCGACCGCGACGGCTTGCCCGGAGATCACCCCGACCCGGCGGTGCAGTTCCCGGTTGAGCTCGGAGTACTTCGGCGGATTCGCCTCGGCGACGGACCGCTTGAGGTTCTCCGCGAGCTCGCGGAGCTGGGCGGCATCTTCGTCGCTGATCCGCTCTGCGGCTTTGACGGCGCAGAGGGCCTCCAGGGCCATCCGGCACTCGGTGATGGCGACGGCCTCTTCGGTGGTGACGACCCGCACGCGCGCCCCCCGGTTGGGGGTCCGCTCGACGAGCCCTTCGGCGGTGAGATCAAGCAGCGCGGCCCGCAACGACTGCCGCGTTACCCCGATCGTCCCGGCCAGTTCCTCTTCGACCAGCCGCTGCCCCGGCGCAAGGTCACCGCTATGGATGGCCTGCCGGAGGGTGGCGAACGCGTACGTGCGCGCGGCTTCCCCGGCCTTCGGCGACCCCGATCCCGCCGATCCCGCCGCTCCTGCTGCCATGCTTCGACGCTACGCACCCCGCCGGTGGATTGTCAACAATCGGGCAACGTGATTGTTGACAATCTACAACGGGAGTTCCCGGGGCTTGTGCTCTGAAGGCGACCGGCTAGAGATGATCGCGAAGACTTAATTTCTCGCGAAGAGTTTGTGTACTTATACGATGCAAATCTTTCGTGACGAAAAAAGTCTTCGCGATCACGACCCTTGCCCAATTCGTGAATTATCCGTATTTGTAGGCCGCAAGCTCCCCGGGACCGCTCCCGGCACAATTTCAAATCCGGAAAAATCGGATGCACGCTCCTCGGGCCGGATGGGACCATGGCGCGCATGGGATGGCGGACGACCGGCGACGTGGCCGAGTTCCTCGCGGCGGCTGGCGAGTACCTGTGGCATGAGCGAGCCAGGAACACCGTGATCCTCACGGTGAGCGAGCAATTGCGGGTCAACCCGGCGCTCTATTCGGGCCACCCGAGCGGCGAGCCGCTGCTGGGCTGGTGGGCCGGCCAAGGCGGCACGGTGGACGGCGCCTTCCTGCACACCCCGCCGCATCCCGTCCTGCTCACCGCCGTCCCGCCCGACGTCGCCGGCGAGCTAACGCGCACCCTCAGGGGCCGCCCGCTGCCAGGGGTAAACGGGCATACCGAGGCCGCAGAGTCGTTCGCCGCGAGTTGGCGGGCCGCCACGCCGGGCGGCCAGGTCGCCGTAGAGCGCCGGCTGCGTCTCTACCGGCTCGGCGACCTCGTCGTGCCCGAACCTGACGGCACTGGCCGGGTCGCGACAGACGCAGACGCAGAACTGGCTACCGACTGGTTCACCGCGTTCGCTGACGAGGTGCGCGACGCGGAGGCCAGGGCGGACATAGCGGCCGCGGTCCGCGACAAGCTAAGCCACCAGGGCATCTTGCTGTGGGAGGCCGGCGGTGTGCCTGTCTCCATGGCGTGCGTCACCCGGCAGGTCGTGGGCATGATCCGGGTCGGCCCGGTCTACACGCCGCCGGAGCTACGCGGCCGCGGCTACGCCAGCGCGGTCACCGCCGACGTGAGCCGCCGCGCTCGGGAAGCGGGCGCGGACGAAGTGCTGCTCTACACCGACCTGGCCAATCCCACGTCCAATTCCATATACCAGAACATTGGTTACCGCGCGGTAGAAGACCGGGTCGTAGTGGCATTTTCGGTACATTAGTTACTTACTGGTAATCTTGCGTTCCCCGGCCGAGGGCGCATACTGGTAGGCATTATGTTACTCACCGGGAAGATTTTCCCTTACCTCCTACAGTCTGTCGTCTCGACCGTATCGCTACCTCCCCGGCCGCCCAGGCGGGCCACCGTGCCCGGACCTGTCTGACGGCCGCGATCGAACACCAGAGAAACGAGTCCTCATGGGCTGGAGTGTCACCTCCGATCTGGAACGGTTCGCGGCGACGGCGGGCGGCTACCTGAGAGCGAGAGCGGCCGAGAACACCCTGCTGCTGTCCGCGGCGCAGGATGCGCAGCGCCACCAGGCCCAACCGCAGAGCACAGGAATGCTGTTCGGCTGGTGGACCCCGCCCGACGGGGAAGACCCGCGCGGCGCGTTCGTGCACGACCCGGCGGAGCCGCTGCTCATCTCCGGCCGGGTACCGGAGATGGCGTCCGCGCTCGCCGCTACCCTCGCGAAGCTGGGCAGGCAGGTGCGCGGCGTGGACGCGCCGACCGAGGTGGCGGACGCGTTCGCCGCCGCGTGGAGCCAGCGGGCCGGCATGTCGGTCAGGGCGCACCGGACCTGCCGGGTCTACCGCCTTGCCGCGTCGTCACCTGACCGGCCGGAACTGCCCGGCCCGCCCTGCGCACCTGGCAGGCTCCGCATCGCGACGAGCGCGGACCACGCGACGCTCGCCGACTGGCTCAGGGTCGCCGCGATCGAGGCGGCCGAGCGCCTCCCCTCGCCGTCCGACCTGGCGACCGACCTGCTCAGCTACGGCGGTGCGTTCTTCTGGGAGGTCCCGCACAAGTCAGGCCGCATCCGCGACGTCGCGCACTACCTGGCGATCCCGCACCACCGGGACATGGCCCAGTTCGGGGAGCCCGTCCCGCAGCCGGTGGCGCTGGTGACGCTCACCCGCCCGGTCGCCGGGATCGTCCGGATCAGCATGATCTACACGCTGCCGGACCGCCGCCGCAGCGGCTATGCCGCCGCGGCGACCCAGGCGGTCAGCCGCGCCCTCCTGCGCGACAGCGGCCCAGGCCGCGGGCCAGACACGGGCATGCTCGGCCACGGCTGCATCACCGAGGTCGTGATGATCACGGACAAGAACCGCTCGGACCACTGGGGCGGCCGGGTCGGCTACCAGCAGATCAGCGAGCGCGCCGTGCTCCGCTTCGGCCCGGCCACCGGCGCGATTCCGCGGGTGAACTCGACCAACTCGCTGCCGCGGCTCCCCACCGGCCCGCTGCCGAGGCTGCCGCGCATCGGCCGGGGCACCGGGCGGTTATGACAGGCACAACCGCCCGGAAGCCTCAAGACGCGACCGGCTCCGCCAGCGTGACCTCCGTCGAGAACTCCGCCGCGTGCCCGACGGACAGCTCCGCGATGTTCCCCGCCGCGATCAGGTCGCCCTCGCTGGCGCGCACGACCCCAGGGGCGGGCCCGAGCACGACCACTCGTGCGGCCTCGGCGCGCATGGAGACCTTCGCCGCCGACTTGGCCTTCCGCACCTGGCCGAGCACGTCTGCCGCAACCGCGAGCACCGCGGGATCGCCAGCCTGAGAATCAGCCTCGGACGGTGACAGCGACGGCCACGCGGCCGCGTGCACCGACCCCGACTGCCACCACGACCACACCTCTTCGGTCACGAACGGCAGGAACGGCGCGAACAGCCGCAGCAGCACGGACAGCGCATGCCGCAGCGCCGAGCGCGCCGATGCCCCGCCAGCGCCGTCCTCGGAGTACGCCCGCGCCTTCACCAGTTCGAGGTAGTCGTCGCAGAACATCCAGAAGAACCGCTCGATCGCCTCGATCGCCCCGGTGTGGTCATAAGAAGACAGCGCAGCCGAGGCCTCGCCCACCAGCGCGTCGAGCGACGCGAGCAGCGACCGGTCCACAGGCACCGTCACCGGCCCGACCGGCCCCGGAAGCGACAGCACGAACTTCGACGCGTTGAGGATCTTGATCGCGAGCCGCCGACCGACCTTGAGCTGCCCGGGGTCGAAGGCCGTGTCCACCCCGTACCGGCCGTTCGCCGCCCAGTACCGCACGGCATCGGAACCGTACTGTTCGAGCAGGTCCGTCGGGACGACCACGTTCCCCTTGGACTTGGACATCTTCTTCCGGTCCGGGTCCAGGATCCACCCGGAGATCGCGGTGTCCGACCAGGGCAGCGACCCGAACTCGAAATGCGCCCGCGTCACGGTGGAGAACAGCCACGTCCTGATGATCTCGTGCGACTGCGGCCGCATGTCCATCGGGAACACCCGCGCGAACAGGCCGTCATCGGTGCCCCACCGGGAAACGATCAGCGGCGTGAGCGACGAGGTCGCCCACGTGTCCATGATGTCGGGGTCGCCGATGAACCCGCCGGGCACCCCGCGCTGCGACTCGTCGTACCCGGGCGCCGGGTCGGCCACCGGGTCAACCGGCAGCACGTCCTCCGACGGCACGATCGGCGCGGAGTACACCGGCGAGCCGGAAGCGTCCACCGGGTACCACACGGGGAACGGCACCCCGAAGAACCGCTGCCGCGAGATCAGCCAGTCGCCGGCCAGGCCTGCGACCCAGTTCTCGTACCGCACCCGCATGTGCGCCGGGTGCCAGTTCAGCTCCCGTCCCCGCTCAAGTAGTTCAGAACGGATTCTTGCGTCGCGCCCGCCGTTCCGTATGTACCACTGACCGGAGGTGACGATCTCAAGCGGCTTGTCGCCCCGCTCGTAGAACTTCACGGGCCGGGTGACCGGCCGGGGTTCACCGTCGAGGTCGCCGCTCTCCCGCAGCAGTTCGACCACGCGGGCCCGCGCGGAGAACACGGTCTTCCCCGC
>DASSAD010000028.1:0-2040 GCA_035685725.1 Amycolatopsis sp. | reverse complement strand
GCGGAGGCTGCCCTCGATCATCGCGTCGAGACCGGCGCCCTGCGGGAACAGCAGCGGGCGGCTGAACCACGCCGGGTCGACCGCGTCGCCACCGATCATCGGAGTCTTGTTGCGTTCCACCACCGGCAGGATTCCTCCCATCGACAGCGGCGCGAACGTCGCCACCAGGGCAGACACCTTCTTGGTCCCGATGAGGTCCTGGGCGAGGGCGGCCGCGCGGCTGGGGTCACCGCCGTCGTCGACGGAGTAGACGGTGACCGGGTGGCAGGCCAGGCCCCCGGAGGCGTTGGCGTACTGCGCGTAGATAGCCGCGGTGGTCCGCGCCGAGGCGAAGATCGCACCCAGGACCCCGCTGAAACTCCCGATCTGACCGAAGCTCACGGGCGCGGCCGGGGCGGTGCAGCGCCCGGACGTGGCTGAGGCCGAGCCGGACGTGGTGGTGGTGGCCGGGCCCGCGGTGCTCCGGCCGGTGCCGGTCTTCGCGCCGTCGGTGGGCGCGGTCGGGGTCGTCGTCGTTCCCGTGCCTGCTCCCGTCCCGGCGGCGGCGGGCAGCCCGGTGACGGTGCCGCTGCCGGCGACGCCACCGGCCTGTGCGGCCGCGGTGAGCTGGTCGATCGTCGCCTGGTCCAGGGTCACCGTCCCGGCGCTGGGGACACCGGCCCGGACCTCGGCATCGCTCGCGCGCGTGCCGCAGCCGGTCAGCGCGAGAGCAGCGGCGACGATCATCGCCGCGACCCCGCGCCGGGAGGAGAGGACCTGTCTCACGAGCTGCCCTTCGTGCACACCGGGGTGCTGCCGCGGTTCGCCGTCCAACCCTTGTCGGTCAGGAGCTCGAAGAAGACGCAATCTGTCACCGGAGCGGCCTTCTGCCCGGGACTGAAGGTGATCGGTGGAGCCAGGCCGCCGAGGGTGTCGTTCTTGATCTTGCCGAGCCCGGTGAAGATCGTCGCCGTCGTGATCGGCGTGGACCGGGCACCGTCCCCCAACCGCGCGATCGCCGCTTCGAAGAGCTTGGCCGCGCTCCAGGCCACCATGGACGGACCGTCGGGTTCCACGCCGGGCGCGTAACGGGCGTACACGGTCGCGAACTCCGTGCCGCCCGGTGTGTCGGTGAGGAACCAGGGTGCGTTCCCGGTGGCGGTCGAGAGCGTGTTGCGCCGGATGCCCGGGTCCTTGGCCTGTGCGGAGCTGACGATCGCGGCGCTGGTCACGAACAGCGGGTAGTACCCGAGGGCGGCGCACGAACGCGCGACACGGGCGATACCGGACCCGTCGATGGCCATGCCGAAGGCGTCCACGCCGGCGTTCTTGGCGTTCTGGCACTGCGCGGTGAAGTCGGTCTGGGTGAGCGAGACCGGGGAGCTGTAGACGACCTCCGCGCCCTGTGCCTTCGCTCGTTCCGGGAGCAGCTGGGCGACCATGGTGCAGATGCTGGACTCGACGCAGTACAGCAGTCCGTGCTTCAGGTGCTTGCTCTCCACCGCCTGGCGCACCGCGCCGTTGATGATCGCTTCCAGCCCGCCGCCCTGGGGAAAGAGCTGCGGGTGCGAGTGCCACTGCGGCGACACCATGTCACCGCCCACCAACGGGAGCTTGGACTTCTCGACCGCCCCCATCATCCCCGGCAGGGCGAGTGACACCGTGGCGACGAGAGCCTGGATCTGGTGCTCGCTGACGAGCTGACCGATCAGCGCCGAGCCCCGGCTCGGGTCGGCGCCGTCGTCGACGGCCCACACGTTCACCGGGTGGCACGCGAGCCCGCCCTTGGAGTTCATGTACTTCGCCCAGACCGCGAGGGCGGTCCGGGCGTTGGCGGTGATGGGTCCGAACACCCCGCCGAAGCTCCCGATCTGACCGAGGCTCAGAGGCGCACCCGCGGACGCGCACCCGGCCGGGGCGGCCGCTGCCGGGCCACCCGTCGTCCCTGGGCTGGTCGGACCGGCGCCGGTGGCGGTGCCGGGACCGGCACCGCTCGGACCGGACTGGGCCGACGTGCCGGGCCCCTGGGTGGTGCCCGGGGCGAGCGGCGCGCCGGTGGTC
>DASSAD010000027.1:0-30195 GCA_035685725.1 Amycolatopsis sp. | reverse complement strand
CAGCTGGTACGGCGACCTGAACCAGGTGCCGCCGATCTCCGACTACGGCATCCGGCCCACGGCGACCACCGACGGCCGCACCTACCAGTACTTCACGGGCACCGTGGCCTGGCCGTTCGGCTACGGGCTGAGCTACTCCACGTTCCGCTACTCGAACATCACCGCCGACCGGTCGTCGGTCGACGCCAACGGCACGGTGACGGTCAGCGCCGAGGTGACCAACACCAGCGGTGTCGCGGGCGACGACGTGATCCAGCTCTACGCGACGACACCGGACGCGCCGGCGGCGCTGCAACGGCCGATCAAACGGCTGGAATCCTTCGAAAAGGTGACACTCGCGCCTCATCAGACGAAGCGGATCACCTTCACCGTCGCCGTGCCCGAGCTGGCCTTCTTCGATGAGGGCACCAACCGCTACGAGGTCGACCCCGGCCGCTACGGGTTCCAGGTGGCCGGTTCGAGCGCGGACGTGGCGGGGCAGGCGTTCGTCCGCGTCACGGGTGCGCTGCGGCCGGTGCCCAGCACGGTCACCGCGAAGCCGGTCGTCGCGGGGGACGCCGCCCGGGGTATCGCGCAGCGGGTCTTCTTCCCCGCCGGCAGCCCGATCGACCCACAGCTGACCGTGTCGCTGAGCGATGAGAGTCTCTACGGCTTCGTCACCCGAGGCCAGAGCACACCGCTACCCCCGGGAATGCTGGTGCGGTACACCAGCGACCACCGCGACGTGGTCGCGGCCGGCCCGGACGGCTCGACGCTCCGCGCCGCCCACCCCGGCGTCGCGACCGTGACCGCGACGGTCACCTACCACGGCAAGCAGGCAACCGGCACCTTCGTCATCTCCGTCCAGTAACGCGACCCGCCACCCGCCCCGTGTCCCCCCGTCCCGTCGCCGTGTCCCCTGTTCCGGTCGCCGTGTCCCCCCGTCCCGTCGCCGAGTTCTCCCGTCGCAACCCGGGTCGCGCCAGAAAAGCCGGGCAGGCCCGGACGAACCGTGCCCGAGACCCGCGGTCAGCCGCGCTCCGCGCTTCGACCGTCCAGGCTCGCGGCGTGGTCCGGCACGTAATTGCCGGACTGCCCGGGGCGCCGGTAACCCGACGGCGGAGGCCGCTCCGGCAAGCTGATCTCCGGCGGCGGCAGTTCACGGTAGGGAACGCCGGCCAGCAGGTGCGCCATCATGTTGATGCGAGCGCGGCGCTTCTCGTCACTTTCGACAATGAACCAGGGCGCCTCGGGGATGTCCGTGTAGAGGATCATTTCGTCCTTGGCCCGGGAGTAGTCGTCCCACCGCGTTATCGACTCGATGTCCACTGTAGACAACTTCCACCGGCGAACCGGGTCTTCGAGCCGGGCTCGGATTCGCCGCTCCTGTTCCCCTTCGCTGACCGAGAACCAGTACTTGCGAAGCAGGATCCCGTCCTCGACGAGCAACCGCTCGAAGATCGGGCATTGATGCAGAAAACGCCGGTGCTCCTCCGCCGTGCAGAACCCCATCACCCACTCGACGCCCGCCCGGTTGTACCAGCTGCGGTCCAGCAGGACGATCTCCCCGGCCGTGGGCAGCTGTTCGACATAGCGCTGGAAATACCACTGCCCGCGCTCCCGGTCGTCGGGGCTCGGCAACGCCACGATCCGGGCCACCCGCGGATTCAGGAACTCGGTGATCCGCTTGATCGTGCTGCCCTTGCCCGCGGCGTCACGCCCCTCGAAGATGATGACCAGCCGTTGCCGTTCGGCGCGCACCCATTCCTGCAGTTTCACCAGCTCCGTCTGAAGTCGCCGCAGCTCCTGCTCGTACCTCTTGCGAGGGACCCGGTCCGCCATCAGCCGCCGGGCACCGCGGCTCGGCCCGCGATCGGATGTCGTGCTGCGCGGTTCACCATGCACCCACCGTGGCCGTCGACGTCGTCGGCTTGCCAGGGCCACAGGGCCCTCGCGATGAAGTCGAAGGACCCCGTACGGGAGCCAACGGCCACGCCGAGTCACAGCGGGTCGGGTGGCACCGGAGCGTGCTCAGCCGCGCCGGGCGTCGCTGGTTCGCTCGGGCTTCGCGGGCTTTGTCCGAGTGGAGACCGGCTGAGCTCCGTGGACGATGGGCCCCTCGCCTTCCGCCGCGTCGGCCGGACGGCCGAGGACCGGCTCCGTGCGCGGTTTCGGGTCGGCCGGACGCACCCCGGCCTTGCGCATCTTCCACAGCTCGGCCCAGCGCCCCCCGTAGACCATCGCCGTGATGCCCACCAGCACGGCGCCGGGAATGACCACGAAGATCCCCACCGTCTGCAGAAAAGTCAATCCGGACGAATCCGTGGAATCAGTGAGAAACGACGACAGATGATACAAAACCGGACCCCTTACTCGGTGCTTTCTATCGGTTATCAAACTCGGCGGGCGATGAAGGCCGGATAAGGTTTCCGGCAAGGCGTCGAAAGGCGCTTTCATCTCGCCCACCAGGGTGATCGCGCCCACACCGCCGCCGGCTCGGACCCGGCGGAATTCGGCGGCGAAACGCCCGGAACGCGGTCACCGATATCGACCGGAAATCGCCGTCGAGCCCACAGCACCCGCCCTGGTTCATGGTCCGGACGAAACCGGCTGGCGATCCGGACGAACCGCGCAGTAGGGTCTGGCCGAACGTCCCCCGGATTCCGGGGCGAACCAGGCAGGGAGATTTTCGATGTCCGACGCGACCCCCGTCGATCCGTCCAACCTCGACCAGCTTCGCGCCTGGGACGGCGACGACGGCGAGTTCTGGGCGGCCCGGTCCGAACGCTTTCACGAGGGAGTGGCCCGGTATCACGACCGGTTGCTCACCGCGGCGGCGATCGACAGCAACGCGAACGTGCTCGACATCGGCTGTGGCACCGGGAAAACCACGCGGGACGCCGCCCGCCAGGCCAGTGCCGGGTCCGCGCTCGGGGTCGACCTGTCCTCCCGGATGATCGAGATCGCACGCCGGACCGCGGCACGGGAGGACCTGCCGAACACGACGTTCCTGCAGGCCGACGCCCAGGTCCACCCGTTTCCGCAGCGGCACTTCGACGTCGGCCTCAGCCGCAACGGGGCGATGTTCTTCGGCGACGCGCCGGCCGCGTTCCGCAACATCGCGCGCGCGATGCGGCCCGGTGGCCGCCTCGTGCTGCTGGCCTGGCAGCCGTTTGAGTGCAACGAGTGGCTCAGCACGTTCCGCGCGGTCTTCTCGGGCGGCCGCGATCTGCCCCCGCCCCCGCAGGAAGGTCCCGGCCCGTTCTCGCTGAGCGACCCCGACCGGGTGCGCAAGCTGCTGACTTCGGCCGGTTTCGCCGATGTCCGGTTCACGGGCCTCGACGAGCCCATGTACTTCGGACGCGATGTCGACGACGCCTGCGAGTTCGTCACCGGCCAGTTCGCGAAGGCGATCAACCAACTCGGCGAGGACTCCCGCGCCAGCGCGCTGGACGGCCTGCGTGCCAGCCTGGCCGAGCACCAGACCGCGCGGGGCGTCCGCTACAACTCGGCGGCCTGGCTCATCGAAGCCCGGCTCGATGAGCGGTGACCTTCTTGTCGTGACAACGTCTTCGCGACGATAGACGCCGCCACCGAAAGCTTTCCGGCAGACGGAAGGGACGTGGCGAAAGCGCCTTCCTGGTTCTCAGTTCTCGCGCTCCCGACGGCGGTGACCTCGGCGACACCGCTGGTCGCCCGGTTCAGGAAGTACATCAGCCGGCAAAGAACGCCGCCTTCTCGCCCAGGAATTCGCGAGAATACGACACGAAGGAGCCGACGACGTCCGGTGCATCACGAGTTCACCCATGGCGCGAACTTGTAAACGGCGCCGGAGGTGCCGGTCGTGATCGTCAGGCGCAGCCCGGAAAAGCGTGGGGCGCAGCCGGCCACCAGGAGCAGCACGGCGAAGGCCAGCAGGGCGCGATACGCCCGGCCACCCGTGACTGCGCATCCCCGCACCGGATTTCCCCTTTGTGAATCGCCCCGCACTCTATCAACCGGCCGGTCGGCGGCGGACCCGCCGAACCGCACCGGCCGGCACCGGCCGGCACCTGCCCACACTGTCCACTTGCGACAATCGCGCCGCAGGACCGCCCTCACTCGGTCAGCGCGCGGGCCGCGGCGCGCAGGGCGTCGTCCGGCCGGGGGTGTCCGGCCAGCCGGAGTACCCCGTCGGCGGCGTGCCGGGCGAAGTCGTCGACCGCCAGGTCCGGCTCGTCGCGGCGCATCACGGCGACGCTTTCGACCAGACCGAAGGCCAGATCCGCCCGGGTCCGCGCCGGGGCGGTGTCCGGGATCTCCTCGATGAGGACCCGGTAAGCACGCTTCAACTCGGCGCGTTCGGCGCGGAAGACCGCGAGTCCGGGCGCGGCCGCCTCCGGCAGCAGATAGAGCGCGCCGAGGTTGTGCCGGGCGGTGCCGAGCAGCCGGACGTCGGACCAGCTGAGCGCCCACAACCGCACGGCCGCCGGCTCGTCGGTGTCCAGCAGTCCGCGCGCGACGCGCAGCGACGGGCGGACGGTCTCGGCGAGCAACGCGCAGAGCATGTCCTCTTTGGCCGGGAAGTGGTAGTACAGCGAGGCCTGCCGCAGCCCCGCCCGCTCGGCGATCGCCCGCGTGCTGGTCGCGGCGTAGCCGGTGGTGGTGAACAATTCGGCGGCGGCGTCCAGGACGGCCTGCTTCGCGTCCTCGCTGCTCGCCGCGGCCCCACTCGCCCTGGGCCGCCCCACACTGCTGCTCACGCCCCCATCCTGCCAGCCGGCGGTGTTACGGGCGCCGGTGAATCCGTTAACACCACAGTGACCGAGTTCACCTGACGATGACGGCCACGAAACGCGGCCGTCCCCGCACGGGCTTAATTTCGGTCGGTCGATCGAAATTCCTGACCTGCACGGACGGGAGTCGCCATGTCCACCTCGGTCCCCACCGGAGAGCTCGCCGAATTCGGTTACCGGCAGGAGCTGCGCCGGACGCTCGGCGGCTTCTCGGCCTTCGCCGCCGGGTTCTCCTTCGTCTCGATCCTGACCACGGTCTTCCAGCTCTTCGGCTTCGGTTACTCGTTCGGCGGCACGCTGTTCTTCTGGACCTGGCCGGTGGTGCTCGCCGGCCAGCTCATGGTGGCGCTCAACTTCGCCGAACTCGCCTCGCGCTACCCGCTCGCCGGCTCGGTCTACCAGTGGGCGCGGCAACTCGGCGGCGGGTCGCGGGGTTTCCCCGGTTGGCTGGCGGGCTGGATGATGCTGCTCGGCTGCGTGGTCGCGCTGGCCGCCGCGGCGATCGCGCTGCAGGTCGTGCTCCCCTCGGTGTGGCGCGGTTTTCAGCTTGTCGGCGGGGACCCGTCGATCACCTCCGCCACCGGTGCGACGAACGCGGCGCTACTCGGCACCTTGCTGCTGGTGTTCACCACCGTGGTCAACGCGACCGGCGTCCGGCTGGTGGCCCGGATCAACGACGTGGGCGTCGCCGCGGAACTGATCGGTGTCGTGGTGCTGATCGGCGGTCTCGCGACGTTCGCGGTGCGGGGGCCCCAGGTTGTCCTGCACGCGACGCCGAGCGCGAGTGGGGCGCCGAGCGCGGGTGCCGGCGCGGTGCTGGCCTCGGCGCTGGCGGCGGCGTACGTGCTTTACGGCTTCGACACGGCCGCCTCGGTCGCGGAGGAGACGAAGAACGCTCGCCGCGCGGCACCCCGGGCGGTGATCCGCGCGCTGCTCGTCTCCGGACTCGGCGGTCTGGTGGTCGTGCTGCTCGCGCTGATGGCCGCGCCCAGCCTGACCGACGGCCAGTTGGCCGGGCAGGGCCTGCCGTATGTGATCACCGCGGTGTTCGGCGACACCTTCGGGCGGATCTTCCTCGCGGACGTCGCCGTCGCCGTGGTGGTCTGCACCCTGACCATCCAGACCGGCACCATCCGGCTGTTCTACTCGATGGCGCGCGACGGTGCCCTGCCCTTTTCGCGACGGCTCTCGCGCGTCAACACCCGCACCGGCACGCCGATCGCACCGGCCGTCGTCTCCGGTGTGCTGGCGATCGCGCTCCTGGTGGTCAACCTCGGCAACTCGACGCTGTTCAGCACGATCACCGCGACCTCGGTGGTCGTTGTGTACCTGGCCTACCTGCTGGTGACCGCCCCGCTGCTGGCCGAAAGGCTGCGGGGCACGCTGCCGCCGGCCCGGCCGGGCTGGTTCTCGCTCGGCCGCTGGGCGGTCGCGCTCAACATCGCCGCGGTCGCCTACGGGCTCGCGATGATCGTCAACATCGCCTGGCCGCGCCCCGAGATCTACGACCTGGGCGGCACCGGTTCGATGTGGATGCTGCTCTTCCCCGTCGAATTCGTCGTCGCCGCGCTGCTGGCCGGGTTCTGCTGGTGGCTGCGGATGCGCCGCCGGGGCACCCAAGGAACCTCGGCCACCACCCCCGTTCCGGAAGGAGCACTGCCGTGACCAGGAACACCGCCGTGACCAGCACGGACACCACTTACGGTGCCCGCGACCACGCCCGCGCGCAGGCGGGCACGGTCGTGGAGACCATGCCGACGATCCCGGCCGGCACCTGGCCGGACCCGCCGCCCGGGGTGGACCGGGAGCGGCTGATCTGGGCCGAGACCGTGGCCGGTGGCGGCTACACGCACAAGGTGCTCGCCCGGGGCAGTGAACTCCGGCTCACCGACCCGCACGGGGACGCCTGCGCGCATTTGCTGCTCTACCACGCGGACGCCCCGTGGGAACGGCTCAACGTGGCCGACACGGTCAAGGTCCAGTGGAACGCCTACCTCGGCCCGTCGAGGGCCCTGCTGTCCGACCAGGCTCGCGTGCTCGCCACGATCGTCGCCGACGAATCGGGCCACCACGACGCGCTCTGCGGCACGTCCACGCTCGCCGGCAACACCGAACGGTACGGCGACGGCAGCCCGCAAGGCCCTTCACCCGCCGGGCTTTCGCTGTTCACCCTCGCGGCGGCCAAGCACGGGCTGGGCCCGCGGGATCTGCCGCCCAGCCTGTCGCTGTTCCAGGGGGTGCGGGCGAGCCCCGAGGGCGACCTCGAGTTCACCGGCAGCGCGGGCCCGGGCCGGTCGGTCCTGCTGCGGGCCGAACTTCCGGTGATCGTGCTGATCGCCAACGTGCCACACCCGCTCGACCCGCGCCCCGACTACACCGTCAGCCCGCTGCAGGTGCTTGCCTGGCGGGCCACACCATCCACACCGGACAGTCCGGAATGGACGTCGACACCGGAGATCCAGCGAGCCTTCGAGAACACCGCCGACTACCTGACCGCGAGGGGGATCGCATGACGACCCTGATCGAACCGCGAACCGTGTTGGACGTCGAGGTCCCCGCCAGGGCACCGTTTTCCACCATCGTCCACAAGGGAGCGCAGCTGACGATCACCGACCTCGGTGGCAACCAGGCCGTCGACTTCCTGGCCTATGCGGCGGCGGACACCAGCCGGCGGTACAGCGCCGCGGCCACGATCGCGGCGCAGCGCAACATCTTCCTCACCACCGGCAGCGTCCTGCGCACCGGCGAGGGCGATCCGCTGATGACCGTCGTGGCGGACACCTGCGGCCGGCACGACACCCTCGGCGGCGCGTGCAGCAAGGAATCCAACACCCTGCGCTACGGCCAGCACACCCGTTACCAGCATGCCTGCGTGGAGAACTTCCTCATCGAGGGCGCGCGCTGGGGCCTGGGCAAACGCGATCTGGTGAGCAACATCAACTGGTACATGAACGTGCCGGTCGAAGCCGACGGGACGCTCGGGATCGTGGACGGCATCTCCGCCCCCGGCCTGATGGTGCGCCTGCGCGCGGAAACCGACGTGCTGGTGCTGGTCTCCAACTGCCCCCAGCTCAACAACCCGTGCAACGGATTCGACCCGACACCGGTCCGCATGGTGGTGACCGACACGGCCGGTGCCGCATGAAACTACTGGTCGCCAACCGGGGTGAGATCGCGGCGCGCATCGTGCGTACAGCGAAGGAACTCGGCATATCCTGCGTCGCGGTGTATTCCGATCCCGACCGGACGGCTCCGCACGTAAGGCTGGCAGACGAAGCCGTGCGGCTGGGGCCCGCACCGGCACGAGAGAGCTATTTGGACACTGGTGCGATCATTCGCGCGGCGCTGGAAACCGGGGCGGACGCCATCCACCCCGGCTACGGCTTCCTGTCCGAGAATGCCTCCTTCGCGCGGGCGACGGGCGAGGCGGGTATCACCTTCGTCGGCCCGGCGGCGGAGCACCTGGAAGTGTTCGGCAGCAAGCACAGCGCACGCGCGAAGGCCGTCGCGGCGGGAGTGCCGCTGTTGCCGGGCACCGGTCTTCTCGACGGGCTCGACGAGGCGCTCGCAGCGGCCGGGGAGATCGGTTACCCGGTGATGCTCAAGGCGACCGGCGGCGGGGGCGGCATCGGCATGCGCGCCTGCCGCTCGCCGGAGGATCTGCGCGCCGCCTGGGAACCGGTGCGCAGCATCGCCGCGAAAAGCTTCGGCAGCGCCGGGGTCTTCCTCGAACGACTCGTGGTGCGCGCCCGGCATGTCGAGGTCCAGATCTTCGGCGACGGGGAGGGCCGGGTGCTCGCGCTCGGCACCCGGGACTGCACCCTCCAGCGCCGCAACCAGAAGGTGGTCGAGGAATGCCCGGCGCCCGGCCTTCCCGTGCGAGTGCGGGACCGGCTGTGCGAGTCGGCGGTCGCGCTGTGCGAGTCGGTGCGCTACGCCTCGGCGGGCACGGTGGAGTTCGTCTACGACCCGGTCCGCGAAGAGGCGGCGTTCCTGGAGGTCAACACCCGGCTTCAGGTCGAGCATCCGGTCACCGAAGCCGTGTACGGGATCGACCTCGTCGCCTGGATGCTACGGCTGGCCGGCGGCGACCGCGCGATGTTCGCGGTGCCGCCGGTGCCGCGCGGACACGCGGTCGAAGCGCGCGTCTACGCCGAGGACCCGGGTGCCGACCACCGGCCCAGCGCCGGCCTGCTCACCGGTGTGCGGTTTCCGTCCCGGGCAAGGGTGGACACCTGGGTGGCGGCGGGCACGGAGGTCACCACCCACTACGATCCCTTGCTGGCCAAGGTGATCGTCGCGGGCCCGGACCGCGACGACGCGGTGGACGCGCTCGGCGTCGCGCTCGCCGAGACGCGGGTGGACGGGATCCGGACCAATCTGGGCCAGCTTCGCGCGGCCACGGCGGACTCCACCTTCCGCGCCGCGGAACACGACACCGCGACGCTGGCGTCGATCCCGGACACCGATCCGCGCATCGACGTGCTGCGACCAGGCACCTCCACCACGGTCCAGGAATGGCCGGGGCGCACGGGTTACTGGCACGTGGGGGTGCCGCCGAGTGGACCGATGGACGACCTGTCCTTCCGTCTCGGCAACCTCGCGCTCGGCAACGACGAGGGCACCGCCGGGCTGGAGTGCACAGTGGACGGTCCGGCACTGCGGTTCGCCCAGGACACCGTGGTCTGCGTGACCGGCGCTCCGGCCGAGATCACGCTTTCCGGCGGCGAACGTACGCCGTCACAGCGGGTCCAACCGGCCCAGTGGGTCCCGTTCACCGTTCCCGCGGGCGGCGAACTGGACATCGGGCCGTGCGACCTCGGTCTGCGCACCTACCTGCTGGTGCGAGGAGGTCTGGATGTCCCGGCTTTCCTGGACAGCAAGGCCACCTTCACCCTGGGAAAGTTCGGCGGTCACGGCGGACGCGCGCTGGCCGCCGGCGACGTCCTCCGGCCCGGCGAACCGCCCGAAGCGGCGGTGGCGGGGGAAGTACCCGTGCGAGAACGACCCTCGTTCGGCGAGCACTGGGAAATCGGTGTCCTGGAAGGACCACATGCCGCGCCGGAGTTCTTCACCCCGGACGACATCGACGACTTTTACGCCGCCACCTGGCGAGTGCACCTGAACTCGGCCCGCACCGGCGTGCGGCTCGTCGGGCCGCGACCACGGTGGACCCGCGACGACGGCGGCGAGGCCGGCCTGCACCCGTCCAACATCCACGACACCCCGTACTCGGTCGGCGCCGTGGACTACACCGGTGATCTGCCGATCCTGCTCGGCCCGGACGGTCCCAGCCTGGGCGGCTTCGTCTGCCCCGCCACGGCCGTCACCGGTCAGCGGTGGAAACTCGGGCAGTTGCGGCCCGGCGACACCGTTCGGTTCATCCCCGTCGACACCGAACAGGCAGTGGTGCTGCGGCGAAAGCCGAGCACGGCGCCGGTCTCCCGGCGGCTCGGCGACGGCGGCGTGCTGGACCGGCTCGACGCCGCCGAGGACCGGCCCGAAGTGACCTACCGGCGTGGCGGCGACGACAACCTTCTCGTCGAATACGGGCCGATGCGGCTGGACCTCGCACTGCGGATGCGGGTGCACGCGCTCGCCGACGCGCTCACCGCGGCCGGGGTGCCCGGCATCGTGGACATCACGCCCGGTATCCGGTCGCTGCAGGTGCACACCGACCCCGACCAGCTCTCCGTAAGCAAAACCCTCGGCCTGGTCCGGGAAATCGAGCGCGAGCTGCCCGCGACGGACGACCTGGTGGTGCCGAGCCGGCGGGTCCGGCTGCCGCTGTCCTGGGACGACCCGGCCACCCGCGAGGCCATCGCCCGGTACATGGCCGGGGTTCGCGCGGACGCGCCGTGGTGCCCGTGGAACATCGAGTTCATCCGGCGGGTCAACGGACTATCCAGTGTGGACGATGTCTACCGGACCGTGTTCGACGCCGAGTATCTGGTGCTGGGGCTCGGCGACGTCTATCTCGGCGCGCCCGTCGCCACTCCGCTCGACCCGCGGCACCGGCTGGTCACCACCAAGTACAACCCGGCCCGCACCTGGACCGCGGAGAACTCGGTCGGCATCGGCGGGGCCTACCTCTGCGTCTACGGCATGGAAGGACCGGGCGGCTACCAGTTCGTCGGGCGGACCGTGCAGGTGTGGAGCGGCTGGCACCAGCGTGGCTCCTTCCAGCCCGGCTCGCCCTGGCTCCTGCGCTTCTTCGACCGGATCTCCTGGTACCCGGTGTCCGCCGCGGAGTTGCTGGAGCTGCGAGCGGCGAACGCGGCCGGTCACCTCGAACTGGACATCACCGACGGACGGTTTTCGCTCGGCGAGTACCAGCGTTTCCTGTCGGACAACGCGGAATCGATCGCGGCCTTTCGCACGCGGCAGTCCGCGGCGTTCGAGGCGGAGCGGCGGGCGTGGGCGGCGGCCGGCGAGTTCGACCCGAAACCGGAGCCGGAACCCGTGTTCGCCACGCCCGCCTCGGTGTCGGCGCCGCCCGGCGGACGGGTGGTGGCGGCACCGTTCGCGGCCACGGTGTGGCGAGTGGACGTTCGGCCCGGCGACCGGGTCGAGCCGGCGCAACCGCTGATGGCGCTGGAGGCCATGAAGACCGAGACGGTGCTCAGCGCGCCCGCGCCGGGCGTGGTGCTGGAACTGCTGGTCGCGCCGGGCACGCAGGTCGCCCCCGGCACACCGGTCGCGGTCCTCGGCGCCGTGTGACCCTGTCCGTCCTGATTCCCTGGGAGATCACCCGAAATGTCCCTTTCCGCCACCGAACGGGTCCGCGCCGCCTACCGCGCGATCGCCGAGGCCGACCGGCCCGAAGTGTGGATCACGCTGCGCGAGGAACGCGAAGCCCTCGCCGATGCGGCCGAAGTGTCCTCACGCCTGGCCGCGGGCGAGGACCTGCCGCTGGCCGGGCTCGTCTGCGCGGTCAAGGACAACATCGACGTCGCGAGCCTGCCGACCACGGCGGGCTGCCCGTCCTATGTGTACAAGCCGGTGACCGACGCGACCGTCGTGCGGCGGCTGACCGGCGCTGGGGCCGTGGTGCTGGGCAAGACCAATCTCGACCAGTTCGCGACCGGTCTGGTCGGCACCCGCAGCCCCTACGGCGCCGTCCGCCACGCCACGCTTCCCGAGCGCGTCTCCGGTGGGTCCAGTTCCGGGTCGGCGGTGGCGGTCGCGCTCGGGATCGCCGACTTCGCGCTCGGCACGGACACCGCGGGATCGGGGCGGGTTCCCGCGGCGCTCCAGGGAATCGTGGGACTCAAGCCCACGCTCGGGCTCGTGCCCACGACCGGTGTCGTCCCGGCGGCACGTCCTTACGACTGTGTCAGCGTCTTCGCCCCGACGCTGCGGCTCGGGCAACGCGTGCTGTCCGTGATCACCGGTCCGGACAGTGCCGATCCGCGCAGCCGCACCTGGCCGGCGTCGGTCCGGCTGGCGGCGGGCCCGGCTCCCGCCATCGCGGTTCCCGGCCCGGCGGGTTTGAAACCGCTTTCAGCATCGGCGAGTGCGGCCTTCGCCCGCGCCGTGGACGACCTGCGCACCGCGGGCGCCCGAGTGTCCGAAGTAGACATCGCACCGCTTTTGGAAGCGGCGTCGCTGCTCTACGACGGCGCGCTGGTCGCCGAGCGGTACGCCGCGGTCGGCGAGTTCATCGCCGCGCACCGCGTGGACGCCGATCCGACGGTCGCCGCGATCGTCCTCGCGGCCGGTGAGCTGCCCGCGCACCGCCTCGCCGCCGACCTGGCCCGGTTGGACGGTTACCGCGCCAGGTCGGCGGAAGTACTCGCCGGGTTCGATGCCCTGCTGCTGCCGACGACCACCGACCACCCGACCATCGCCCAGGTACGGGCGGATCCGGTCGGGGTGAACAGCAGGCTGGGCACCTACACCAATTTCGTGAACCTGCTCGACCTCGCCGCGATCGCGGTTCCCGCCGGCAGCGCCGACGGCTCGCCGTTCGGGGTCAGCGTGATCACGCGGGCCTTCGACGACCAGGTGGCGATCGACATCGCCGCGCTGCTCACCGGCGAACACGAAGTCCTGGCGGTCCCGCCCTACCCGCCGGCGCACCTCGACCTCGCGGTGTTCGGTGCCCACCTGCGCGGGCAGCCGTTGAACCACCAGCTCACCGCGCTCGGCGCGCGCTACGCGGGAGAGATCCGGACCGCACCCGAGTACCGCATGGTGGCCCTGCCCACCGACCCGCCGAAACCCGGGGTCGTCCGCAGCGTGGACGGCGCGGCGCTGGCGGGGGAACGGTGGCGGCTGTCCGCGGCGGGCGCGGGCACGTTCCTCGCGGCGCTGCCCGCGCCCCTGTCGCTCGGCCCGATCCGGCTCGACGACGGCGACCAGGTTGTCGGCTTCCACTGCGACCCGGTCGCGGCGGCCGGTGGCCGGGACATCACCGGCTACGGCGGCTGGACGGCCTGGCTGGCCTCCGGCGACGGCACGGCCGGGGCGTGACGCGGGACCGGAGAACTCGCCGACCCGGAGCAGTGGACACGTCGACCGGACCGGAGAACTCGCCGACCGGACCAGAGAACTCGCCGAGCGGGAACAGGGGACACGGCGACCGGAGGAGGGGACACGCCCGGGGCGGGCGCTACGGGGTGGCGGGCAGTGTGGTCGCGGCACTACTGGTGCGGCGGGATTCCCGGACCAGGGCGAGCACCGCGATCGCGCCGACCAGGGTCAGGGCCCCGGCCACCACGAACGCCATCGCGAAGCCGCCGGTCGACTGCACGACGAGGCCCGTGACGATGGGTGCCAGGATGCCGGCGATCGTGGACACCATCTGGATCACCCCGGCCAGCCGCCCCGTGTAGGCACGCGGAACCAGCGCGACGATCAGCGACTGGTAATGGAAACTCGCGAGCAGGAAGAAGGTCGCGATGCTCACCAGCACCAGTGCCAGCGTCGCCGAGCCGACGAAGGCCGAGGGCGGCACACACACGGCCACGCCGACCAGCGAGCCGACGATCATCCACTTGCGCGGCTTGACGTAACTGCCGCGCCGCTTGACGAGCCGGTCGGCGAACAGCCCGCCCGCGATCAGGCCCACGGTGGCGGTGACCCAGGGAATCGTGGCGATGCCACCGAGATCGGCCTTGCTCACACCGCGTGCCTGGACCAGGTACTGCGGATACCAGGTGAGGAACATGAACAGCACCCAGGAATAGGCGAAGAACCCGATCGACAGCGCGACGACGGAAGGGTCGCGCAGGAGCGTCCAGAACCGGGGACGGTCACCGCTTTCTCCTTCCGCGGCGGCGGTTTCATGGTCGGCGGCGATGAACGCGCGCTCGGCGTCGTTGGCCGAGGGATGATCGGCGGGCCGGTCCCTGGCGACGAACCACCAGACCACCGCCCAGACCAGACCGAACGCGCCGAGGATGACGAAGGTCGGCCGCCAGCCCAGCGTGGAGGAGGACCAGACCACCAGCGGGGTCGCGATGACCGGGCCGATGGTGGTGCCGGACTGGGCGAGGTTGAGCACCGCCGAGGTCTGCCGCCGGGGGAACCAGTTCGCCGTCAACGTGGTGCTGATCGGTACCTGAGGGCCTTCGCCGAAGCCGAACAGCAGCCGCGCCACGATGAACGAGACCGCGTTCCAGGCGCTCGCCGTGAGCGGGATCGTCAAGGACCACACCACCATGCAGGCGGTGTAGGCGCGGCGTACTCCGATACGGTCCACCATGAATCCGCCGAGCAGCGCGGCCGGTGAGTACGTCCAGAAGAACGCACTCAGCACCACGCCCCAGACCGCCGCCGAGAAATGGAACTCGGCGAGAATGAAGGGTGCGGTGACCGAGATGGCCACCCGGTCGCCGTAGTTGATCAAAGCCGCGAGGAAGTTCATCGTGCCGACGCGATAGCGCACCCTGCTCATCGGCTGGGTCATCTTTGACTCCGCTGGTCTCGGGGAAAACGGCTGGGTGAAAGCGATCTCGGTAGGTCCGAACGAGATCAAGCTCCGCGAAACCGGTCCACGGCGCGGGATCCCGACCGCGCGATCCCGCGCGGGCTCACTCCGCACGCCATCGCACGCGTAGGTCCCTCCCGCGCACCTCGTCCCGTCCTCGGAGGTCAAACGATTGCCCGAGACGATAAACGCACGTCTCGATCATGGCAACCCCCTGCGGCCCGTTCGGCGCACCCGCTCGGCCGATTTCGTGACCAGGGCTCTCCCACCGGCTCGGCCCACCGTTGCCGGAACAGCCCGTGCGCGGTCTTGTCCGGCGGAGACCCGGCCGGGTACGGTTGGACAATCGTTTGACCAACGGCGGAAACCACGGAGAACAAGGGAGTTCGATGGGACGTTTCGACGGGCGAACCGCCGTGGTCACCGGAGCGGCGCGGGGCATCGGGCGGGCCTGCGCCGAACTCCTCGCCGCAGGCGGGGCACGGGTGGCGGTGGCCGACATCGCACCGGAGGGCGCCGAGGAGACCGCACGGCGGATAGTCGCCCGCGGTGGCAAGGCGGTCGCCTACCCGACCGACGTGACCTCGGCCGATGCCGTCGAGCGCACGGTCGCGGCGGCGGAACGGGAACTGGGACCGGTCACACTCGCCGTCGGGGCCGCGGGAATCATGCACAACCGTCCGTTTCTGGACCTGCCCGAAGACGGCTGGGACACCACGCTGGCGGTGAACCTGAAGGGGATGTTCCTGGTGCTGCAAGCGGTCGGCCGCCGCGCGGTGGCGCACGGCGGTGGCGCGATGGTCGGTGTCGCCTCCGTCGCCGGACGCGGCGCGCGGCCGACGGCCGCCGACTACGCGGCCAGCAAGGCGGGCGTGATCAGTCTGGTGCGCTCGGCCGCGGAAGCGCTGGCGGCCGAGGGGGTCCGGGTCAACGCGATCTGCCCCGGTGTCGTCGAAACCGACCTGACCACACAGATCCACCGGGAAAAGGCGGCGATCCTCGGCATCACACCCGAGGAATCCCTGGCGCGGCAGGCCGCACGAATCCCGTTGGGGCGCCTCGTTTCGGCGGAGGAAGTCGCCGGCACCGCCGCGTTCCTGCTCTCCGCCGATGCCGGGTACATCACCGGACAGGCGTTGAACGTGTGCGGTGGCCTCGAAATGGACTGATCCGCGGGGAGCGGGACAATGGTGGTCACCGTCGAGACTCGACGTGGGAAAGGCAGGGGCCGATGCCGGGCAAGCCCGCCAAGGTCACCCTCAGCGACGTGGCCACCGTCGCCAAGGTGGACCGCTCCGTCGTTTCCCGGGTGGTCAACGGCGACCCGAATCTCAACGTCCGCCCCGAAACCCGACGCCGGGTGGAGGAAGCCATCGAACGGCTCGGGTACCGGCCCAACGCCGCCGCGCGAAGCCTGCGCACGGCGCGCGCCTACATGTTCGGACTGTTCATTCCGGACTTCGCCAATCCGGTGTACGCCGAAATCATCAAGGGCGCCGAGCAGGCGGCCGGGCGGCTCGGCTACGGCCTGATGACCGCGAGCTCGGGCGAAGTGCGGTCCGGGCACCAGCGCTGTCTCGACCTGCTCGCCCAGAACCGGGTCGACGGCCTGCTGTTCGCCGGCGAGGAATCCGGGCACGAACTCGAGCGGCTGCGCACCGCGAAGGTGCCGTGGCTTCTGGTGAACCGCCGGGTCAACGGTTCACACCGATACGTCGTCCTTGACGACGAACGCGCCAGCGGGCTCGCCGTCGACCACCTCGTCTCACTCGGCCACCGCAGGATCGGCCACCTCGCGGGACCGGCGGAAGCCGACACCGCACGTCGCCGCTATGCCGGCTTCGTCGCCGCGATGCGCCGTGCCGGGCTCGAGGTCGACCGCCGCCATGTCGCCCACGCCGACTACACCCCCGCCGGGGGCGCCGCCGCTATGCGGGAAGTGCTTTCGACTCCGCAACCACCGACCGCGGTGCTCGTCGCCAACACCGCTTCCGCGGTGGGCACCCTGCACGCGGCGCACGCGGCGGGTTTCGCGGTACCGGGCGACATTTCCGTGATCGCCGTGCACGACATGGCGCTGGCCGGCCATCTGGTCCCCGCGCTCACCACGGTACGCATGCCGCTCACCGAACTCGGCAGCCGCGCCCTGGAACTGCTCGCCCACCACGACCCCGACGACGAGATCACCGAGGTGGTCACCGAACCGGTCGAGGTGGTGATCCGCGATTCGACCGCGCCCCCGGCCCGGTAACCCGGCCGCGCCCCGGCCCGGCCACCGCTACGCCAGTCCGCGTGCAAGCGCTTTCCCGGATATCGCGGTGGCGTAAGCGCTCCACACTCGAAGCACATCAAAAATTCTCAGTAGTTCCCGCCGACAAAGTGACGAACCGGAGAACACAGCGACCGGAACCGGGGACACTCGGACCGGAACAGGGGACACGGCGACCGGACGGGAGGACACGGCGACCGGACGAGGGGACACGGCGAACCGGACGAGGGGACACGGCGACGGGAAGGGAGGACACGGCGGTCAGTGGTGGGTGTCTTCGTCGGCAGGCTCGTGGTGGCTCACCAGCCGGCCCCGCGTGTCGAGCCAGAGCAGCAGGATCAAGGTGGGCACCACCAGTACCAGCGCGACCAGCGACACGAGCAGCAGCCACCGCAGGCTGTTGGGGTTCCCGGCGGCCTGCTCGATGGTCAGCGTCGTCGGCAGCAGATACGGCGCCTGCGCCATGCCCCAGGCGAACACGGTCGAACCCACGGTCACCACGGCCGTGACCCGGACGCCGCGGCCCACGCCGGCCCACACCAGTGACACGGTCGCCGCGGCCGCGACCAACGCCACCACCACGAAAACGAGTCCCCACCCGCGCAGAAGTCCGTCATAGATGTACCGGGCATCGAAGCGCAGCACGATGATGCCGCCGATGCCGGCGAGGAGCATCGCGAACGCCGAACCCAGCGCGCGCAGACGGAAGTACTCCACCAGTTCGGGCGCGCCGAACCGGTGCGCGTCCTGCTGGAGGAACACCGCGGCGATGAACGCGGTCGCGACGAGGGTCAGCACCCCGAATGTCAGCGACGTCGGGTTCAGCCACGACGTCACCTCGTCGCCCCGCACTCCGGCCTGCACCCGCCCCGACGCGACACCACCGACGGCCGCGGCGAAGAAGAACGGGGTCAGGATCGACGCGATGCCGAACACCGCGCCGTACCGGCGCCGCCGGGCCAGCAGCCGGGTCGGTTTGCGGAAGGCGAACCCCGCGCCGCGCAGCACGAGCCCGAGCACGCCGAGCACCAGCGCGATCCAGACGCTGGAGAACACCGCCGCCAGCACGACCGGGAACCCGGTCCACAGCAGCACGAGCACGAAGATCAGCCACACGTTGTTGGCCTCCCACACCGGCGCCATCGCGTAGTCGATCAACGCGCGGGGCCGCTCGCCCCGGTCCCGGCCCCCGGCGACGAGATCCCAGAACCCCGCCCCGTAGTCGGTTCCCCCGCCGCAGGCGTAGGCGGTCATGGCGAGCAGCAGCACGAAGGCGACCAGCCCCGCCGTGGTCACCGCGGCACCTCGTCCTCGCCCGGCCCGGGACGGTAGAGCTCCTCGGCACGCGGCCCGTAAGGCACCTCCACCTCGGGGCTCACCTCCCCGGACGGTGCCGCGAGGTCCTGCCGCTGCCAGCGGGTCCGCAGCCGGAGCAGCACCGCTATGCACACCCACGCGATCGTCGCGTAGACGGCCAGGATGATCGCGAAGGTGAGCCAGATGCCAGGGGCGCCGACCGGGGTCACCGCGTCGGCCACCCGCAGGTAGCCGTGGACGACCCAGGGCTGCCGGCCCACTTCGGTCGTGATCCACCCGCTTTCCATGGCCACCACCGCCGCGGCGCCAGACACCACCGCGAACCGGAAGAACCACCGCGAACGCGGGATGTCCCGGCGTCGTGCCCAGGCCGCCCCGTACCAGACGGCCAACAGCAGCAACGCCGAGCCGATGATCACCATGAGGTCGAACGCCCAGTGCGCGATGGTCGCCTCGACGGCCGTGGGCCGCGCGTCGGCGGGCACCCCGGACAAGCCCGGCACGACGGTGCTCGTGCTGAACCCGGCGAGGATCGAGTCGAGGCCGGGAATCGCGAGCCCCCCGGACACCGTGCCGTCCGGGTTCAGCCGGCCGAACACGTACTCCGTCACGTTGCTGTCGGTGGTCCAGACAAGTTCCATGGCAGCGAACTTCACCGGCTGACGCTGGTAGACCGTGCGCGCGATCCAGTCGCCCGCCGCGATCTGCACCGGCGCGATGATCGCGCCGACGGTGAACGGGAGGGCGAAGCCCAGGCGGTGGTAGCGGTCCCGGCGGCCGCGCAGCCAGCCCAGTGCGTAGACCCCGGCCACCATGAAGGCCGCCGTCATGACCGCGGCGGCGAGGAAATGCCAGTATTCGACGCCGAGGATCGGGGTGAAGACCGCCTGGCGCACGGTGACCGAAGTGACCTTGCCGGTGGCGTCGACCGTGAACCCCTGGGGCGTGTTCATCCAGGAGTTCGCCGTCATGATGCCGAAGGCGCCGACCAGCGCGACCAGCGGCAGCGGCAGCCCGAGGAGGAAATGGGTGCGCGGTTTCAGCCGTTCCCAGCCGTAGAGGTAGACGGCCACCAGGATCGCCTCGAGGAAGAACGCCCAGCCCTCGATGCCGAAGCCGATGCCGAACACGTCGCCCCAGCGCCCCATCAGGCCGGGCCAGAGCAGCCCGAACTCGAAGGACAGCACGGTTCCGGTGACCACGCCGACGGCGAACTGGACCGCCATCACCGTCGACCACCGTTTGGCCAGGGTGAACGCCACCGCGTCGTCGCGGCGCAGGGCCACATAGTTCATCAGCAGGGTGAGAAACGGCAGCGCCACTCCCAGCGGCACCAGGATCAGGTGGTAGATCAGCGTGAACGCCATCTGCTCGCGGGCCGGGAGCACCTGCGGCGGCTGAGCCAGGAACAAGCGGGGCAGCGAACCCAGTGCACCCACTGCTGGACCCACAGCTGGACTCACGGCTCCTCGCCCTCGCCCGCGGGTCCGGGGACGGGTTCGAGCGTGGCGCGCTCCCGCCGACCGCCCCGGCTGAAGGTCACCGCCCAGCTCAGCACCGCGCCCACCCGGTTGCGGAACCCGGTCAGGAAGGCGATGTGCACGAACAGCCAGACCACCCAGCCGACGAATCCGCTGAACCGGATCCGCCCGAAGGAGAACACGGCCCGGCCGCGGGACAGATAGGCCGCGGAGCCCAGATCGCGGTACCGGAACGGTTTGCGTTCGCGTGGCCGGTGTTCGACCACGTCGCGCACGCAGAGCCCGGCGTAGCGGCCCGACTGCATGGCCACTTCCGCCACGCCCGGCAGGCCCTCCAGCGCCATCAGGTCGCCGACCACGAAGATCTCGGGGTGACCGGGGATCGTGCAGCGCGGCGTGACCTTGATCCGGCCGACCCGGTCCTGCTCCGCGCCGGTGGCCCTGGCCAGCGCGCCCGCCAGTCCCGGCGCGCGCACTCCCGCCGCCCACAGCACGGTGGCGGCCGCGTAGTGCGTCAGCGTGCCGTCGGCGGCCTTGACCTCGATGCCGGTTTCGTCGACCCGCGTCACCAGCGACCGCAGGTACAGCTCGACCCCGAGCTTGTCCAGTGCCAGCGCCGCCCGCGCGGACAGCTTCGGGCCGAAGGAGGCCAGTGCCGCCGGGCCGCCCTCGAACAGCAGCACGCGGGCGTCCTCGGGATCGATGTGGCGGAACTCGTCGCGCAGGGTCTGGGTGGCCAGCTCCCGGATCTGGCCGGCCAGTTCCACCCCGGTCGGGCCCGCGCCGACCAGCGCGAAGGTGAGCCATCGTCGCCGCTGCACCGGATCGGACAGCGACTCGGCCATCTCGAAGGCGTCGAGGATCTTTCCCCGGATGGTGAGCGCGTCACCGATCGTCTTCATCCCCGGGGCGAACCGGGCGAACTCGTCGTGCCCGAAATAGGACTGGCCGAGCCCGGCTGAGACGATCAGGTGATCGTAGGGAATCCGCAGCGTGCTGCCGTCGGGCCGCCGGGCCGCCACTAGCCGCCCGGCCGGATCGACGCCGGTGACCGTCGCCCGCAGGCATTCGACGTTCTCGTGCCGTTTGAGAATCCTGCGCAGCGGAACGGCGATCTGCCCTTCGGACAGGACTCCCGTCGCGCACTGGTAAAGCAGGGGCTGGAACAGGTGCTGCCCGGCGGAGTCGATCAGGGTGAGGGTGACCGGACGGCGGCGGAACACCCGTGCCGCGTACAACCCGCCGAACCCTCCCCCGACGACGACCACCCGGTGTGGTCTGACGTGATCGTCCATAAGCTGCTTTCACCCGGTCGCTGGACGGACAACGGCCGCCCGCGACACGGGGCCGATACGGCTGAGGGAGGGCGCTGACCGGGGAAAATCTAACCCGCGCCCGCCGGGACGGCATCCGGACCGGGGACCGTGCCGCCGATGTTGACGCCTTCGTGTGAACCGGCGGCGGGTCACGCCGGCGGCCGGCCCTGTTTCTCGGCGTGGCCGCCGAACTCGCTGCGCAGCGCGGAAAGCAGTTCGTCGGCGAACCGGCCCCGCCCGCGCGAGGAAAACCGGTCGAACAGCGCCGCGGTGATGACCGGAGCCGGCACGCCCTCGTCGATCGCCGCGACCGCGGTCCAGCGGCCTTCACCGGAGTCGGAGACGTGGCCGGCGAAGTTCTCCAGCCCCGGTGACTCGGCGAGCGCGTCCGCGGTGAGGTCGAGCAGCCACGAGCTGATCACCGAGCCGCGGCGCCAGACCTCGGCCACCTCGGCGACGTCGATGTCGTACCGGTAGGCCTCCGGGTCGCGCAACGGCGTGGTCTCGGCGTCGACGGCGCGGCCGTTCTTGCCGACCTCGGCGTGCCGGATGATGTTCAGCCCTTCCGCGATCGCGGCCATCATGCCGTACTCGATTCCGTTGTGGACCATCTTCACGAAGTGCCCAGATCCGGCGGATCCACAATGGAGGTAGCCGTCCTGGGCGGTGCCGCGTACCCGCCGGCCAGGGGTCGGCTGCGCGGTGCCGGCGCCGGGCGCGATGCTGGCGAAGATCGGGTCGAGCCGTTCGACGATTTCGCGGTCACCGCCGATCATGAGGCAGTACCCGCGTTCCAGTCCCCAGATGCCACCGGACGTTCCACAGTCGACGAAGTGGATCCCTTTTCGGGCAAGGCTTTTCGCGCGGTCGAGATCGTCCCGGTAGTAGGAGTTACCGCCGTCTATCACGGCGTCGCCCGGTTCGAGCAGACCCGCCAGCTGATCCAGTGTGGACGCCACGATTCCGGCGGGCAGCATCAGCCACACCGCGCGGGGCGGTGCCAGCGCGGCGACCAGTTCCCCGAGCGAAGCAACGCCGTGCGCGCCTTCGCCCTCCATTTCCCGTACCGCGCCGGGATCGACGTCGTAGACGACACACTCGTGACCGTCGCGCATCAGTCGCCGCACGAGATTTCCGCCCATCCGGCCGAGCCCGATCATGCCCAGTCGCATCCTGGTACCGGTCGTCATGCTCCTGCGCCCTCCTGTGGTTTCCGCGCGCCCGCCGGGACGGTCACGGCTCCCCCACGCCGGGGTCGTGCCAGGATTCGCCGTCGGGCAACAGTTTGTCGGCATCCGGCGGTCCCCAGGTGCCCCGCGCGTAGGGCACCACCGGAACCGCTTCGTCGAGCACCGGCCCCACGATGCGCCAGGCCTCTTCGACGACGTCCTGCCGGGCGAACAACACCTGGTTTCCCTCCAGCGCCGCACCGATGAGCCGGTCGTAGGGCCGCACGTCGGATCCCGGCTGCTGCAGGAAGGTCAGGTCCTCCACCTGCGCGCGGAGGCCGATTCCCGGTTGCTTTCCGGCCAGGGTCAGCGACACGGCGGTCTCGGGCCGCACCCGGAACCGCAGCGCGTTCAACGACCGGAGGTGCCGCGTACCGGCGACGTTGTAGGGCGGCGGGCGGAACCGGATGCTGATCTCGGTGGCACTGACCGGAAGACATTTGCCGCCCCGGATCGCGATGGGCACCCCCTCCCACCGCCATGAATCGGCGAGCAGCCCCACCGCGACATAGGTTTCCGTGGTCGAATCGGCCGCGACCCCGGGCACGTCGCGATAGCCTTCGTACTGCCCGCGCACGGCACGCTCCGGCGACAGCGGGCGCAACGCCTTCATCACCCGCACCTGCTCATCCCGCCAGTCACGCATGCCCTGGCCGCTCGGTGGGTCGGCGAGCACGCTGACCAGCAGTTGCAGCAGATGGTTCTGCACCACGTCGCGGATCGCCCCGGTCCGGTCGTAGAAGCCGCCCCGGTCCGAGACGTCGAAGGCCTCGGCCATGGTGATCTGGATGCTCTGCACGAAATCGCGGTTGAGCAGCGGTTCGATCACGGAGTTCGCGAAGCGGACGAACAGGATGTTCTCCAGCGGCTCGAGTCCGAGCCAGTGGTCCACCCGGTAGATCGAATCCTCGGAGAACACCCGGTGCAGGGTGTTGTCCAGGCGGCGCGCGCTGGGCAGATCGGTGCCGAACGGCTTCTCGACCATGATCCGGGCGCCCTGGGCGCGACCGGCCTTGCCGATCCCCTCCGCGATCACGCCGAAGAGCGCGGGCGGCACTTCGAGATAATACAGCGCGCGGGCGCGATCGCCGAGCTTTCCGGCGATCGCGCGGTAGGTCGAGTCCTGCGTGAGGTCCCCGTCGACGTAGTCGAGCAGGCTCAGCATCCGCGCGGCCGCCGGCTCGTTCGGGTCGATCGCGTTGTGCCGCAAGGAATCCACCGCGTACTGGCGGAACCGGGCCAGGTCCCAGCCGCTCATGCCGACGCCGATGATCGGCACGTCGAGCGCCTCGCGGCCGACCAGTCCGACCAGCGCCGGGAAGGTCTCCAGCTTGGCCAGGTCCCCGGTCGCGCCGAAGAGGACCAGCGCGTCCGCTCGATCGTTCGCCATCTCGCCACCCTCCGGCGCGGGTGTTCGTCCGCCTCCATCAGGCTGTTCGGCCGCCGGTGGAGCGGCACCACCCGGCGCGGGTGAACCGGGTGGCCGAGCCTGCCCGGTGACCGGCGCCGCTCACCCGGCCGGGCTCACCGGGCGCCGGTCACCGGGGTGGCGGTGCGGTGGCGGGGCCGGTCACCAGCGGTGCTGCACCTGGGACCGGATGCGCCGGTCGTAGAGGTCGGTGACGGCGTCGAGGGTCGGTGACGGCAGCGGCGCGAGGTCCGCGGCGGCCGCGTTGGCGCGGACCTGCTCGGGCGAGCGGGCACCGGGAATCACCGAGGTGACACCGGGCTGCTGGAGGATCCACCGCAGCGCGGTCTGCGCCGAGGTGGCCCCTTCCGGCGCCAGCGCCCCGAACTCGGCGGCCGCCTCGATGCCGGTCGCGAAGTCGACCCCCGAGAACGTCTCACCCTGATCGAAGGCCTCGCCGTTGCGGTTGTACGTGCGGTGGTCGTCCGCGGCGAACACGGTGTCCTTCGTGTAACGGCCGGACAGCAACCCGGAGGCCAGCGGAACCCGCGCGATGATCCCGACGCCCGCCTCCGCCGCGGCGGGCAGCACGCGCTCGAGGGGCTTGAGCCGGAACGGGTTCAGGATGATCTGCACGCTCGCCGTGCCGGGGCGGGCGATGGCGGTCAACGCTTCGTCGCAGGTTTCGACGCTCACCCCATACGCCGCGATGCGCTTCTCCTCGACGAGCGAGTCGAGCGCGTCGAACACGGCGTCGGAGGTATAGACCGCGGTCGGCGGGCAGTGCAGCTGGACGAGATCGAGCGTGTCCACCCCCAGGTTCTCCCGCGAACGGTCGGTCCAGGAACGGAAATTGTCCAGGGTGTAGTTGGCCGGGTCGAGACTGGCCCGCCTGCCCATCTTCGTCGCCACGAAGATGTCCGCATCCGGGTTGCCGGCCAGGTAACGGCCGATGAGCCGCTCACTGCGGCCATCGCCGTACACGTCGGCGGTGTCGAAGAAGGTCACCCCGGCCGCCACCGCGGCGTCGAGCACCGCCAGCGCGTCCTCCTCGGCGACCTGTCCCCAGCCCGCACCCAGCTGCCAGGTGCCCAGCCCGACGATCGAAAGTTTTTCCTTGGCCCTACGCATGATTCGGCTTTCCACGTCTTGATCGTAGTGGCCCGGGCACGTCGACCGGGCGAGCGCACGGGTACCGGTGCGCCCCACGCGAGAACGCGGCCGCGGCAACGGAGAACACGCCAACCGGAAGAGAGAACACAGCTGCGGGAACGGAGGACTCGGCGACCGGAAGAGGGGACACGGCGACCGGAACGGGGGACACGCGCGGGTCAGCCGGGGGCGAGGCGGGCGCTGAGGGCGTGGGCGGCGTCGGCGACCGCGGTGCCGTAGACGGCGACGGCTTCGTCGGTGAGGCGGCTCATCGGGATGTTCACGCTCAGGCTCGCGATCGGGGTCTCCGGGGCGGTGAGGACGGCCGCGGCGATCGAGCCGACGTCGGACCGCCATTCCCCGTGGTTGACGGCGAAGCCGCGGTCCCGGGCTTCGGCCAGGTCGGCGAGCAGGACGTCCGGATCGGTGATCGTCGTGTCGGTATAGCTCGGCAGTTCGCCGGCGAGCAGGCGCTTGACGAGGCCGGGGGCGCTGTTCGCGAGCACGGCCTTGCCGTTGGCCGAGGCGTGCAGCGGAAGCGCGTGTCCCAGCGCCATGCTGATGCGCACCGGCTTGGTCGTCTCCAGCCGTTCGATCAGCACCACCTTGTCGTCTTCGGGAACCGTCAGGTGAATGGTCTCCTCGGTGCGGCGGCGCAGATCCTCCATGACCGGCATGGCGGCGTCGCGCAAGCCGAGGTCGCCGCTCGCGCGCCCGCCGACGGCGAGCGCCTTCGTCGTCATCACCCACCGCGTCACCTCGCCCGCCGCGGGCCGGATCCAGCCCGCGGTGTTCAGCGTGACCAGGGCGCGCTGCACGGAACTCTTCGGGATGTCCAGCACCCGGGCCAGTTCACCGACACCGACCGGCTGTCTCGTGGCGACTTCTTCCAGCACCCGCAACGCATTCAGAACGTTCCGCATCCCTTGACTCCTCGATCACGCAAACCTACCATCGCTGAACCTCAGCACGGCACATCGTGCCATCTTACGGCACAGAATAGGACAGGGTGCAGTGACCGCTCGCAGTGGACGGCATTTCCTGCAGATTCCCGGACCGACCAACGTTCCCGATCGCGTGTTGCGCGCCACCGCGCAGCCGACCATCGATCACCGTGGGCCGGAGTTCGCCGAACTCACGCTGGATCTCCTGCGTCGGGTCAAGCCGGTGTTCGGCACCAGCGGCCCGGTCGTCATCTATCCCTCCTCCGGCACCGGCGCCTGGCAGGCCGCACTGGTCAACACTCTTTCGCCCGGCGACAAGGTGCTGGCCTTCGAAACCGGTCACTTCGCCACGCTGTGGCGGGAAATGGCCCGAAACCTCGGACTGGAGGTCGAATTCGTGCCCGGCGACTGGCGCCGGGGTGTCGATCCGCGGACCGTCGCCGAGAAGCTGGCCGCCGACACCGGACACACCATCGCCGCGGTGATGGTCGTGCACAACGAAACCTCGACCGGGGTCGCCAGCCGGGTGCCGGAGATCCGCGCGGCGATCGACGGGGCGAACCACCCCGCACTGCTGCTGGTCGACACGATCTCGTCGCTGGGGTCGATCGACTACCGGCACGAAGAATGGGGCGTCGACGTCACGGTCAGCTGCTCGCAGAAAGGGCTGATGCTGCCCCCGGGCCTCGGTTTCAACGCGATCAGCGAGAAAGCGCTTGCCGCGGCCGAGCGGGCGAAGCTGACCAAGGGCTATTGGGACTGGACGCCCATCCTGGAGGCCAACGCGCGCGGCTATTACCCCTACACGCCCGCCACCAACCTCCTCTACGGCCTGCGGGAAGCACTGGTCATGCTCGACGAGGAGGGCCTGCCCGAGGTGTTCGCCCGGCACGCCCGGCACGGCGCGGCGGCCAGGGCCGCGGTGCGGGGCTGGGGCCTGGAGATCCTGTGCGCGGACGAGCGCGAGTACTCCAATTCCCTGACCGCCGTGCGGTTGAGCGAGGAACACGACGCCGACAAGGTGCGCCAGATCGTGCTCGACCGCTACGACATGTCGCTGGGCACCGGCCTGGGCAGGCTCGCCGGCCGGGTCTTCCGGATCGGCCATCTCGGGCATTTCAACGACCTGACGCTCGCGGGCACCCTCGCCGGCGTCCACATGGGACTGGAGCTGGCCGGGGTGCGCATCGACCGCGGCGGCCTGGAAGCCGCGCTGGAGGTGCTGCGCGCCGAGTGACGCTGGTGGGCCGCGCTCCGCGCGGGACGACCTCGCCGAGGACAGGAAGAAGTGATTGCCTGGGCACTGCCGATTCGTCGAACTCAATCGCTGCACGCTCGAGGATCACGAACCGCCCGTGTTGGCCAGTGCCTCGCGAGGGCGGCACCGGTGGCCGTCTCGCCCACCGTGCGTGATCCGCCGGGCCGGCGCCGCCACGGCGCCGGCCGCCCGCTCCCTTTCGCGCAACGCACGAGCCGGCGGCATTCCCGCCGACCACCTACAAGGAGGTAGGTCGTTGACCAGCCAGCTATCCCGTCCCCGGCGCCTGGCCGAGATGAAGCGATGGACCTATATCCTGCCGGTCATCGTCTTCATCTACGTCATCTGCTACATAGACCGGACGAACATCAGCTTCGCGCTGCCGCATCTCAAGACCGACATGCACTTGAGCGGGGCGCAGCAGGGTCTCGCGAGTGGCATCTTCTTCTGGGGTTACCTGCTGCTCCAGATTCCCGGCGGATACATGGCCGAGCGGTGGAGCGCGAAGCGGTGGGTCGCGATCCTGATGGTGCTGTGGAGTATCGCGGCCATCGCGTCCGGGCTCGTGCACAGTTTCGGCGAACTCATCCTCGCGCGGTTCCTGCTCGGCGTCGCCGAAGGCGGCGTGCAGCCGGCGCTGATGACCACGATCCGCTCCTGGTTCCCCTTCGCCGAGCGCAGCCGGGCCTACGCGATCTTCAAGCTGTACACGCCGATCGCCGCGATCGTCGCCGCGCCGTTCTCCGGAATCGTCCTGACCTACGCGGACTGGCGCTGGATGTTCATCATCCAGGGTGGCGCGCCGCTGATCCTCGGGCTGATCGCCTGGCTGGCGGTAATCCGTGACACGCCGGCGAAAGCGAGTTGGCTGTCGGAAAACGAACGGAACTTCATCGAGAAATCCCGCACCGAAGAAGGCGAACCGCTCAAACATCGCGGAACGTTCGGTGCCGCCTTCAAAAGCGGAATCGTCTGGCATTTCACCCTGGTCTACACCCTGACGCAGATGGGCCTGCTCGGCCTCACCCTGTGGATGCCGAGCGTGCTCAAGACGGCGTTCCACACCGACATGCAGGTGGGCCTGGTGGCGATGCTGCCGCAAGTCGCCGCGGGCCTGGCGATCATCCTCATCGGCCGGTCGGCCGACCGGCGGGGTGGGCACGTCGCCCACATGTCGCTGGTGCTCGCCGCGGGCGCGGTGATCCTCGCCGGCGCGAGTATGGTCTCCGCGCAGCAGAAGTGGCTCGTGCTGGCGGCGATGATCCTCGGCACGGCGGCGTCGATCGCCTGGTACGGACCGTTCTGGGCGTCGGTCACCCGGCTCGTGCCGGTCGCGGCCGCGGGTGCCGGGATGGGCCTGATCAACGGCGTCGGGAACCTGGGCAGCTTCTTCGGCCCGTACATCGGCGGGTGGCTCAGCGACCTCAGCGGTGGCGGGTACGCGCTGACCCAGGTGTTCTTCGGCGTGGTCTTCGCGCTCGCGGCCCTGCTCGTGATCCCGCTGCGCAAACGGCTCCGGGAAGCCGAAAACCGCGGCGTGGCCGTGCCGGCCGGGACCCAGGAGACGTCGTCCGCGAACCCCGCGTGAGCCGGACCGTCCACCCGGGGCGCCTCGTCCGTCCATATCGGACGGTCAGGGCGTCCCCGGACGTGCCGGACAGTACCGCGAAACGCAGCACCTGTCCGCAACTCCCGGCACCTCCCGACACCTCTCGACGCCGGCGCGTTCCCGGCGCTATAGTGCGAAGAATCGGCGATACCGTTGCGCAATTCGGATGACCCGCCCGCCCGGCGACCGGGAGCCGGGAGGAATTTCCCTTACCCCGCCGCCTGTTTCGCGGGCGGCGGGGGCGCGGTGGTCCGGACCGTCCGCCGCGCACCCGGGCTCCGGCGATCTCCGACCCACGGCCGAAAGGACTCGCGTTGACCGTCCCGACGACTGACGCACCCGCGACCGGCGACCCCACCGCCGACCCGCACCTGGAGCAGGCGCTGCGCGCGGCGCTGGCGGGCGAAGTCGCCTTCGACGACTACAGCCGGCACCTCTTCTCCCGCGACGCCAGCATGTACTCGATCATGCCGGTGGGCGTGGTGTTCCCGCGGCACGCCGAGGACGTCGCCGCGGCGGTGAAGATCGCGGCCGAGTCCGGTGTGCCGGTCGTGCCCCGCGGCGCGGGCACCAGCCTGGCCGGCCAGACCGTGGGAGAAGGTCTGGTGCTCGACTTCTCCCGGCACATGAACAAGATCCTGGCGCTCGACCCGGTGGCGCGCACCGCGCTCGTCGAGGTCGGCGTGGTGCAGGACCAGCTCAACCAGGCGGCCGCCGCGCACGGCCTGATGTTCGGGCCGGACACCTCGACCAGCAACCGCGCCACCATCGGCGGAATGCTCGGCAACAACTCGGCGGGCAGCGGCTCACTCACCTTCGGCATGACGATCGACCACGTGCGGGCACTGGACGTGGTGCTCTCCGACGGTTCCCGCGCCCGGCTGGAACCGGTCGACGAGGCCGAGCGCGAGCGCCGCGCGAGCGCGCCGACGCTGGAGGGCCGGATCTACCAGGCCCTGCCGAAACTCGTCGCCGCCAACGAGCAGGCGATCGCCGAGGGCATGCCGGTGTTCTGGCGCCGCGCCTGCGGCTACCGGCTCGACCGGCTGGCGGGCTTCGGCCCGGACAAGCCGTTCGACCTGAGCAAGTTCGTCGTGGGCGCCGAGGGCACCCTGGTGGTCGTCACGCACGCGCTGGTGGACCTGGTGCCCAAACCGCGGCGCACGGTGTACGCGGTCGGCCATTTCACCAGCACGCCCGGCGCCATCGCGGCCACCACCGACGCGCTCGGCTGCGGACCTCACCAGGTCGAGTTGATGGACCGGACCATTCTGGACCTGTCCCGGCAGAAGATCGAGTACGCCGAGCTGGGCAACATCCTGGTCGGCGATCCGGGCGCGCTGCTGTTCGTCTCCTTCACCGGCGACGACGAAGCGGAACTTCTCGCCAAGCTGGACGAGCTGGACGCGCTGTGGCGGCGCAACGGGCACGGCTACCACACCCTGCGCGCGGTCACCTCCGCCGAGCAGGCCGCGCTGCTGAAGGTCCGCAAGTCGAGCCTGGGCCTGCTGATGGCCGCCGGCG
>DASSAD010000026.1:0-5315 GCA_035685725.1 Amycolatopsis sp. | reverse complement strand
CCCGAACGGAATTCTGCTGGCCAGCCTCGAAGGCCTGGTCAACTGGGCGCGCAAGAACTCCCTGTGGCCGGCCACCTTCGGGCTCGCCTGCTGCGCGATCGAAATGATGACCGTCGGGGGTTCGCGCTACGACATCGCCCGGTTCGGGATGGAGCGGTTCAGCGCCACCCCGCGGCAGGCCGATCTGCTGATCGTGGCCGGGCGGGTGACCCAGAAGATGGGGCCGGTGCTGCGGCAGATCTACGACCAGATGGCCGAGCCGAAATGGGTGCTCGCGATGGGCGTGTGCGCCTCCTCCGGCGGCATGTTCAACAACTACGCGGTGGTCCAGGGCGTCGACCACATCGTCCCGGTCGACATGTACCTGCCCGGCTGTCCGCCGAGGCCGGAAATGCTGCTCGACGCGATCCTCAAACTGCACGCCAAGATCCAGGACGAGCCGATGGGCCCGCGCCGCGCCGCGCTCAAGGCGGGGCAGCGCACCGAACTGATTCCGTCGTCGATCAAGTACGCGAAGAAGTGATGCGGAATGCCTGAAGAGAAACCGGCCACCGGCGGCGAGTATTCGAGCGCCGAGCGGGCGGAGCAGGGCCTGGAACCGCGCGGTTCCCGGCCGGCGAAGCCCGTCGTCGCCGGCCGCGCCCGGGAGGGAATGTTCGGGGTTTCCGGCAGCGGGGACACCTCGGGTTACGGCGGGCTGCGCTTGCCCGCCCACACCGCCCCGCCCGCCGAACGTCCCTACGGCGGCTGGTTCGACGAGTTCGCCGACCAGTTCTTCGCCGCGCTGGCCGAAAACGAGGTGCCGGTCGAGGCGGTTCAGCAGGTCACCGTCGACCGGAACGAGATCACCCTGTACCTCGATCGGGCCCACCTCGTGCAAGCCTGCCGGATCCTGCGCGACGATCCCGGCCTGCGGTTCGAACTGTGCAGTTCGGTGTCCGGCGTCGACTACGGCGAGGACGTGCCGCAGCGCCTGCACTCCGTGTACCACCTGACTTCGATGACCTACCGGCGCCGGATCCGCCTCGAGGTCACGATGGACGTCGACGACCCGCACTGTCCGTCCATTGTGGAGGTCTACCCGACCGCCGACTGGCAGGAGCGCGAGGCCTACGACATGTTCGGGATCGTCTACGACGGACACCCGGCGCTGACCCGCATCCTGATGCCCGACGACTGGGACGGCTACCCCCAGCGCAAGGACTATCCGCTCGGCGGGATCCCGGTGGAATACAAGGGCGCGGAGATCCCACCCCCGGACCAGCGGAGGTCGTACTCGTGAGCGGGACGGGCACCGGACACGGCACCAACGGCAGCGCGTACGCGGAATCGCGGGAGACCACCGAGGGCCGCGTCTACCACGTCAGCGGCGGCGACTGGGACGACGTGCTCGCCGACACCGAGCACGACGAGCGCATGGTCATCAACATGGGGCCGCAGCACCCGTCGACGCACGGCGTGCTCCGGCTCGTGCTGGAGCTGGAGGGCGAGACGGTCACCCAGCTCAGGTCCGTGATCGGTTATCTGCACACCGGAATCGAAAAGAACCTCGAGTACCGCACCTGGACGCAGGGCGTCACCTTCGTGACGCGGATGGACTACCTCGCGCCGCTGTCCAACGAGATGGGCTACTGCCTCGCGGTGGAGAAACTGCTCGGCATCGACGTGCCGCGGCGCGCGGAACTCATCCGGGTGCTGCTGCTGGAGATCAACCGGATCGGCTCGCATCTGGTCTACATCGCCACCGGCGGCATGGAGCTCGGCGCCACCACGGCGATGACCATCGGCTTCCGCGAGCGCGAGGAAGTGCTGCACCTGCTGGAATTCCTCACCGGCCTGCGGATGAACCACGCGTTCATCCGGCCGGGCGGGATCGCGCAGGACCTGCCCACCGACGCGCACGAGAAGATCAGCGAGTTCGTCCAGGTGATGGACAAGCGGCTTCCCCTGTACGACCAGCTGTTCACCGGCCAGCCGATCTGGCGCAACCGGCTCAAGGGCGTGGGCCGCCTGCCCGTGGACGCCTGCCTCGCGCTCGGGGTGACCGGCCCGATCCTGCGCTCGGCGGGACTGCCCTGGGACCTGCGCAAGGTCGAGCCCTATTCGCGGTACGACGAGTTCTCCTTCGATGTGCCGACCTCGACCGAAGGCGACTGCTGGGCCCGCTACCTCTGCCGGGTCGAGGAGATGCACCAGTCGCTGCGGATCATCCGGCAGGTGCTCGAAAAGCTCGAACCCGGGCCGGTGATGGTGGCGGACCGCAAGATCGCCTGGCCCGCGCAGCTGTCGATCTCCAGCGACGGCATGGGCAACTCCCTGGCGCACGTCCGCAAGATCATGGGTCAGTCGATGGAGTCGCTGATCCACCACTTCAAGCTGGTCACCGAGGGCTTCACGGTGCCGGCGGGAGAGGTGTACGTCCCGGTCGAGTCGCCGCGCGGCGAACTCGGTTTCCACGTGGTGTCCGACGGCGGCACCAAACCGATGCGGGTACACGTCCGCGATCCCAGTTTCGTGAATCTGCAGTCGATGCCCGCGATGGCCGAGGGCGGTCTGGTCGCCGACGTGATCGCCGCCGTCGCCTCGATCGACCCGGTGATGGGGGGAGTGGACCGGTGACCATGGAAGCGCAATCCCAGCTCTTCGGCCCGGACATCGTGGAGAAGGCGCGGAACCTGATCGCGCGGTATCCGCAGTCTCGTTCGGCGCTGCTGCCGATGCTGCACCTGGTGCAGTCCGTGCAGGGTTACGTCAGCCAGGAGGGCATCGACTTCTGCGCGGCCCGGCTCGACCTGTCCGAGGCCGAGGTCAGCGCGGTGGTCACCTTCTACACCATGTACAAGCGGCGGCCGTGCGGGGAACACCTGGTCAGCGTGTGCACGAACACCTTGTGCGCCGCGCTCGGCGGGGACGAGATCCTCGGCACGCTCCGTGACCACCTCGGTGTGGGGCACGAAGAAACCGCGGGCGAGCCGGGCGAGCCCGGGTCGATCACCCTGGAGCACGCGGAATGCCTCGCCGCGTGCGACCTCGCGCCGGTTCTCCAGGTGAACTACGAGTACTACGACAAGCAGACCCCCGAGTCGGCGGTCGAGCTGGTCGACGCCCTGCGGCGCGGCGAGCGGCCGGCGCCCTCGCGTGGCGCCCCGCTGACCGACTTCCGGGAGGCGGAGGCGCAGCTCGCCGGGTTCTTCCCGGCGGACGAGGAAACCTATCGGTCGCAAGTGGACGGTCCGTCGCAGTCGGTGGAGACCTTGCGCGGCGCCGCGCTCGCCGAGGAGCGGGGCTGGACGGCTCCCGTGATGGCGGACGTCCCGCTGCCGGAAGTGGGGGCGAAATGAGCGGCCCGAGCTCAGCACGCCGCGGCACGCGGGCAGGCCTGGTGCACGACACAGGGGAGAAGTCATGGCTGATCCGTTGACTCCGGTACTCACCAAGCGGTGGCTCTCGCCCGACTCGTGGCGGTTGTCCACCTACGAACGCCTGGAGGGCTACACCGCGCTCCGCAAGGCGCTGCGCGGCACTCCGGAACAACTCGTCCAGCTGATCAAGGACGCCGGGCTGCGCGGGCGGGGCGGCGCGGGGTTCCCGGCGGGGCTGAAGTGGTCCTTCATGCCGTCCGACGAGGACAAGCCGCATTACCTGGTGATCAACGCCGATGAGGGTGAACCCGGGACCTGCAAGGACATCCCGCTGATGATGGCGGACCCGCATTCGCTGATCGAAGGCTGCGTCATCGCCGCCTACGCGATGCGTTCGCACCACTGTTTCATCTATGTGCGCGGCGAGGCGCTGCACTGCGTGCGGCGGCTGGACTCCGCGGTGCGCGAGGCGTACCAGGCAGGGTATCTGGGCAAGGACATCCTCGGCTCGGGTTACCACCTCGACATCACCGTGCACGCGGGCGCGGGCGCCTACATCTGCGGCGAGGAGACGGCGTTGCTCGACTCGCTGGAGGGACGGCGTGGCCAGCCCCGGCTGAAGCCACCGTTCCCGGCCGCGGCGGGGCTCTACGCGGCGCCGACGACCGTGAACAATGTCGAGACCATCGCCAGCGTGCCGTTCATCGTGAACGCCGGCTCGGACTGGTTCCGCCAGATGGGGCGGGAGAAGTCGCCCGGCCCGAAGATCTACTCGATCTCCGGGCACGTCGAACGGCCGGGCCAGTACGAGGCGCCGCTCGGCACGACCCTGCGCGAGCTGCTGGACCTGTGCGGCGGAATGAAGGACGGCATCCCGCTCAAGTTCTGGACGCCGGGCGGGTCATCCACACCGCTGTTCACCGCCGAGCACCTGGACGTTCCACTCGACTTCGAAGGCGCGGCGGAAGCCGGCTCGATGCTCGGGACGACCGCGGTGCAGGTGTTCAACGAGACGGTTTCGGTTCCCTGGGCCGTGATGAAGTGGACGAAGTTCTACAAACACGAGTCCTGCGGGAAGTGCACCCCGTGCCGCGAGGGCACCTACTGGCTCGACCAGATCCTGGACCGGATGGTGGCCGGCAACGGCACCGAGGAGGACATCGACACTCTCCTCGACCTCTGCGACAACATCTTCGGCCGCGCGTTCTGCGCACTCGCCGACGGCGCGGTCAGCCCGATCGTCAGCGGCATCAAGTATTTCCGGGACGAGTTCCTGGCCTTGTGCGAGCGCAACCGGACCGAGCCCGAGCTGGTGGGAGCACAGGCATGACGATGGCGCCGGAAGAGCCCAGGATCGAAGTGCCCGAGGGGTACGTCAAGCTCACGATCGACGGCGAAGAGGTCATCGCCCCGAAGGGCGAGTTGCTGATCCGCACCGCGGAGCGGCTCGGCACGGTGATCCCGCGGTTCTGCGACCACCCGCTGCTAGACCCGGCGGGCGCCTGCCGCCAGTGTCTGGTCGAGGTCGAGATGGGCGGCAGGCCGATGCCCAAACCGCAGGCCTCCTGCACGATGACCGTGGCCGACGGGATGGTCGTGCGGACCCAGCTGACCTCGCCGGTCGCCGACAAGGCGCAGCAGGGCGTGATGGAGCTGCTGCTGATCAATCACCCGCTGGACTGCCCGATCTGCGACAAGGGCGGGGAATGCCCGCTGCAGAACCAGGCGATGGCACACGGCCGGACGGACTCGCGGTTCCACGACACCAAGCGCACCTTCCCGAAACCGCTGCCGATCTCGTCGCAGATCCTCCTGGACCGGGAGCGGTGCGTGTTGTGCCAGCGCTGCACCCGCTTCTCCGCGCAGATCGCCGGTGACCCGTTCATCGAGCTGCTGGAACGCGGCGCGGAACAGCAGATCGGCACCGCCGAGACCGCCGACGTGCTCGACCTG
>DASSAD010000025.1:0-6156 GCA_035685725.1 Amycolatopsis sp. | reverse complement strand
GGTGCGGCCGATCCGGTGCACGTAGGTCTGCTCGTCCTCGGGGGCCTGGTAGTTCAGCACGTGGGTGACGTCGTCCACGTCGATGCCGCGCGAGGCGACGTCGGTGGCCACCAGCACGTCGATCTTGCCGGACCGGAAGGCCCGCAGCGCCTGCTCGCGGGCACCCTGGCCGAGGTCACCGTGCACGGCCGCGACGGCGAAACCGCGCTCGGCCAGGTCGTCGGCGATCTTCTGCGCGGTGCGCTTGGTGCGCGCGAAGATCATCGTCAGGCCGCGGGTCTCGGCCTGGAGGATGCGCGCGACCACCTCGGGCTTGTCCAGCGAATGGGCGCGGTAGACGAACTGGGTGGTGCGCTCGTGCACGGCGCCCGCGTCGTTCTCCTCCGCCCGGATGTGCGTGGGCCGGTCGAGGAAGGTGCGGGCCAGCGTGATGATCGGGCCCGGCATCGTGGCCGAGAACAGCATGGTCTGCCGCTCGTCCGGCACCATCCGCAGGACGCGCTCGATGTCGGGCAGGAAGCCGAGATCGAGCATCTCGTCGGCCTCGTCGAGCACCAGGGTGCCCACCTTGCCCAGCACCAGGCTCCGCTGTTCGGCCAGGTCCAGCAGCCGCCCCGGGGTGCCGATCACCACATCGACACCCTTGCGCAGCGCGGAGATCTGCTGCTCGTAGGGGCGGCCGCCGTAGATGGCCAGCGTGCGGACGCCCAGATGCTTCCCGGCGTCGGTGAGATCGTGGGTGACCTGGAGGCAGAGCTCGCGGGTGGGCACCACCACCAGCGCCTGGGGTGTGCCGTCACCCGGGGTCGTCAGCCGCTGCAGCAGCGGGACGCCGAAGGCGAGGGTCTTACCCATGCCGGTGCGGGCCTGGCCGATCAGGTCACTGCCGGCCAGCGCGAGCGGCAGGGTCAGGGCCTGGATCGCGAAGGTGCGCTCGATGCCGGCCTCGGTCAGCGCGCGCACGATCTCCTGGCGCACCGAGAGCTCGGCGAAGGTGGGGTTTTCCGGCTCGGCCTCGGCTCCGGCCTGCAGCGGGTGTGAAGGATCTGTCTCGGGCACACCGCTTTCGCTGTGCTCCAGTGCCTGTGTCGGGGCTGCTGTCCGGTCAGGGGAAGTGCTTGCGGTCAGGGTGATCGCCTCTCTCATACCAGCGCGCGCCGCCTGATCGGTCCTTCGGCACTCGACCGCTCGATCTCCGTGGGTCGCGGGAGCGCCGGGCAAGAAGGCGTGCACGCACACTGTTCGTCCGTGAACGGCGGTAGGGCTTCGCTATCCCAGCCATCCACGCTACCGGTCAACAGCGGCGATATCCCAGGTCGGCGTCCTGCTGTCGAAGCGATAGCTGCTTTCAATACACCACGGATTGTACCTGCCTGTCCCGGGGGTTCGACGGTTCGGGGCCGGTGTGTCCCCACCGGATCGCTCTGGCGGCCCGCTCCGGGAGGCGGCCGGAGGGCGAGTTCACGCGCGTGCAGCCCGCCTCCGGCTACGCTCACGCCGTGACGAAAGAGATCAGCGAAGGTGTGGTGGACCTCGTCGGCGTGATCGCCTACGGCGAGCTGTCGGCGTTCGATCGGCTGGCCGAGGACGCGCGCACCGCGCCGACCCTGGCCGGGCGGGCGGCGCTGGCCTCGATGGCCTCCGCGGAGATCGGCCACTACCACCTGCTCGCCCAGTTCCTCGCCGGCCACGGCATCGCCGTGGAGGACGCGATGGGTCCCTTCGTCGCCCGCTTCGACGCATACCACGCCTCGACCGCGCCGAAGTCGTGGCTGGAGTCGCTGGTCAAGGCCTACGTCTGGGACGGGCTGGCGGCCGACTTCTACCGCGAGGTCGCCAACTGGCTGGACGCCAAGACTGCGGATCTGGTGCGCACCGTGCTCGCCGACACCGGGCACTCGGCCTTCGCCGAACGTGAGGTCGCCGCCGCGATCGCCGCCGACCCGAAGACCCGGGACCGGCTCGCGCTGTGGGGCAGGCGGTTGCTCGGCGAGGGATTGACCCAGGCCCAGTACGTGACGGCCGAGCGGGACGGGCTGACCGAGCTGATCGTCTCCGGTTCCGGCGATCTTTCGGGAATCGCCGCACTGCTGCGCCGGTTGCAGCAGGGGCACACCAAGCGGATGCAGGTGCTCGGACTGGGCTAGCCTTTACCTTGGACAAGCCTGCAGGACTAGCGGAGGTCGCACGTGGAGGTCAAGATCGGTATCAAGGACACCCCCCGGGAACTGGTGGTGTCCAGCGGCCAGTCGCCGGACGAGGTCGAGGCACTGGTCTCCGACGCGTTGAAGGCCGCCGACGGGCTGTTCCGTCTCACCGACGAAAAGGGCCGCAAGTTCCTCGTTCCCGCCGACCGCATCGCCTACGTCGAGATCGCGCCGTCGGACGTACGCAAGGTCGGCTTCGCCGTCGGCGCCTGAGCGCCCGCTCCGCCGCGCGGCGGCCCGCGCCCACGCTTCGGTAGTGGAGGAAGGGGTATTTACTACGGATAGTCCGTAGTAAATACCCCTTCCTCCCGTTCCGGTGGCGGTGACGCCCCTGCCCCGGCAGCGCGCGCCCGGTGCGCGGCAGTGCCCGTCCGGGTACCGGCGGGTCAGGACGGCAGGGTGGCCACCGCGAAGGGCGGGGTGCTCGTGCCCAGGATCCGGTAACGGCCCCATGGGTCGGGGTCGGAGATCTCGCCGCGGGCCGCGCCTTCCGGAGTCCGCAGTTCGCCCGCGCTCCGGCGCGCGCCGAGCAGGCGGGCGAGGTCCTCGTGCGCCGCGATGCGGCCGTACCAGTGGTAGTAGCCGTCGATCGGCTGGAAGTATCCGCGCAGATCCACTTCGACGGCGAACTCGGCGTCGCCGACCAGCAGCGTCGCCGCCCCCGTGTAACCCTCCTCACCGGACATCGGCGTCATTCCTCCTCAACCGCACGACCTCGTTCGACTCCAGCGGCAGGTGCGGGTCGATCACGACCCCCTGCTGCCGTGCCAGGCCGTCGATCGCGGCCCAGATGATCTGCGTCAGGTACTCCACGACGCTGTCCCGGCTCATCGACCGGCGGTCCAGCCACCATTCCCCGGTGTTCTGGACCATTCCGACGATCCCGTACGCCCACGGCTCGGCGGCCGGAGAATCCATGCCGAACCTGCGCATGAAGTCGCCCAGCATTGCGGTGAGCGCGGTCGCGATCAGTTCCTTGTCCTCGGCGACGACGTCCGTGTCGGCCGCCCTTGCCACGTAGTTCCCGCGCGCCAGCAGACGGTAGAGGTTCGGATGTTCCTCGATCACGGTGAAGAACGCGTCCAGCGCCGCCCGGATCCGCGGCACCGGCGCGAGTTCGGCGTTGATCGCGGGCACCAGTCGGGCGAACAGGATTTCCGTGCCCCGCCGGCCCAAGGCCAGGTACAGGTCGGCCTTGTCCTCGAAATGGCGGTAGAGCACGGGTTTGGTCACCCCGGCGGCGGCCGCGACGTCCTCCATCGCCAGGTCCGGACCGTGCGCGTCGAGTGCCCTCAGTGCGGCCTCCACGAATTCCGCCCGCCGGGCGACGCGGTGCTTGCGCCAACGGTCCCGGCGCGCGTCGCCGATGCCGGTTCTTTCGGCCTTCGCGCGCTTGACACGATCCGTCACACACAGCATGCTACCAGAGGTAACTGTTACTGGAAGTCATAGGAAATTGGCGGCCTGGAGGCGCTGATGAAGCCCATGGATTCGGAGCGGGAGAAGGTCGCGGACCGCTTGCTGAACTCCTCGGCGAAGAAGTTCTACGACCCAGAGGTCGACATCGACTGGTCGGCGCCGATTCCACCGGATCGGCCGTTCGAGATCGAACGGCGCTGCTCGCTCTACGGCACGCACCTGTGGGACGGCCTTTCCACGCAACAGCGGCTCGATCTCGGCCGGCACGAGGTGGCCAGCATCGCCGGCAACGGGATCTTCTTCGAGCTACTGCTGATGAAGGTGCTGCTCAACGAGATCTACGACGGCGACCCGACCACGCGGCACGTCCAGTACGCGCTCACCGAGATCGCCGACGAATGCCGCCATTCGGTCATGTTCGCGCGCTACGTCGAACGAACCGGCGCGCCGGCCTACGGTCCGCCCCGGATCGTTCACCGGCTCGGCAGGGTGCTGCCGGTCATCGGCTACGGCCCGGCCCTGTACGGGGCGGTCCTGGTGGCCGAGGAGGTCCTCGACCGCCTCCAGCGCGAAAGCATGGCCGACGAGACCGTGCAGCCGCTTCTCCGCATGGTCAACCGCATCCACGTCCTCGAAGAGGCGCGGCACGTCACCTTCGCCCGCGCGGAGGTCCTGCGCCGGATGCCGCGGCTGTCCCGGCCCGAAGTCGCCTACCAGCGCTGGCTGCTGGCCCTAGTCGGCTTCGCCATCACCCGCAGCCTGATCAATCCCCGCGTCTACCGGGTGGTCGGGCTCGATCCGCGCGAGGCACAGCGGGCCGCGCTGGCCAACCCGAACTTCCACGAGACGCTGCGCTGGGCCGGCGAGCGGATCATGGCCTTCCTGGCGGGCGCCGGGCTCGTCGGCGCGCCGGGGATGCACTGGTGGTACCGGTCGTTCCTGATCGCGAAGCGATGAGCGCGCGGTCGGCCCGCCGGTTCGTCACCGGTGACGGCACCGGTCTGTTCGTCCGGAGTTCGGGCCCCGAAGAAGCGCCCGTCACGCTGGTGCTCCTGCACGCCTGGACACAGGACCACACCGAGTGGGACCCGGTCGTACCGCTGGTGCCCGCCGGGTTGCGGGTGCTCCGCTACGACCATCGCGGGCACGGCGCCTCGGACCCGGCCCGGCCGGGCACGGCCACGGTGGCCCGGCTCGCCGACGACCTGGCCGAGCTGGTCACCGAGCTGGCGCCGGCCGGGCGGCTGGTGCTCGCCGGGCATTCGCTGGGCGGGATGACCGTGATGGCGCTGGCCGAGCGCTACCCCGAGCTGGTGTCCGGTCGGGTCGCCGGTGTGGCGTTCATCGCCACTTCGTGCGCGGGCATGGACCGGCTCACGTTCGGCCTGACGGGGGTCGCCGGGCGGGTCGCGGCCGGCGCGGATCAGGCGTTCCGGCGGCTGCTCGCCCGCGACGGCAGGCGGTCCGTTCCGTTTCCCTCGGTCGTCGTGCGCCCGGTCACCCGGTGGCTCGCCTTCGGTGACGGTGCGGCGCGGGCCCAGGTGCGGGCCGTGACCGGCCAGATCCTGCGCGCGCATCCGGGCAGCGTCGCCGGGTTCCGGGCTTCGATTTCGCGGCATGACCGGCGGGCCGCGCTGGCCGCGCTACGCGGCACTCCCACCGTGATCCTGGCCGGCGACCGGGACCGGATCACGCCGTCGGCGCATGCGCGGGTCATCGCGCGGGAACTTCCGGACGCCGAGTTCGTGCGCTATCCCGGCGCGGGCCACGAACTGCCCTACGAACGCGCGCGTGAGGTCGCCCACCGGCTCACGGGGCTGGCTGCTCCGGCTGGTCCGGTGCGGGGTGATGGAGCGGGAAACCGGCGCCGATTCCACGCCAGGCCAGGGTCGCCGTGAGGGCGACCGCGTCCTCCCGGCTCATCGTGCTGTGGTGGGCCAGCCAGAACCGGGCGCTGACCTGGCTGAGGCCGACCAGGCCGACCGCCAGTAGCCGGGCCTTGTCCTCGTCCAGGCCGGCGTCCGCGGTGATCGTGGCGGTGATCGCGTCCACCGATGCCGAGGTGGCCCGGTCCACCGCCGCCTGCACCGCGGGTTCGCCGCGCAGGTCCGACTCGAAGATCATCCGGTACGCGCCGGCGTCACCGTTGACGAAGTCGAAGAACGCGCCGACCGCGGCCTGGACCCGCTGCTTGTTGTCCGTCGTCGACGCCAGTGCGTTACGCACCGTGGCGACCAGCTCGTCGACGTGATTCTCCAGTAGCGCGGTGTATAGCTCCAGTTTGCCCGGGAAGTGCTGGTAGAGCACCGGCTTCGAGACGCCGGCCTGCTCGGCGATCTCGTCCATCGCCGCCGCGTGGTACCCGTTCGCCGAGAAGACACGCTGTGCCGCGGTCAGCAGCTGAGCCCGCCGTTGGGTGCGGGGAAGGCGGACCCCTCGCTGTTGTGCCGGCGCGATCTCCGTCATATTTCCTCCCGTTGAACCCATTTGAGATTACTCGTCGGTACCGTCGAGTCGCCAAGGGCCGCGC
>DASSAD010000024.1:0-15010 GCA_035685725.1 Amycolatopsis sp. | reverse complement strand
CCGGCGCCGCTGCGCTGCGCCGGCACCCGTTCGGCCACCACGCCGTCCTCGGCGAGAGCGTCGACCAGCGCCTTGATCGTGCTGCGGTTGAGCCCGAGCGCGGTGGCGAGCTTCGCCCTGGTGGCCGGACCGTCCACATGCAACGTGCGGAGGAGGGCGGCACGGTTGTGCCTGCGAACGTCATCCGGGCGTGTCCCGGCGATGGATGTGGTCGACAACCTGTGCTCTTCTCTGCGGCCCCCCGGCAGCTTCAGCTTGCCACGGCAGCGCGGCGCCGCGAAAGCGCGTCCACCGCCGCGGCCACCAGCAACACCAGGCAAGTGACCATGTTCACGGTCGCCGACTGGTAACCGAGCAGCCCGAGTCCGTTCTGGACGGTGGCCAGCACCAGGCCGCCGACCACCGCGTCGCGCAACCGGCCGCGTCCGCCGAACAGCGACGTGCCGCCGATCACCGCGGCGCCGACCGCGAAGAGCAGGGTGTTGCCGTTGCCCGAGTTGCCGTCCACCGCCCCGATCTTCGAGGTGTAGACGATGGCACCGATCGCCGCCACCGACGAGCAGATCACGAACACGCTCATCCGGATCTTGTCGACCTTGACCCCGGCCCGCCGGGCGGCCTCCCGGTTGCCGCCGACCGCGTAGACGTGCCGCCCGTAACTGGTCCGGTCGAGCACGAAGGTGCCGGCCACGAGCAGGACCAGGATGATCGGCACCACGTACGGCACGCCCTGGATCACGGTCCCCGCGTTCTGCGAGCGGTTGAGGTTCAGCAGCGCGGTGGCCAGCGCGCCCAGGACGAGCACGCCCCCGGCCTTGATCGCGACCAGCGTGGTCGGCTGCGCGACCAGCCCGTGCCGCAACCGGGCGAAATGCCGGAACAGCACGACCGCCGCATAGCCGCCGCCGAAGAGCACGAACAGCACCCAGCTGCCCGTCGTGTCCAGGTTGCCGTTGGCCACCTGGAACAGTGTTTCGCTGCCCCCGACCGGAATCGTGCCGTCCGCGCCGACCAGCTGGAGGATCAGGCCGTACCAGCCGATGAACAGCGCCAGGGTCACCACGAACGCCGGAATCCGGATCTTGGACACCAGCGCGCCGGTCAGCGCGCCGATGACGGTGCCCACGCACACCGCGAGGATGATCTCCACCCACGGGTTGTCCGGGAAACCGGCGAGCAGGATCACGGTCACCACGGCGGAAAGCGCCGCGCCGACCCAGATCCGCAGCAGCGCGCACAGCGCGACGGCCACCAGCGAGCCGATCACGAAGCCGTAGAACACCCCGGGTCCCATCGCACCGAGCATGTTCCCGTGCAGCTTCAGATGCAGCGCCATCACCGACGCCGCGACCCCGGACGCCGTCCCGGCGGACAGGTCGATCTCGCCCAGCAACAGCACCGGAACGATGCCCATGGCGATGATCGTCTGCCCGGCGCCCTGGGCGAACAGGTTGGCGATGTTGTTGAGGGTGAGGAAGTTCCCCGACAGCGCGGTGAACACCACGATCAGGACGACGAGCCCGAGCAGCGCGGGCAACGCGCCCAGCTGGCCGCCGCGCAGCCGGCTGACGTAGTCCCCGACCGCCTCCCGAGTGGACAACGACGTGGTGTCGATGCCGAAGTCGGCGACGGCGCTGGCGGACACGGCGGCGGAGTTCGCCTTGGTGGAGGTATCAGTCATCATTCCTCGCTTGGAAAACCGGGACCGGACCTAGACCGCGGCGGCTTCCGGCCGCGCGAGGCCGAGGTCGCCGGAGCGGCCGGTGGTGATCAGCTCGACGATCTGGCTGTTGGTGACTTCCTTGGTGACCACCTCGGCGGCCAGCCGGCCGAGGTAGAGCGTCGCGATCCGGTCGGCGACCTCGAACACGTCGTTCATGTTGTGGCTGATCAGCACCACACCCAGCCCCTGCTCGGCCAGCCGGCGCACCAGGTCGAGCACCTGCCGCGTCTGTGCCACGCCGAGCGCGGCGGTGGGTTCGTCGAGCAGCACCACCTTGCTGTCCCACAGCACGGCCTTGGCGATCGCCACGGTCTGCCGCTGTCCGCCGGACAGCGAGGCCACCGGGGTGCGCACGGACTTGACGGTGCGGACCGACAGCGAAGCCAGCGTCTTGCGCGCGTCGAGTTCCATGGACGCCTCGTCGAGCACGCCGTGCCGGCGCCGTTCCCGGCCCAGGAACATGTTCTGCACGATGTCCAGGTTGTCGGCGAGCGCGAGGTCCTGGTAGACGACCTCGATGCCGAGCGCCGCCGCGTCCCGCGGGTTGTGGATCTGCACCGGCTCGCCGCCGAACAGGACCTCCCCTGAGTCGATCGGGTGAATCCCGGCGATGCATTTGACCAGGGTCGATTTCCCCGCGCCGTTGTCGCCGACGAGCGCGGTCACCTCGCCCGCCCGTACCGCGAGGTCCACGTCGTGCAGGACGTGGACCGGGCCGAAACTCTTGTTCACGCCCCGGAGCTCGAGGATCGGCTCGTTCACTTCGTCAACCTCCACGGTCGAAGGAAAACCGGCCGTGGCGGGGCAGCGCGGCCCCGCCACGGCCAGGCGGACGGACATCAGTGGATGTTCAGCTGGGCACACACGGCGGCGGTGTCCCCGTCACAGATCTCGCTCGCCTTCACATAACCCTGATCCACCACGATCTTGACGGTGTCCTTGGTGATCGACTGGGGGGTGAGCAGCACGGACTTGACCGTCCGGTTGCCCTGCGGGTCGGTGGAGGAGTCCTTGGCGACCGCGTCGGCGCTCGCGGTGTCGCCCTTGACGAGCGCGGCGGCCAGCTGTGCGGTGGCGTCGGCCTCCTGCTTGATCGGCTTGAACACCGTCGAGTACTGGGTGCCCTCCAGGATCGCCTTGAGCCCGGCCGCGCTGGCGTCCATGCCGGTCACCGGAACCTTGCCGTCGAGGTGGTTCTTCTGCAGCACGGTGATGATCGCGCCCGCGAGCCCGTCGTTGGCAGCGAGCACGCCGTCGACCTTGCCGCCGTTGGCGGAAAGCATCTGCTCGAAGGTGGTGCCGCCCTTCCCGTTGTCCCAGCCGTCGATCATCTGGCTGTTGACCAGCTTCAGCGCGCCCGAGTCGTACAACGGCTTCAGGATGTTCTCCTGCCCGTTGTGGAACAGGGTCGCGTTGTTGTCGGTGGGCGAACCCTCGACCTCGATGATCTGCTGGCCCGCCGGGCGACCCGCCATGGCGTCCTTGAGCGCCTGTCCCTGCAACTCACCGACCCGCACGTTGTCGAAGCTGACGTAGTAGTCGGCGCTGCCGCCCAGGTTGAGGCGGTCGTAGTCGATGACCGGCACGCCCTGTGCCTTGGCCTTGCGCTCCACGGTCGCGCCGACGTCGCCGTTGGGCGCGGAGATGATCAGCACCTTCACGTTCTGGCTGAGCATGCTGTCGGCGAGCTGCGAGAACTTCTGGTTGTCGCCCTGGGCGTTCTCGATGATCGGGTCGAGGCCCGCGTTGACCAGCGCGGACTGCAACATGGGCTGGTCGAAGGCCTGCCACCGGGCCGACGTCGCCGTCTCCGGCAGGATCACCCCGACCTTCGGGCCGCTGGCCGCGGCCTGGCTTCCGTTACCGCTGTCGCCGCCGGTCCCGGCCGAACTGTTGGCCCCGCAGGCGGCCAGGGTCAGGACAAGCCCGGCGCCCGCGGCCAGCAGAGCAAGGGTCTTCGTGCGCTTCATTGCGTCCCCTAGGAAAAATGTTGTGGGCAGCAACATTCGAATGTTGTGGGCGACAACATACTTCGGCGCGACCGGTCACCGGAAGGCCCCGGAGTCACAGTCCCGTAACAGCCCCGCCGCCGGGGTGGTGCGCCAGCGTGGTGTCCACGAAGGCGCGCGTCGCGGCGGTCAGCGGACCCGTGCGGTGGATCAGCCACTGGGGAAGGCGCTCGGGCGGCGAGAAGCGGTAGACCTCCGCGCCCGCCCGCCGCGCGAGCCCGTCCCAGCCGTCGGGCATCAGGCCGGCGCCGATGCCGCGCAACACCATCGGCAGCACCACGCTGCGGTCGCCCACCTCGGCCACGATGGTCAACCCGCCCACCCGGGCGGCCATCCGGTCGAACAACGCCCGCACCGCCGTCGCCGGCTTGGTCATCACGAACCCCATGCCGCACAGGTCTTCCGGCCGCACCGAGCCGTGCCGGCCCGCCGCCGTACCGGGCGGGGCCACCAGCAGGAACTCCTCGTCCCGCAGGTGATGCGCGAGCAACCCGGGCCCGGCGGGCCGCTCGTCGCTGCCGCACACCCCGACTTCGCAGCGGCCCCGCATCACCATCGCGATCACTTCGGCCGCCGAGGCCGCGGAAGAAGTACTGACCGTGACGCCGGGATGGCGGTCACGGAGTTCGGCGATGATGCCGATCACCGGCTCCAGCGCCGACGACGAGGTCGCCGCGACCTCGATCCGCCCGACCACGCCGTCCCCCACCGCCCGCGCGGCCGCCTTCAGCGCGTCGAAGTCCCGCAGCACCAGCCGTGCGCGGTCGGCGAGCGACTCTCCGGCGCTGCTGAGCACGGCGTTGCGGCCGACGCGGTGGAACAGGGTGACCCCCAGTTCACGTTCCAGGTTGCGGATCGCGCGCGACAGCGAAGGCTGGGCGACCCGCAGCGAGCGGGCGGCGAGGGTGAACCCGCCGTTTTCGACAATCGCCACAAAGTACTCGAGCTGCCGCCGTTCCATAGCGAGAAGCTATCTGATCGGTGTGCCGGATATCTTGGACGGCACCGAACCCCCGGTGTTTACTCACAAGCATGTTCACCACGCGTCCGACCCTGCAGGGCACCTTCGGCATGGTTTCCTCCACGCACTGGCTCGCCTCCGCCACCGCCATGGCGGTCCTCGAAGACGGGGGAAACGCCTTCGATGCCGCGGTGGCCGCGGGCTTCGTGCTGCACGTGGTCGAACCCCACCTCAACGGACCCGGTGGCGAGGTCCCGATGATCTTCGCGCCCGCCGGCGGCACCCCCACGGTCCTTTGCGGACAAGGACCGGCGCCGGCCGGCGCCACCGTCGAGCACTACACCTCGCTCGGCCTGGATCTGGTGCCCGGCACCGGCCCGCTGGCCGCCGCGGTGCCCGGCTCCTTCGACGCCTGGATGCTGCTGCTGCGCGACCACGGCACCAAGACGCTGTCCGAGGTGCTCGGCTACGCCATCGGTTACGCCGAGCGGGGCCACCCCGCGGTCGACCGGATCGGCGCGACCGTGGAAACCGTGCGCGAACTGTTCGAAACGGAGTGGACCACCTCGGCGGAGGTCTACCTGCGCGGCGGAAAGCCGCCCGCGCCCGGCGCGCTGCTGACCAACCCCGCGCTCGCGGCCACCTGGAAGCGCGTGCTCGATGAGGCCAAGGCGGCGGGCACGGACCGCGAGGCCCAGATCGAGCGGGCCCGGCGGGTCTGGCGCGAGGGCTTCATCGCCGAAGAGCTCGCCTCGTTCGCGGCGCAGTCCACTATGGACACTTCGGGGGAACGGCACGCGGGCACGCTCACCGCGGACGACATCGCCGCCTTCTCGGCGAGCTACGAGGAACCCGCCACCTACACCTGGCAGGGCTGGACGGTGGCCAAGGCCGGACTGTGGAGCCAGGGTCCCGCCTTCCTCCAGCAGCTGGCGCTCCTGCCCGCCGACCTGGACTACGGCAGCCCCGACTACCTGCACACCCTCATCGAGGGCTGCAAGCTGGCCATGGCCGACCGCGAAGCCTTCTACGGTGACAGCGCCGAGGTGTCCCTGGAGACACTGCTTTCGGCCGCATACAACGAAACCCGGCGCGCGCTCATCGGCGAGCAGGCGTCACTGGAACTGCGTCCGGGCCGGCCGGACGGGCTCGAGCCGCGGCTGAGCAAGCACTGCGAGACGGTCGCCGCGGGCGGGCAACCCGTCACGCTGCCCGCCGGTGCCGGGGAACCGACGGTCGCGAAGGACGGTCAGACGCGCGGCGACACCTGTCATGTCGACATCGTGGACCGGTGGGGCAACATGATCGCCGCGACGCCCAGCGGCGGCTGGTTGCAGTCCAACCCGGTCGTGCCGGGACTGGGCTTCCCGCTGGGCACGCGCCTGCAGATGAGCTGGCTCGACCAAGGACTGCCCAACTCGCTGGTGCCCGGCAAGCGCCCACGCACCACGCTCAGCCCGTCGATGGCGCTGCGCGACGGCGAACCGGTGATGGCCTTCGGCACGCCCGGCGGCGACCAGCAGGACCAGTGGCAGGTGCATTTCCTGCTCGCGGTGGCGCTGCGCGGGAAGGTCCGCGGCGGGCTCGACCTCCAGGGCGCCATCGACGCGCCCAACTGGCACAACGAAAGCTTCCCGAGCTCGTTCTATCCGCGCGCCATGGTACCGGGCGGCGTCGTGGTGGAGTCCCGCTTCGACGACGCCACGGTCGCGGAACTGCGCCGGCGCGGCCACCGGGTGACCGTGGGCGAACCGTGGTCGGAAGGCCGCCTGTGCGCGGTCGCACGGGACCCGGAGACCGGCGTCCTTTCGGCCGCCGCGAACCCCCGCGGAATGCAGGGCTACGCCGCCGGCCGCTGACCCCCTCCCACCCCGTGTCCCCCCTTCCGGTCGCCGTGTCCCCCCTTCCTGCCGTCGTGTCCCCTCGTCCTGCCGTCGTGTCCCCTGTTCCCGCCGTCGTGTCCCCTCGTCCTGCCGTCGTGTCCCCTGTTCCCGCCGTCGTGTCCCCTCGTCCTGCCGTCGTGTCCCCTGTTCCAGTCGCCGAGTCCCCTCGTCCGGCACCCGAGTCCGCTGATCCGGCGCTCGGATTCCGTTGTCCTTCCTGGAAACTCGCCGACGGGGGCACCGAGCCGCCGACCCGCGCGGCCAACCGTGCGAGGTGAGCACCCGGGAAGGCCCTGGGCACGACACCAGCCGGACTGATCCTGAAGAACAAGCGCGAAACAACAACGAGTTCCGCGCGAACGTCCCTCGGCACGGAGGACTCGGGGCCCGGAACAGAGACCTCAGGCGCCGGAAGAGGGGACACAGCAACGGGAACAGGGGACACAGCGACCGGAAGGGGGACACGGGGGCGGGAACAGGGGACACGACGGCCGGAAGGGGGGACACGGGGGTGGGGGTTAGGAGTGGGTTCGGTGGCCGAGCCAGGATTCGCGCCAGGCGACGGTCACCTCGCTGACACCGTCCACTCCGGAGCTTTCGAGCTGCGCCTTCCACGCGTCCTCCAGCGATACGCACAGCTGGGCCGCGGCCGGTTCGGCGCTGCCCGCCGAGAAGTGCCGGAGGATCGATTTGGGCACCGCGAACTTCGCCTTCCCGCGGATCACCGACTGCTCGGTCGCCCGGCAGATCAGATACTCCACAGTGGACACCTCGTTCAACCGCGGGGTGCCCTCGGCCACCTTCGGCGCCACCTGGCCCAGCGCCCGATACAGGCAGTCCAGTGGCGCGACCACGCCGTCGTCCTGCCGCGCGATCTCCCAGGACACCCAGACGGCCAGCGAGTCCGGCGCGGGCCACGGCCGGCAGAGCAGCGCCGGGCCGGCGAAGGTCTGGTAGTCGCTGGCCGGGTCGGGCTCGCCGTCGCCCTCGACCGGGTCCGGTTTCAGGCCGAGCCGGGTGAACAGCTGCTGGAGGAGCTTGCGCGGGCGGGCGGAGGTCGTGCGCTCGTCGAGGAGCTTGCGCAGGATCCGGTTCAGCCGGTCCACACCGACGCCCTGGACCGACAGCAGCAGATGCACGAAGGCCACGTCGGCGAGCGAAGTCCCGGCACAGCCGACCACACCGACCTGCGGATACCGTTGCAGGAACGACACGATCGAGAAGGCGGGCTCGATGCGCGCCGGCCCGGCGAAGGTCACCGGAAGGCAGGTGCCCACCCGCTGGCGGGACTTCACATCGCCGTTGTAGAGCCCGGAACGCCCGCCGTCGGCGTGGCAGATCTCGAACCAGTTGCCCGGGCGGTGGCCGGGCCGGGTGTCGGCGATCCAGAACCCGAACCCGTGTTTCTGGCACAGCCGGTGCACCCGGTCGGCGAGCTGGAACCGCATCGCGGCCGACGGGTCCCGCAGCGCGATCGCGAACCGCACCGCCAGCGACGAGCAGGGCGACGCGATCTCCTTGCGGGTGGACAGGTCGTGGTTGCGGGTCTTCACGATCGTCGGCAGCTGCGCCGGGCACTGCAGGGTGAGCAGCGGGGCCCTGGCGACGGTCGCCGCGGTCTCCCCGATCTCCTTCATCACGTCGCGGACCGCCAGGCCGTGCCATTCGCGCACCTCGCGGGCCTGCGGGTCGATCGCGATCAGCCCTTCGAAGGTCTCCGCCGACTCGTAGATGAAGGTCGGGTTGGGCCACGCCGTCTGCCGGAAGACCCAGCCCTCCGGTGCCGGCCGGGGTGGTTCGGCGACCTGCTGGCCGTCCGGGCGATCGAGCGACCCGTCAGTTCTCTCGGCGCCGGGTGGGGTGGCGGGGCCGCCGTGCCGGGTCTTGGTGCCGATCGCGACGCCGGCGCCGCCCGCCGCGGAACACAACGTCTCCAGGAAGGACACTTTCGCGTCCCCGGCGCCGATGAGTTCGCGCAGCTGTCCGGGGCGGGCGTGCAGGTGACGCACCTCGAAGTCCACCGTGGTCGCCGGCTGCCGGGCTATCTCGAATCCCGCCCTGGCCAGATCGGCCACGTTGCGGATCGAAGTGCGCTGGTTGAACGACATCGCCACCCCCGGAAGAGTCGAATCGTACGTTCGCGTCCATGGGACGCCCGCGCTCCCGGGTGCCCGTCGCGACCCAGCGCGGAAGCCCGATCCGAGACAGCGGAACAGCCGATTCGTGCCACGAACGCTGTTCCAGCAACAGTAGCGCGGCCAGTACCGGCAAACCGACCGCGAGCGTGAAGGAAATCTGGACCACTTCGCCCCGGCTCTGCGTCGCGATGGTGGCGGCGAAGGCCGCCGCGCCCATGATGCTCAGCTGCCCGAGCGCCCGGGGCAGGGTGCCGAGGTACCCGAGGACGGTGCGGCGGGGCGGCAGGGAAAGGCGGGTGTAGAGAAATCCCGGCACCAGCAACAACATGGTGATCACGGACTGGCCGTCGCCGATGTGCGTGAGCGCCTCGGTGGCCGCCCGGCCGTACGGCCACGGGCCGCCGATCAACAGCCAGCCGAGTACGAAGGAGACCATGCCGACCGCCAGCGCGTAGAGCATCACGCTGAACGGCCCGGATTTCGTGGAGTCCTTCAGTACCAGCCCGGCCCGCACGCGGACCTGCTCCCCGCGCGGATCGCCGCTGCCGGACCGCCGCCAGTAGGCGCGGGCCTCTTTGTCGGTGACGGTGGTGACCAGCACGAGATCGTGCCCGAACTCGCGGTCACGCAACTCCCCCGCGGCCGCGCGGAGATGCGGACTGGTGAAATGCGGGTGCCGCAACAGAGAGTTGTCGAGCTCGTTGGTCGCCGTGCGCACCGCGTCGCCGGTGGTCGCGGCGGCGGCGAGCCGGTGACAGGCGGGCAGCGTCCGCGCGGGCAGCTCCACCCCGGCCTGTCCGGCCTCCCAGTTCCGCCGCCGCACCAGATCGGCGAGCTTGCGCAGCGTGGTCTGGGCCTGCAGTTCGAGGATCTTGTGGTCGCCGCCGCCGGTTTCCTGCAACGGCGCGGAATCCTGACGCTCGGCGAGGGCGAGCAGGTCCTCGGCCAGGCCGTCCACCGGGCCCCGGTCGGCGTCAGTGGTCAGGTACATGCGGGCGATCTCGGCCTCGGGCGCGGTGCTGGCCACCAGATGGTAGGACCGCAGCGTGGCCGGGATCGTCGTTTCGTAGCTGACGAAATAACCCCGCCGCCCGGCCATCAGGCGCTGCCACTGCTCCTTGAGCCAGGGCACCTTCGCGTCGACGTGCAGCGGGGTTTCGTAGGTGAGCCGGTGTTCGTCGACGGAGTCGGCCAGCGCCACCACGAGCGGATAGTCGCGGACCGCGATGTCGAGCAGCTGCGTGTATTCCACCAGCAGGTCCGCGTAAGCGTCCAGGATGTCCAGCGCCATCTCCCGGCACTGGCTGCCGTAACCGGGCACGGTGCCCTCCGCCGGCTCGAAGACGAACTCCTGTTCCGGATGGTTCCGCTCGGTGAGCAAGGTCAGCAGGGCCTGTTGCACCAGCCACCGCGGTTCGTGCACCTGGAACAGGAAGGTGTTCAGGTCTCCCTTGGCCGATCGCGCGTGCTCGTCGCCGGCGAGGATCCCGCGCAACAACCGGTACAGACCGGAAGCGATCAACTGCGACGCCTCGTGCTGGGTGAGCCGCGGCAGTTTCCGGCCACGGCTGTCGAACACGTCGACCGGGGAAACGTCGCGGCGGGGCAACCGCGCCACTGGAACCCACAGCTGCGGCGTTTGCCGCGAGGCGGTGTGCTCACCGTGTTCCCGGCCGACCAGATCGGCGAGCACGACGGTGGCCTCGCGCTGTCCCTCGTCGAGCAGCCGGAGACTGACGTCGACCTCGGTGGCGCGCCGCGCGGCACCGTGCTCGACCACGGTGAGCCGCTCGGTCAGCCGGCGCACATGGTTGAGCCGCAACGAAGTGTCCAGCAGCGCCAGGCCGACCGCGGCTCCCTGGCGCGAGAGCCGCGGCGGCGCGCCGGGGATCGGCACCGTTTCGATCGCGTGCCGGAGGCTGTCCATACCGTCCACACCGGTGAGACGGGACCGGGACCGCGAACGCACGGCCTGCCCCGGAACTGGCCCGAAGACGACCCGTTCGGCCTAACCGAAGGCCGAACGGTCACCGGTCAAGCCCGGTCAAGCACTGTCAAGCACTGTCAAGCCCGGTCAAGCACTGTGGGAGACCAGGAAGTCCCACATCACGGTCGCCGCGGCGGCCTCGCTGCCGACCGGGGTGGTGAACGGCTCGGGGGTCGGTTCCACCGTGGGCCAGTGGTGCCCGATGCCGGAATAGGCCGCGTACACCACCGCGGACCGGTCTCGGCAGGCGGCCCACGTGGTCATGGTGAGCGGTCCGGTGTGGGCGGTCGTGGACGCGGAGGTGCATCCGTCGCGCTCCCGCCACCGGGTCAGGGTGGTGGTGACCGAGCCCTCGCTGTGCATCAGCGTGTCGTTCGTGCCGCCGCCGATCAGCACCCGCATCGGCGGCCCGGTCGGGCAGGACGTGGGCGGCAGGGCGCCGTAGGTGGCGAAGGCGGCGAACAGCGACGGATTGCCGCACACCTCCTCGAAGGCGAGCCGGGCACCGTTGCTGTAGCCGACCAGATACACGTGCTTCGGATTGCTGCCGAAGAACCGGGTCGCGTCACCGACGAGCTGGGTCACGAAGCCGAGGTCGTCGATGCCGCTGGCCCCGGCCTTCCCGCAGCAGCCGTGCGCGTCGTTCCACGACTCGTAGGTCCCTTGTGGATAGACGAAGTCGGCGAGGCCACTGTCCGCATAGGTCAGGAAGCCGGTGCGCACCGACTCCTGCTGCGCGGTGACGCCCCGCCCGTGCAGCACGATCACCAGCGGCAGGCCCTGTTTCCCCGAGACGCCGACCGCCAGGTAGCTGCGCTGCACCCCGCCCACGGTCAGGTCACGTTGGACGGTCGACGCGCCCGAGGACACCGCCGCTTTCGCGGTCGGGGTGGACACCGACGTCCGCGCCGGAGCCGGTCCGGGACGCGGCGGCAGCGGCTGTGCGCCAGAACACGCCCCGAGCAACAGCAGGGGCAGCAACAGCAGTCCGATCCGTCCGGTTCTCCACCTCGCCATGCGCCCAGTGTGCCGGGCGACGGCGCGAAAACAGCGTAAACCGCTCCGTTTCTCAGGGTTTTCCGAAGATTCGCGCGTCCGGTTCGCCCCCATTGGGGTAACCCGGCCGTTCGGTCGGCTGATCCGGTTATGTCGTAGTTGTCCCACGTACTCTCAGGTCACTCTCATATGGCTGCCAGCAGGCTCAAAGGAAGCCTGAGCAAACTAGCTGAGGTGTTCGACGATAATCATGTGCCCGTGAAGCCCCAGTTATCACGGATGCTGGCCGCGCGGGCCGAGGAACAACCGGAAGCGATCGCCTTCCGCGACGGTGCGGACGGGAGAACGCTCACCTGGCGGGAGGTGGCCGCGCACGCCCGGCGCTGGCAGGAGACGGCCCGTTCCGGCGGGTGGACACCGGGCCGCCGGGTCGGCCTGGTGATCGGTGGACCGCTGGAGTTCACCGCCGCCTACCTGGGTTGCCTGTCCGTCGGCCTGACCGCCGTTCCCATCGATCCGCGGCTGACCCCGACGGAGCTGACCGCCGCGCTGGCCAGACTCCGCGTCGACGTGGTCGCCGCCGATGACCTCGAACACACCCGGCCCGAACTCACCGCCTGGCAGGTCGGCACGGACGGTCCCGTGCAGCGCTGGGCCACCCCGGCCCGGCCCAGCGATGCCGCCGCGCTGCGGCCCGCGGTGTTGCTGACCAGTTCCGGCACCACGGGGCGCCCCAAGGGAATCCCGCTCTCCGAGGCCCAGTTGCTGCACACCGCCGGCCGAGTGGCCCGGCATCACCGGTTCGGACCACGTGAACGCGGGTACACACCGCTGCCACTGTTCCACGTCAACGCTCAGGTGATGGGTCTGCTCGCCACGGTCATCAGCGGCGCGTCCCTGGTCGTCGACCGCCGATTCGAAGCCGCCGAATACTGGGCGCGGGTCGCGCAGTGGCAGCCCACGTGGCTCAACACGGTTCCCGCGATCCTCGCCAAGCTCGCGGAACTGCCGGCCCCGTCGCTGCCCTTCCCGATCCGGTTCGCGCGCTCGGCCTCGGCCCCGCTGCCGCCCACGACTTCGGTGAAGTTCACCGAGCGGACCGGGATCGGCGTGCTCGAAACCTACGGAATGTCCGAAGCCGCCGGGCAGATCACCGCGAACCCGCTCGACCCCGCCCGCCGCCGCGTCGGCAGCGTCGGTCTGCCCATCGAGGTGGACCTGAAAATCAGCGAGGACGGCGAGGTACTGTTGCGCGGCGACAACATCGTCAGCCACTACCTGGAGCTCGCCGATGACGAGCCTGAACGGATCCGCCCCGCGCGTACGGCCACCGGCTGGTTGCGCACGGGCGATGTCGGTTCGCTGGACGAAGCGGGTTTCCTGAGCCTGGCTGGGCGGGCCGACGATGTGATCAACCGGGGTGGCGAGAAGATTTATCCGCAGGAGATAGAAAACGTGCTACTGGCGCATCCCGCCGTGGCCGCGGTCGCCGTGGTCGGCGCACCGCACGCCCGGCTCGGCCAAGTACCGGCCGCTTTCGTGACCGCCCGCAACGGCCACCGCGAAACACTGGAGGAGGACCTGAGCGCATGGTGCGCCGAACGCCTCACCCGCTACAAGCGACCGGCCGTGATCGAGGTGACCGACGCCCTTCCGGTCGGCCCGACGGGCAAGATCCTGCGGCGCGTACTGGCGGCGGCGCTGTGACCAGCCCGACGACCAGCCCGTCGGCCAACCCGTCGGTCGGGCCCGCGGCCGGCCCGTCGACCGGGTCCGCGGCCAGACCCTCGGCCAAGCCCGTCCGGGAGCATCTTCACTACGTCGACCTGGTCCGGGTGCTGACGGTCGGTCTGGTCATCGGGCTGCACACACTGGCCCTCGACCCGCTGACCCCGACGATCGGCATCGGCGGGCTGATCATCGTCTTCCACGTCAGCCGCGAGGTGTTCTTCCTGCTCACCGCCTTCGTGCTGACCTACGGCACGAGCCGGCGGAAGCCGCGGTGGCCGGCGTTCTGGCGGAAACGCTACCTGTTCGTGGTCGTGCCGTACGTGACCTGGACGGTGCTCTACTTCTTCGCCGACGGCTGGCCTTACCAGCTCGGCAACCTGGTGCAGGAACTGCTCACCGGCAGCGCGCGCTATCACCTGTACTTCCTGCTCGTCTCGATGCAGATCTATCTGGTGTTCCCGCTGATCCGCGGCTTGCTGAAGGTCACCGAGCGCCGTCACGGCGTGCTGCTGGCCGTGGCCGCGGTCTACCAGCTGACCTTCGCCCTGTTCGTGCAGCAGGGGTGGGGGCTGGGGCCGCTCACCGGCTGGCTGCAGTTCCCGGACGCGCTGCTGCCCAGCTATCTCGGCTACATCCTGGCCGGCGCGGTCGCCGGCTGGCACCGCGAAGCGCTGGTTTCCTGGACCCGCGCGCACTTCCGCCGGGTGCTCGCCGGCTGCGTCGGCACCATCGCGGTCGGCGTGGGTGTCTACTTGGGACAGGTCTGGCTCGGCGGTGAGCCGCCGCTGGCGGCGAGCATCGTGTGGCAACCGGTCATCGCGGTGGAAAGCGTCGGGATCGCCTGGGCGTTTCTGGCTCTGGGCCTGCGCTGGCAGGACCGGGGGCTGCGCGGGAGGCGGTTCGTCATGTCCACTTCGGACGCCTCGTTCGGGGTATACCTGATCCACCCGCTGATCCTGCAGTACGCGCTGGCCGGGGCCACCTCGCTCGGCCTGCTCGCGTTCGCCGCGAGCGTGCCCAACGCGCTGGTCCTGATCTTCCTGGTCGGTGTGCTCATTCCCGTCGTCTACCTCGTCGCCGCCACCATCACGACCTTCATCCGGCGCACCCCGCTCAGCCTGGCGCTGACCGGCCGGGCCCGCCGCCGGCCGCCCGCACCCACCCCGGAGCCCGAAAACCTCGCGCTCGCAACCTCAGGAGGCATGCGATGAGCCAGCCCGGTCTCACCATGGTGATCGACCCCGGCCTGCCCACCGGCGCCTTCACCGATGTCGTCACCAGTCACCGCGAACACATCGACCTGGTCAAGTTCGGCTGGGGCACCGCGCTGGTCACCCGTGACCTCGACCGCAAGGTGGCCGTCCTGACCGAGGCCGGTATCGGGTTCTACTTCGGCGGGACGCTGTTCGAACGCTTCCTCTACGACAACAAGATCAGCGACTTCCTCGCGCTGGTGGACCGGACCGGCGCCACCCACATCGAGGTGTCCAACGGCACGATCCCGCTCGACCAGCACGCGAAGGCCGGCTACATCGAGCGGATGGCGCGGCACCGGCCGGTGCTCTCGGAGGTCGGCTACAAG
>DASSAD010000023.1:0-25426 GCA_035685725.1 Amycolatopsis sp. | reverse complement strand
GGAATCGCGAACTCCGATTCCACGAACCGCACCCCGCGGTGGGTCACGAAGACCCGGTGCGAGAGATCGCTGTACTCGCGGGCCGAAAGCGCGGCCGAAGCGAACCGGCCGAGCGGGCGCACCAGGCGCGGCACGGCCCTGCCCAACCGGCAGAGCGAGCCGAAGGCGACGTTTTCCATGATTTCGTAGTCGAGGAATCGCCGGGCCCGGCTCAACGGCCTGGGTGCGGTGCCCGCCGGCAGCCGGTCGTTGCGTTTGACCAGCGCGTTCTTGCCGTAGGGGAACCAGTAGAACTCGAAGTGGTCGTGCTCGGCGACGAGTTCGTCGAAGCCTTCCAGCACCTGCTCCAACGGTTCGGGCCGCTCGGTTGCCGACAACACGAAGGACGGCTCGCAGCGCAGGGTGACGTGCGTGATGACACCGAGCGCGCCGAGTCCCACCCGCGCCGCGTGGAACAGGTCAGGTCGTTGATCGGCCGAGCAAGTGACGACGGCGCCGTCCGCGAGCACCAGTTCGAGCCGCTCGATCTGCGTGGACAGGCTGCCGAACCGCGCCCCCGTGCCGTGCGTGCCGGTCGACACCGCGCCCGCGATCGTCTGCGCGTCGATGTCCCCGAGGTTCGTCATGGCCAGGCCGATCGCGTCGAGTTCGGCGGTAAGCCGGTGCAGCGGGGTGCCCGAGCGCACGGTGACCAGTCCGGCGCAGGCGTCGACCGAGGCGATGCCGGTCCACCGGCCGAGATCGACGGCGTCGGAGTCGGCGACCGCGATCGGCGTGAACGAGTGGCCGCTGCCCCGGGCGCGAACCCGTCGTCCGTGGGCGGCGACGTCGGTCACCACTTCCGCGATCTCGGCGACGCTGCCCGGGGTGTGCACCCGTCGGGGGTCGGCGCTCGCGGTGCCCGCCCAGTTCGTCCATTCCGTCATAGGCCCCCACCGTAAGTGAAAGGTATTCGCGTTTCTACGGTTGTTGCCGTACCGTACCCCGTATGACCACGGCAAACGCCTACGACCTGGCAACGAAGGATCTGGATCCACCGTTCGCCGTGATCGACCTGGCGGCGTTTGACGCCAACGCCGGTGACCTCCTGCGGCGCGCGGCCGGTGTCCCGATCCGGGTGGTCAGCAAGTCGGTGCGCTGCCGTCACCTGCTGCGGCGGGTGCTCGCCATGGACGGCTTCAGCGGGTTGATGTGCTATTCGCTTTCCGAAGCGCTGTGGCATGTGGAAGCGGGCACGAGCGACGACATCCTGGTCGGCTATCCCACCGTCGATCACCGCGGGCTGGGCGAGCTCGCCGCCGACGAGCGGGCCCGCGCCGCGATCACCATCATGATCGATTCGACCGAGCATCTCGACATCGTGGACGCGGCGGCCGGCCACGGCCATCCGGAGATCCGGGTCTGTCTCGAACTCGACTCGTCCTGGCGGCCGGTCGGACTGCCGGTGCCGCATGTCGGCACCCGCCGTTCGCCGGTGTTCACCCCCCGCCAGGCCGCGCGGCTGGCCCGAGAAGTCGTGGCGCGCAAGGGGTTTCGCCTGGTCGGCATGATGGGGTACGAAGGCCAGATCGCCGGTGTGCCGGATGCGACCGGAAAACCCGCCGACACGGTGGTCCGGTGGATGCAGCGGCGTTCGGCCGCCGAACTCGCGCGGCGCCGGGCCGAAGCGGTGCGGCGCGTCCGCGCGATCACCGAGCTGGAGTTCGTCAACGGCGGCGGCTCGGGCAGCATCGAGACCACGCGCGCGGAGCCCGCGGTCACCGAGGTCGCGGCGGGCTCGGGTCTGATCGGTTCGATGCTTTTCGACCGCTACACGCGCTTCCGGCCGCGGCCGGCGGCACTGTTCGCGCTCCCGGTTGTCCACAAGCCCGCGCCCCGGATCGCCACCGTCTTCGCCGGGGGATACATCGCCTCAGGCCCCGTTTCCGCGACCCACCTGCCGACCCCTTACCTGCCCGCCGGGCTGCGGCTCCTCCGCGTCGAAGGGGCCGGCGAGGTCCAGACACCGGTAGCCGGCGAGACCGCCCGTGACCTGCGACTCGGCGACCGCGTCTGGTTCCGGCACGCGAAGGCCGGCGAGCTCGCCGAGCGGTTCACCGAATACCACCTCGTGGTCGACGGACAGGTCGAGCGCACCGTCCCGACCTACCGCGGCGAGGGGCGGAGCTTCGGCTGAAGCCGCCCGGTTGTCCACAGGCCTGTGGACTACTCGCCGAGCCTGGTGGCCAGGTAACCCTTGATGAGATATTTGGTCTCGTCCACGACCTCCGGGTCGCCCTGCGAGTCGCGGGCGAAGGCGAGCTTCAGCAGCGCGTCCGCGGTCTCGATGGCGACGGTCATCACCAGCGACAGGTTTTCACCCGGGTTCTTGACGTACTTGCGGACGAGATCGGCCAGCGCGTCGGAGATGACCTTGTTGTTGTCGCGGCCTTCGTCGAGCAACTGCCGGTCGACAACGTCGCCGAAGTGCACCTTCGAAAACCCCGGCACCGAGCGGTGCATGTCCAGGTAGATGTCGAGCACCGAGTCGACGACTCCCCACCAGTGCCCGGGATCCTCACCGGCCAGCCGCGCGCTGACCGCGCACAGGAACCGGTCCATGTTGCGTTGCGTGAGCGCCTGCACGATGGCGCGTTTGTCGGGAAAGAACTGGTAGAGCGAGCCGACCGCGACTCCGGCGCGCTTCGCGATCAGGGTCGTGCTCAACGCGTCGTAACCGATCTCGTCGATCAGGTGGGCGCTCGCGTCCAGCATCTGTTCGACGCGCTTGGCGCTGCGCTGCTGCAGGGGCTGCCGGCGTAGCGGGCTGGTCGCCTGAGGATCCGACACGTTGTGCTCCTTCTGGTGCTCTGATCTGCGACTTTAGCGCGCTGAACCGCTTGGCCCCGGTCGAGGGAACCGGCTATCGTATGAGAAATTTTCACGTTTCCTGGGCAAAGGGGCCGGATACCAGTGGAAAACCTGATCTTCCCGCCGGACTTCCTGTGGGGCGTGTCGACATCAGCCTTCCAGATCGAGGGCGCGACGGCCGAGGACGGGCGTGGAACGTCCATTTGGGACACCTTCGCCGGATCGGCCGACCCCGCGTGCGACCACTACCACCGCTATCCCGAAGACATCGCGCTGATGAGGGAGCTGGGAATCGGCGCGTACCGGATGTCCTTCGCCTGGCCGCGAATTCAGCCGGACGGGACCGGCACGCCCAACCCGAAGGGCATCGCCTTTTACGACCGGCTCCTGGACGCGTTGTGCGAAGCGGGCATCGCCCCGGTCGCGACGGTCTACCACTGGGACACGCCGCAAGCGCTCGAAACCGCCGGGGGCTGGCTGTCCAGAGACACCGCGTCGCGGTTCGCCGAGTACGCGGCGATCCTCGGCGCGCACTTCGCCGACCGGGTGAAAATGTGGATCCCGCTCAACGAGCCGATGGTGATGTCGCTCTACGGCTACGCGCTCGGCGTCTATGCGCCTGGCCGGACCCTGATGCTCGACGCCATTCCCACCGCACACCACCAGAACCTGGCACACGGTCTGGCGGTGCAGGCGTTGCGCGCCGCGGGAGCACGAAGCATCGGCACCGCCAACCACCACGCGCCGGTCTGGCCGGCCACCGGCGGGGAAGCCGACCGCGCGGCGGCGGCCTGGCTCGATGCGCTGGTCAACCGGTTGTTCGCCGATCCGCTGCTGCTCGGCCGTTATCCGGAGGAGATGGCCGCATACCTGCCCGACGGATTTGCGGCCGATCTGCCGGCCATCGCGCAGCCGCTGGATTTCTACGGGGTCAACTACTACGAACCGATGTCGGCGGCGGCCCCGGGCGAGGGCAACCCGCTCCCGTGCGAATTGCGCCAGATCGAGGGATACCCGCGCACGACCAACGACTCCGCGATCGTCCCCGACGCGTTGCGTGAGCTGCTGATCGAGTTCGACCAGCGGTATTCCGACCAGCTGCCGCCGCTCTACCTCACCGAGAACGGGTGCAGCTTCGACGGCGTCCACGACGCCGAGCGGATCGACTTCCTCGACCGGCATCTGCGCGCCGCCCGCGCCGCCATGGACACCGGAGTAGACCTCCGTGGCTACTTCGTCTGGTCGCTGCTGGACAATTTCGAGTGGTCCCAGGGGTATGGCCCGCGTTTCGGCCTGGTGCACGTCGACTACGAAACCCAGCGCCGGACTCCCAAGGACTCCTTCACCTGGTACCGGAAGCTGGTGACGCGATGACCGGAACGGCCCTGCCCGCGGCGCTCGACGAACCGTCCGTCCGGGTCCGTCCCGGCTGGACCAGCCTGCTCTTCCTGGCCAACATCGGGTTGTGGCTGGCGATCTACGCGCCGATCCAGGTGTTGCTGCCGGAACAGGCCGAACTGCTCGACGCCTCGCACAAGGAACTGGTGTTCGGGCTGGTCACCGGCACCGGCGCGGTGGTGTCGCTGGTGGTGAACCCGCTGGTGGGCCTGGCTTCGGACCGGACCCGGTCCCGGTTCGGCCGCCGACACCCGTGGACGCTCGCCGGTGCGCTGGTGGGCGCGATCGGCCTCGCGGTGCTGGCCGTCGCCGGGAACGTGGCGGCCATGACGGCCGGCTGGTGCCTGGTCCAGGCCGGGCTCAACGGCATGCTGGCGACCCTGACCTCGACCGTGCCCGACCGCGTCCCGGTGGCACAGCGCGCGCAGATCGGCGGGCTGGTCGGGATCAGCCAGATGCTCGGCACGGTACTCGGCGCGGTGCTGGTGACCGTACTGATCACCGCGATGCCCGGCGGCTACCTGGCGTGCGCGGCGATCGTGGTGGTCGGTGCCGTCCTGTTCGTGCTGCGGACCCCGGACCTGCCGCTGCCCCGCGACTGGCCGGTCGCGCGCTGGCGGGCGGCGTTGTCCGGGTTGTGGATCTCGCCGCGGCGGCAGCCGGACTTCGCCTGGGCGTGGGGCTGCCACTTCATGATTAATCTGGGCAACGCGCTGGGCACGTTCTACCTGCTGTACTTCCTCAAGGACGCGGTGCACTACCCCGATCCGGACACCGGCCTGCTGATCATGATGGCGCTGTACGGGGTGGCGCTGGCGATCGGTGGTATCTCCGTCGGACGGCTGTCCGACGCGTCCGGGCGGCGCAAGCCGTTCGTCCTGATCGCCGTCGCCGTGATGGCGCTGGCCGCGCTCACCCTGACACTGTGGCAGACCTGGCCGGCCGCGCTCGTCGCGTCTCCGTTGCTCGGGATCGGCTTCGGGGCGTACTGGGCGGTGGCCATCGCCGTGCTCACCCAGGTGCTGCCGGCCGCCGCGGACCGCGCGAAGGATCTTGGCGTGGTCAATATCGCGAACCTGTTGCCGCAGGTCATCGCACCGCTGATGGCGACGGTGATCCTCGCCGAGCTGGGCGGCTATCCGGCCTTGTTCGCTTCCGCCGGTGTCGCCACGGTCGCCGCCGGTGCCCTCATCCTCCGCGTCCGCACGGTGCGCTGAACTCCTGCGCTGAACCATGTTGTCGATCGGGACGACGTGGTGCACCGGGCCCGGCGGCGACCGGGAAGTACCTTGGGCCCGCGGGCCGATGCCGGTCGGGGGAGGGGAGTGCAACGGCACCGGCCCGCGGAGATCTGGGCCACTCGGGGCGGGTGGTCGCGTCCTGCGAGCCGTGGCTTCGCGTCGGCGACCTGATGATCAAGGTACTTCCGGAGCGGGGTGTTGCCTAGCCACCCCGACACTTCGTTAGCGATTAATCGCCGAACGGTGGCTACCGTGCGGCCTGCGGTACGAGCGCATGCCGACCGGTCGTCTCGGCGCCCGATTTCGACCCGCGAGTCTGGCTCGGCACCGTCGCGGCCTTGCGGCGCCACGGGCGGCGCAGATCCTGCTGCGGGGCGAGCCCGCCGGCCACCAGGTGCTCGTGCGCGACCTGCCAGACCGAACACGGCGCCTTGCAGCGGTGCCACCGGGTCGAGCAGGTGGGGCAGTCGCCGCGCTCGTCCGGCTCGTGCGCCGAGAGCATTGCGCGCCAGCCTTCGGTCAGACGCGGCAGTTCGGACCGGGCCACCGAGACCAGGGACTGCGCGTCGGCGCGGGTGGCGAGGTCGGCGAGCATGTCGAGGCGTTCCCATACCGCGTTGCGGAGGACTTGCCCAAGGATCTGATCCACGAAAAACTCACCTTTCCGTCAGTTTCGCAGCTTCGTTGAGCGCTGCCCGCAACTGGCCGAGCTGGCCGGCCGTCAGGCGCGCTGTTTCCCCGGGTGGTCCCACCAGTACCACCTGGTTGTCCTGGACGAGGACGGTCACGCAGCGTTCCCGGTTGATCATGTCGCCGCACTGCACGCGCCAGACCAGCTGGCCGCTTTCGTACCGGCGTACCTGAGCGGCCCGCGGGTCGCTGATCGCCGGCATCGAGCTCAGGCTCGCCGAGCGGGCGACCTCGCGCCCTGGCACCGGCCGCGGGTGACCGGCGCGAGTCACCGGCCACGCGTCCACGATGTCCACCGCGTTCATCTCCGCTCTCGATCGGTTCGGGCTTGCCGTCGTGTCCGTAGTTGCTCTGTGTGATCGCGGGGAGTGCCCGCTCGCTCACGGAGAACTGAGAACAGATTGCGATGAACCGGCCCGGAAGAGAAGTCGAACCGGCGGCATAGCGGCGACCGGCGCGGGTTCCACGGTAAACGGTCGCTAGATTTCGCCTGGGCCGATCACGGCCGGCAAATCGGTAGTTAGCGCGGTTGAATAGTGATGCCTACGCTGCGAATCAACCCCGACGGGACGGTGAAGGGGCGCAAATGGACGCCAACAACGCTGCGGATGCACGCCAGGGCCACCCCATCAACGCGGATGTCTGGGAAAAGCGGGAGATGCGGGAAGCCCTGGCCGGGCGGGAGATCAGTGCGGTCTACCGCAACCTCCGCAAGGAGGGCATCTCACAGCGCCAGATAGCCGCGATGACCGGACAGTCCCAGTCCGAGGTGTCGGAGATCCTCAAGGGTCGGCAGGTCATGGCCTATGACGTGCTGGCGCGGATCGCCGACGGTCTCGGCGTCCCCCGGGGGTTCATGGGCCTCGCCTACGACGAGGTCACCGAGATTCAGGTCGTCGGCGCCGCCGACGCGCAGCAGGCTGAGGAGGACGAGTCCGTGAAGCGGCGGAACTTCCTCGCGCACGCCGCCCAGGTGACGATGGGCGCGGCGGTCTTCGGATCGTCCCCACACTCCTGGTCGGCGAGCCCCGCGAGGACGCCGGCACCCGGCCACATCGGGATGACCGACGTGCGCCAGGTCGAGGCCGCGACAAGGGCGTTGCGCGCGCTCGACTACCAGTACGGCGGCGGCTTCTGCCGTGATGCCGTGGTGGCCCAGCTGTCCTGGGGCCAGCAGATGCTCGACTCGACGGCCGCCGCGCCGGTGAAGTCGCGCTTGTTCGTCGCGCTGGCCGACCTGCACAGTCTGGCCGGGTGGACCTCGTTCGACACCGGCCTGATGGACTCCGCGCGCGGGCATTTCGCCAACGCGCTGGAGCTGGCGAAACAGGGCGACAACAACCCACTGGTCGCGAACATCCTGTACCGGATGGGACGTGTCTACCTGCACCAGGAGGCCCCCAACGACGCGCTCAAGCTGTTTCAGCTCGGGCAGATCGCGGCGCAGGAATCCGGTTCCGAGCTGGCCATCGCCGTGCTCGCGGCGAACCAGGCGTGGGCCTACGCGATGATGGAGAACGAGGACCAGGCGTTCAAGCTGCTCGGCCTGGCCAAGGACGAGTTCGCCAGGGCCAACGTGGCCGAGGCCGAGGACTGGGTCAAGTTCTTCAACGAAACCGACGTCTACGCCATGATCGGCACCGTGCACACGGTGCTCGCGCGGAAGGTCGACCCGCGGCACACCAAGTACGCGATCCCGGCGCTGACCAGGGCGATCGATGCCTATGGAGAGGACATGCAGCGCAGCAAGACGTTCATGCTGAGCGAGCTGGCCACCAATCACCTGCTCGATGGCGACATCGACCACGGCGCGCGGGTCGGCCGGGCCGCGCTGGAGTCCTCCGACGGGCTGAAGTCCGCCCGGATCAAGGACCGCATGCGCCCACTGGGCGAGGAAGCGGACAAACGGAAGAACAATCTGGACGCTCGCGACCTGAGCGAGCGGCTGAACGCGTTCTTCGCCGCGTAATGACCCGCGATCGCCAAGGCAAGATTCATGACCGCGACCACGGAGCGAGCCCCTGAAGGCCGGTTCACCAGGGAGAAGCTGGACGGCGCCCTTGCCGAGGCGGCGGCGATGCTGGGTCTCGACCACCGTGGGGCGAAGCTGCTCAGGTTCACCAACAACGCCGTCTACGCGCTCCAGAGCGCGCCGGTCGTGTTCCGGATCGTCGGCTCGCGCGCGCTGCGGTACCGCGGCGCGAAGGTGGTCGCGGTGGCCCGGCACTTCGAGCAGCACGGCATCCCGGCGATTCGCCTGCTGCCCGGCGTCGACCAGCCGATCCGGGTCGGCGAGCACGTGGTCACCGCCTGGGTGCGGGTGGCCCAGACCGCCCGTCGCCCGACCGCCGAGGACCTCGGCCGGCTGCTGCGGCGGGTGCACGCGCTCCCGGCGCCGGAGGGGATCGGTCACTGGGATCCGCTCGCGGACGTGCGGGCCAGGGTCGCCGACGCCGAGGAGATCGAGTCACGCGACCGCAAGTTCCTGTTGCGGCGCTGTGCCGAGGTCGGGGCCGCACTCGCCGAACTCGAGTTCCCGCTCCGGCGCGGTCTGATCCACGGCGACGCGCATCCGGGCAATCTGATCGGTGGCCCGCGGGGACCGGTGCTGTGCGACTTCGACTCCGCGTGTGTCGGCCCGCCGGAATGGGACCTGACGCCCCTGGCGGTGGGCCGCGAACGCTTCGGTGATCCGGCGGGCCGCTACCGGATGCTGGCCGACACCTACGGCTTCGACGTGGCCGCGTGGCACGGCTTCGCCGTGCTCCGGGCGGCGCGGGAGTTGAAGCTCACCACCAGCGTGCTGCCCATCCTGCGCAGCCATCCGCAAGTGCGCGACGAGCTGCGCAGGCGGCTGGACGACCTTCGCGTCGGCCGCATGCGGGTCCCCTGGTCGCGTTACAGCTAACCGCGAATCGTCATGGAGCCGTGACGTTCGTCGACTAGTGGGCACCGCTCGTCGTTTGCGGCTGCACGTGCAGAGTGTGCTGAATTCGGCCGAACTAGTCACCTCCATTCGGCCTAACCGTTCCACCCGTTAGTGGTCGCTACCTCACATTCGGTCAGGTTAGGGGCGCGCGGGTCAGGACCACGGCGAAGCCGAAGGCCAGTCCCATCGTGACGAGTTCCAGCGTCGCCCAGGTCGCCAGTGCCGTCCGCGCATGCCGGATGATCCGGGGCATCAGCCGCCAGCGCAGGTGCGCGCCGAGGATCGCGATGGTGCCCGCGCACCCCACCTTCAACAGCACAAGTTGCCCATAAGGGGTAGTGAACAGTCCCGCCCAGAAGCCGATGGCCGGGTCGATCAGGATCTCGACGCAGGCGTTGAACGCCCCGGTCGTCACCGAAAGCGCCAGGCAGAGCGTGGCGAGTTTGGAAAAGCGGGGCAGGGCCTGGGCGAGCAGCGTCCGGTTGCCGACCAGCAGCACGGCCATCGCGCCCAGTCCGCCGGTCCACGCGACCGCGCTCATCACGTGCAGTTCGAGCGAGATCATCGTGTAGTCGCTGTAGGCCCAGTTCGCCGCGTGGCCGGTGACCGGCAGCGGGAGCAGGGTGAACAGGCCGAGGCCGACCCGGACCTCGGCCGGCACCTTCTCGCCGTGCCGCAGCGACAGCAACCCGAGCCCGGCGTGCACCAGCGCGAGCACCGCGACCACGAGCAACGCTTTGCCCGCCCCGATCTGCACCACGTAGTTCCCGATGTCGCCGAACCCGACGCCGGCCTTCTTCGGCTGGAACTCCGCGGTTTGCAGGACCAGTGAGACCAGCGCGGTCACGGACCAGATCAGCGCGCACGCCACCGCGGCGGGCCGGGCCCTGGCCATGATCGGCTCGGTGAGGTTCGGCCGGTCGAACCCGATCAGGACGGAGAGCAGGGCGAGTCCGACCGTGCCCACCGCCGCGAGATCGAGCAGCACCCGCACGACCGGGATGGCGACCGAGACCGCCTCGCTGTCACCCGTCACGCCGGGAACCGGGGCGCTCGCGGTGAGCGCTACCCCGATCAGTGCACCGGCCAGCGCCGCGGTCAGGACGGCGACGACCGTGGAATAACGGATTCTCGAGACGGTCTCGGCCTGTGTCATGCCGTCGGTGCTCCCGCCCGGCGCACGGGATTCCGCCGCGCGGTCCGTCGAGGCGCGGGCATCAGCCGCGCTCCTTGCCCATGCGAAGCGCGAGCGTGAGCCCGATCGCCAGCAGGACGACGGCGCCCACGATCCACACCCAGACCGGCACGCCGCCACCACCCGAGCCGGTGGTCGCGGTCGTCCCGGTGCTCCCGGACGCCGCGCTCGCGGTCGCCGGGGTGCCGGTGCCGGCCTTGGTCAGGGTGAAGGTGTACTCGCCTTCCACCGGATGCCCGTCCGCGGACAGGATCCGGTACCCGACCGTGTAAGTCCCGGCCGGGCCGAGCGGCCGGACCGGTGCGGTGATCACGTTGCCGGTGATGTCCACATTGCCTTCGGCCCACTGCGTGCCGTTCGGCCCGGTGACCGCGATCTGGTTGATGTCACCGCCCTGCACCGGTGCGTTGAAGGTCAGGGTGATCTTGGCCGGGCCGGTTTCGAGCGAGGCGTTCTGCACCGGATCGGTGGACATGAGTACGTCGTGGGCGGAGGCCGGGGTGGTCATCCCGAGCACCGCCATCGTCGCGAACACCATCGTCGTCAGCACCCTCGGCAGCGTGCGCCGCTTGGTCGGGTTGCCTGCTCGGCGCACCTACTTCGCCGCCTTCCGGGCTCGCAGTGTCGCGCCCGCACCGAAACCCAGGCCGAGGGCGCCGACGACCAGCCCGGCTCCGCCGAGCCAGCGGGCCGTGGTGTCGGTGTTGTCGCCGGGGGCCGGCGCGGCCGCGGCGGCCGAACCGTCCCCGTCGGACGTCGCCGACGCCGCCGCGAGCCGCACGGTCGGCGCCGGGTTGTCCGGTTCCTGGCCGCCGGGCGGGGTCGGCTGGTTCCAGTCGACCACCTTGCCGTCGGAATAGGTCTGGATCGCCGGCAGCACCAGCTCGTCCACATTGGACGGAAGGTTCGACGCGTTGATCTCGAAGTCCTGGAACTGGTCGGCGCCCGTGGCGAGGCCGCCGCCGGGCTGGGCGGTCCAGACGATTTTCGTGACGGGATCGGTGACTTCGAGATTCCGGCCGTCGTGCACCGGCGTCGCCAGATGGGTCGTGGTGACCTGTGCGGTCCAGCCCGGAATCGGCTGGTACCGCACCGAGCTGATGCCGTACTCGGGTTTGAAGTCCACTTCGACCCCGACCGTTCCGGCGTTCTCCTCCTCGTTGGGCACCCGGAACACGATCGTCCCGCTGCCGCCCTGCTGCGGCTGGTTGCCGTAGACGTTCGCGGTCACGTGTGCGGACGCGACACCGGCACCCAGCAATCCCACGGCGCCGAACGTGCCGGCCAGCACGACCGCGCGCATTGTTTTCTTGGACATGGTTCAACTACTCCTGAAAATGAGCGGGATCCAGCGCATTCCGCTGGTGTGAAAGGGGAATTTCAGGAGTGGACGGGCGGTCCGCGCCGGCCGTACACCCGGCGGACCAGCACCGAAAACAGCGCCGTGTTTCCCGTTGAACGGATCGGTACGGGCGCGGGCCCGGCGGGCACCGGGAGACAACGGTGTACGACCGGAAGCAGTCGCCGGATGCCGGCGGCGGCCGCGAGTAGCAGCGATTCGGCGTGCGAAAGCAGAAGTGCTGTCGCAGCGGTGGCACCGGCGTGTGCGAGAACCATGCCCGGCGACGGCAGGCCGTGACTCATCATTCCGCTGAGCACGAGGTGCATCGCGACCTGAGCACCGCCGAGAACAGCGAGAACGCCGAGCGGACCCCTCGTCTTTTCGGCAAGCCCGGCCCCGGTCCAGCCGACGAGCATGGTCAACAGGAGCGTCAACGCGGTGTCCGGAGCGCCGCCGCCGGCGAGTGCGTGCGCAGTGCTTGCCAGGCCGCCGGAACTCACTGCGAGCAATACGCCGCGCACAACGCGTAACGAGCTGCGTTGCTTTCGACGTCTACTCACGGGCCAAGAGTAGTGAGACCCGCGGCCGCAGGGTGACGGCGTGGTGCGTGACTTAACACAGAATTATAGGGAACGGTTATCTTGCCTGGTCAGAACGGGTACCGAGGAGGCCCCAGATCGCCCCGGCGTGCTGTCGATGGTTGCTCATTGGCGATCGATACGAAACGGTGGTCCGGCAGTAACGCAAACCGCGCGGAGAAGTCGGGGACGACGAATGAACCTGTTCGAGTACGTCGCGGATCGATGGAGCCGCCTCTCGCTCGAGGCGTGGCTGCACGTCAGCGAGGTCGTGCAGGCCACGCTCCTGGCCGCGGTCATCGGTGTGCTGATCGGCGTCGCGGTCTACCGCAGCCGGATCGGCTCGGCGCTGGCGACCGCACTGGCCAGCACGATCCTGACCATTCCCTCGTTCGCGCTGATCGGCTTGCTGATCCCGTTGGTCGGGCTCGGCGTGGCCCCGTCGATGATCCCGCTGGTGCTCTACGCACTCCTCCCGATCGTGCGCAACACGATCGTGGGTCTGGGCGGCGTCGACCCGGCGGTGACCGACGCGGCCAAGGGCATCGGGATGCACCGGCTCGGCGTGCTCACCAGAGTGGAGCTGCGGCTCGCCTGGCCCGCGATCCTGGCCGGGATGCGGGTCGCCACGCAGTTGCTGATGGGCATCGCGGTGATCGCCGCCTACGCCAAGGGACCCGGCCTCGGCACGGAGGTGTTCTCCGGACTGACCAGAGCGGGCAGCGCGAACGCCACCAACCAGGCGCTGACCGGCACGCTCGGCGTGGTCATCCTCGCCCTGATCCTCGACGGGATCTACGTCCTTATCGCTCGCTTCACCATCCCGAGGGGTGTCCGTGTCTGACACGATCGAAAGCACAGCCGCGACCGCGACCGGCGATGCCGTCTCCGGGGTGGAAATCCGGTTGGAGAAGGTGACCAAGCGCTACCCCGGCACCCGGGAGCCGGCGGTCGCCGACATCAGCATGACCATCCCCGCGGGAAAGATCGTCATCCTGGTCGGGCCGTCCGGCTGCGGCAAGACCACCACCATGCGGATGATCAACCGGCTCATCGAGCCGACCGCGGGCACGATCACCATCGGCGGTGAGGACGCGCTGAAGCTGAACCCGGACCGGTTACGGCGCACGGTCGGTTACGCGATCCAGCAGGCCGGGTTGTTCCCGCATTTCACCGTCGCGCAGAACATCGCGGTCGTGCCGGGGCTGGTGGGCTGGGACCGCAAGCGGATCGACGACCGGGTCGAGCAGATGATGGACCTGGTCGGCCTCGACCCCGCGGTGTTCCACGACCGCTACCCGCGCCAGCTTTCCGGTGGTCAGCAGCAGCGGGTGGGCGTGGCGCGGGCGCTGGCGGCGGATCCACCGGTGCTGTTGATGGATGAGCCGTTCGGCGCCGTCGACCCGATCACCCGCGGCAACCTGCAGGACGAGTTGCTCCGGCTGCAGGCGGAGCTGCGCAAGACGATCGTGTTCGTCACGCACGACTTCGACGAGGCGGTGAAGCTCGGCGACAAGATCGCGGTGCTCGGTGACAAGTCGGCGATCCTGCAGTACGACACCCCGGACGCGATCCTCGCGAACCCGGCCGACGACACGGTCGCGGGATTCGTCGGCGCCGGCGCGTCGCTCAAACAGCTCACCCTGCAGCGGGTACGGGACGTCGAACTGGGTGAAGCGCGGATGACCGCTTCGCTGGACGAAGAGCCTTCCGCGCTCCGGCAGCGGATGACCGAGAAGAACGTGACCTACGCGTTGGTGCTGGACACGCGGCGCCGGCCGGTGCGCTGGGTGCACATTCGTGAACTCACCACGGCGGCTTCCCTGCGCAGCGCCGGTAAACCGATCACCGACCTGGTTTCCCTGCAGTCCACGTTGCAGGACGCCCTCGAAGCCATGCTCGTCGAGGGCGGCGGGGTACCGGTCACCGGCGCGCGCGGCGAATACGTCGGCATCATCGAGCTGGACACGGTGATGGCGACCGTGCAGCGGCTGCGCGAGGAGCACGCCTGATGACCACAGCCGTGGAGACCACGGAAAGCGGTTCGTCGACCGCCGCGGCACGCCGCGCGGACCGGGCCAGGCTGTTCGCGCAGCCGGTCGCGGTGATCATCATCGTCGCCGCGGTGCTGATCTGGGCACTGACCAGGAACAACGACGCGACGGAAGCGGAAAGCCTGAACTGGCCGACGCTGCTCACCGACACCTGGAATCACCTGCTGATCGGGCTCGCGGTGGCGGCCATCGTGATCGTCGTGTCGGTGCCGCTCGGTGTGGCGCTGACCCGGTCCTGGGGTCGTCCGATCGCGCCGCTTTTCCTGGCCATCGCGAACATCGGCCAGGCCGCGCCCGCGCTCGGCATGATCGTGCTGTTCTTCCTCTGGACCAGTTGGGAGGGCTTCTGGTGCGCGGTGCTGCCGATCGCGTTCTATTCGCTGCTTCCGGTGCTGCGGAACACGATCGTGGGCATCGACGCCGTGGACCCGGCGCTCAAGGACGCCGGCCGCGGGATCGGGATGTCCTCGCTGGGCGTGCTGTTCCGGGTCGAGATGCCGTTGGCCGTGCCGCTGATCCTGGCGGGACTGCGCACCTCGCTCGTGCTCGCGGTGGGCACCGCGACCCTGGCGTTCTTCGTCAACGGCGGCGGGCTCGGTGAGCTCATCGACACGGGCTACAAGCTCAACCGGGTGCCGGTGCTGATCACCGGAGCGGTGCTCGCCGTGGGCCTCGCGCTGCTCGTCGACTGGGTGGGCGCGGTGCTGGAGGAGGTCTTCGGGCCGAAGGGGATGTCATGAGGAAGCTGTGGGCGAGCCTGGTGGCGGCGATGCTGGTGACCTCGCTGACCGCGTGCGGCCTCGATGTCAACGCCGCGCTGCCCTACACCGTGAAGCCGGGTTCGATCCGGCCGGTGCCCAGCCTGGCGGGGTTGCCCGTGACGGTGGGCTCGAAGGACTTCACCGAGAACATCATTCTCGGCTACCTGGCCGAACTGGCGCTTTCGGCGGCCGGGGCGAAGGTCACCGATCTCACCAACATCAGCGGCTCGAACAGTGCCCGGCAGGCGCTGCTGAACGGGCAGATCGACCTTTACTGGGAATACACCGGCACGGCCTGGCTTTCCTATATGGGCAACGACAAACCGATTCCCGGCGAACAGGCCCAGTTCGACGCGGTGCGGGCGGCGGACGAGAAGTCGAACGGGATCACCTGGCTCGACGATTCGCCCCTGAACGACACCTACGCCTTCGGCACGACGGAAGCCTATGCGCGGCAACACAATCTGAAGTCCAATTCGGACATGACGGCGTTCCTGAAGCAGCACCCCGATCAGGCGGTGTTCTGTGTGGAAACCGAGTTCGCCAGCCGGCAGGACGGGATGCCCGGGGTGCAGAAGGCCTACGGTTTCCCGACCACGACGGTGAAGACGTTCGGCACCGGCGCGATCTATTCGGCCATCGCGAACGGCACCTGCAATTTCGGCGAGATCTTCACCACCGATGGCCGAATCGCCGGGTTGAACCTGCGGGTGCTGGCCGACGACAAGGGTTTCTTCCCGCAGTACAACGCGGCCGTCACGCTCAAACAGTCCTACCTCGCACAGCATCCGGCGCTGGCCGAGGTGTTGGTGCCGATCGGGAAGGCGCTGGACAACACGCAGATGGTCGAGCTGTGCAAGGAGGTCGACGTGGACGGAAAGGATCCCGCCGAGGTCGCCCGCGCCTGGATGATCTCGAAGGGGTTCATCAGCTAGCGGAGGACGTTCGGCCCGCGATCTTCTCGCGTCGCTAGATGCCCAGGCGATGCAGGATGTGGGACTCCAGCCGTTCGAGTTCCGCCGCGACCGCCTGGTGCGCGGCCCTGCGTCGGGCGGCCGGCATCCGCTCTGCCGCGTGCACGACGGCGGTGAGCTGCTCCAGCGTGGTCTGGGCCTCGGTCGCGAACCGGATGTCCTGCTCGGTCGCCTGCGTGGACTTCCGCAGTTCGCCCAGCGCCTCGGAGACGCCGGCGACGCGGGCGAGCAGGCCGGCGCCGCGGCCGGTGAACTCGCCCAGCGATTCGACCGGGACACCGAGCTTGCGTGCCTGGTAGCGGTCGTAGGCCTCCCGCACCGCGCCCGCCGCCTTGACCGCGTACGGCGCGAGCACGGGCGCCACGGCCGGGACCACGATCTTGGCGACCGCGACGGCGTTGCGGGCCTTCTTCGGCGTCAGTCCTTTTTCGTCCGCCTTCTTGCGTGCCATGTCCTGAACTTACTGGTCCGGGCGATCGGTGGGCATGTCGGACACGTCTTGCTGACGGTGAAGGACGTGCGTGCGACTTTGTGTCAGTGGGTGCTTCTAAAGTGGTGAGTATGGAGACAGAGGTGCTGCTCGATGCGGGTGCGGTGAGCCGTTGCCGTCGCCGGGTGCATCTCGATCACGATCCGGCGATGCGCGACACTCCGCTCGCTCCGCCCGACCCGGCGGCCGAACAGCGCATCGCCGACGCCGCGGCGCACCGGGAGGAGATCCGGCGCCGCCTCCACGAGGCCGTTCGCGGGCGAGCGGCCGCCGAAGACGATCGCCCCGGCTGGGTCACGGTGCCCGGCGAGCTGCCCCCGGCGGACCGGGCCCGGCTGACCGAGCAGGCGCTGGCCGAGCGCGCCGCCTACATCTGGGGCGGGCTGCTGCCCGCCGATCGCGCCGGGCATCGCCGCGGCGGCGCCGAACTGCTCGTCCGCTCCTCCGACGGGTATCTGCCGCTGCTGGTGGTCCGGCACCGGATCACCGATCCGGGTACGGGAGCGTCGACCACCGACCCGATCGACCTCGACCCGGCGAACGCCGTCACCGACCAGACGCGCAAGGTTCGGTCGCATCCGCGTGATCAGCTCCGGCTGGCTCACCTCCACCGGATGCTGGCGACGCTCGGCCTGGCCACCGCTCGCCCGATGGGCGGAGTGATCGGCCTGGACGCGGACGTGGTGCTCTGGCACGATCTCGCGGCGCCGACCTGGCCCGGTGGCCGCACCGCGCTGGACACCTACGACGTGCGACTGGCCGACCGGCTGGCCGTGGCGCGCGCCGCGGCGGCCGGTGCGCCCCCGCTCGCCGAGCCCTCCCGGGTCCTGGAATGCCGGAGCTGCCCGTGGTGGCCGACCTGCGAAGCCGAGCTCACCGCGAACCGGGACGTCAGCCTGGTCATCCGCGGTGAGGACGCGATGGAGCTGCGTAACGCCGGAGTGTCCACGGTGGACAAGCTGGCCGCACTCGATCCCGCCGACGGCCCGCCGATCCCGTGGTCGTCCGGTTCGTTCGTGGACGCGGTGGCGCTCGCCCGAGCGTGGCTGGCGAAGCTGACCATGGTGCGCAAGGTGCCCGAGGTCGGGGTACCCCGCGCCGACGTCGAGGTCGATGTCGACATGGAAAGCTTCGGCGAGTCCGGTGCGTACCTGTGGGGCTGCCTGCTTTCCGGCGCGGACATCGGGTTCGAGCGCGGCTACCGCTCCTTCGTCACCTGGGATCCGCTGCCCACCACCGACGAGGCGCGCTCGTTCGCGCAGTTCTGGACCTGGCTGACCGAGGTGCGCCGGCGCACTGCCGCGGCGGGGCTGACCTTCCGCGCCTACTGCTACAACGCGATGGCCGAAAACCGCTGGCTGTTCGGCTCGGTGGAGCGCTTCGGCGACTTCCCCGGCGTGCCCCGACGCCAGGAGATCCAGTCCTTTGTGGACTCGACGGAATGGGTGGATCTGTTCCGCAGCGTCACCGATCAGTTCCTGTGCGCCAGGGGGAAGGGACTGAAGGTGGTCGCGCCGGTCGCCGGGTTCTCCTGGCGGGACCCGGAAGCGGGCGGCGAGGCGTCGATGCGGTGGTACCGCGCCGCCGTCGGCATGGCGGGCACGGTCCCCGACACGACCCAACGCGAGCGGTTGCTGCGATACAACGAGGACGACGTGCGGGCCACCCTTGCGCTGCGGCAGTGGATGTCCGGCCCGGCCAACACCATTCCGTACATGGGCGACCTCTGAGCCCGTCCGCCGGATGAAGGGTTCAGGCCGAGCCCGGTCCGGCGCTCAGCGCGGGGCCATGCGCAGTGCCCCGTCGAGGCGAATGACCTCGCCGTTGAGGTAGTCGTGCTCGATGATGTCGACGGCGAGCTGCGCGTATTCGCTGGGCCGGCCCAGCCGCTTCGGGAAGGGGACGCCGGCCGCGAGCCCGGCTCGGAAGTCCTCGCTGACCGTCGCGAGCATCGGGGTGTCGATGATGCCCGGCGCGATCGTCACCACGCGGATGCCGTGTGAGGCCAGATCGCGTGCCGCCGGCAGGGTCAGCCCGGCTACGCCGCCCTTGGACGCCGAGTAGGCGACCTGACCGATCTGCCCGTCGAACGCCGCCACCGAAGCCGTATTGATCACGACTCCGCGCGCGCCGTCGGCCAGCGGCTCGGTCTTCGCGATCGCCTCCGCGGCGAGCGTGATGACGGTGAAGGTGCCGATGAGGTTGATCTCGACGACCTTCCGGAACAAGGCGAGGTCGTGCGCGCCGCGCTTGGACAGGATCCGTGCCGACGGTCCGATCCCGGCGCAGTTCACCACGGTCCGCAGCGGCACTCCCGCGCTCGCGGCCTGCTCGACGGCCGCCTGGACCTGCTCGGCGTCGGTCACGTCGGCCTCGAAATAGGTGACCCCGTCGACGGCGGGTGCGCCGGAGATCCCGTTCGCGAGATCCACCGCGAACACCTTGGTCCCCTTGGCCGCGAGCGCCTGCGCCGTCGCGGCGCCCAGGCCGGAAGCCCCGCCGGTGACGATCGCCGCCGTGTCCGTGATCTGCATCCTGGCCCCTTTCCCGTGATCAGTACCTCAGGTTAACGCTCGTTCGCATCGGCGCGGAGCGACCCTCCTGACCGGTTTCGTGGAGTATTCGGCACGGACCACTCCCGTTAGCGCGGAAGTCAACTCGGGCTGTCACCTTCGCAGCATGGGACAAGCTCGGATCGTGGTGATCGGCACCGGATACGTCGGGTTGACCACAGGCGCCTGCCTCGCGAGCCTCGGCCACCGCGTGACCTGCGTGGACGTGGACAGCGAAAAGGTCGCCCGGCTGGGCGCCGGCCGGGTGGACATCCTGGAGCCGGGACTGGAGGAGCTGGTCTCGCGCGGGCTGAGCGCGGGCAGGCTGACCTTCGTGGTGGGTTCGCGGGCGGCGGTGGCCGACGCCGAAGCCGTGTTCCTGTGCGTGCCGACGCCGATGGGGGCCGGCGGGGCGGCCGACCTGCGCGCGGTGGAAGCCGTGATCGAGGAGATCGGCGACGTGCTGCCCGACGGGTGCGCGCTGATCACCAAGTCGACCGTTCCGGTCGGCACCGCGCAGCGCATCCGCGACCTGCTCGGCCGCGGCGATCTCCCGATCGTGGCGAATCCGGAGTTCCTGCGTGAGGGCACCGCCGTCGCCGACTTCCTGAACCCCGACCGGATCGTGGTCGGCTCGGACGACGAGCCGGCCGCGCGGTGGGTCGCCGAGCTGTACCGGGAGCTGGCGGCGCCGAGCGTGGTGACCGACGCGGCCAGCGCCGAACTGGTCAAGTACGCGGCGAACTGTTTCCTGGCGATGAAACTGTCCTATGTCAACGCGATCGCCGAACTGTGCGAGCGGCTGGGTGCGGACATCGTCTCGGTGACCGAGGGGATGGGCCACGATCGCCGGATCGGCCGATCGTTCCTCAAGCCGGGCCCCGGCTGGGGCGGATCCTGCCTGCCCAAGGACACCCACGCGCTGATGCAGGTCGCGGAGTCGGTCGGGTTCGACTTCTCGCTGCTGTCCGCGGCGATCGTGGAGAACATCGCGCAGCGCGACCGCATCGTCGCCAAGATCGCCGGTGCGGTCGGCGGACTGCGGGGAGCGCGGGTCGGCGTGCTGGGGCTGGCGTTCAAGGCCGGCACCAACGACCTCCGCGATTCGCCCGCGCTTTCGGTGACCTCGATGCTGTCGGCACATGGTGCCGAAGTGATCGCCTATGACCCGGCGGTCGGCGGCGACCTGCCCGGCATGACCCTGGTGGACGACCCGTACCAGGTGGCCAAGGGCGCCGACACCGTCGTGGTGCTCACCGAATGGGACGAGTTCCGCAGGCTCGACTGGTCCTACGTCGCCGACGTGATGCACGGCGAGACGGTCGTCGACACCCGCAATCTGCTCGATCCCCAGGCGATCCTCGACGTCGGCCTGTCCTGGCTCGGTCTCGGACGACCGCGGCGCCTGCAGCGCACCCTCGCCTGACCGGCACGCGGCCGGGCGAACCGGGTAACGCACCGGGCGTAACAAAACAGTCGCTTCTCGCCCGACGCGGGACGTCGGAATGTGCCGTAGCTTTCAGGTGTGTGGCGAGGCAGCGGGCGAATTCTGGGCGTGGGTGACGCGCTGCGGACGGTGCTGCCGATGGTGTTCGTGCTCGGCGCGACGACGGCCGCGGCGCATTTCCAACCGGAAAAACACCAGCTCGACGCGCTGGGCTACCTCTGGCTTTCGGTCACGACGCTGCCGCTGCTGGTGGCGCGGCGATTCCCGCTTTCGGTCTTCCTCGTCGTCGCGGGGCTCACGCTCGCCTATTACTGGTCGCATTATCCGAGCGGTCCACTGGTGGTGGCGCCGACCATCGCGCTGTTCGCCCTCACCCGGCTCCGCGGGCCGCTCGTCGCCGCCATCGCGGGCACCGGTGTGCTGCTCTCCGCGCTGATCGCCTACCTCGCACTGGGCGGGGCCATCGTGATCGACGCGCGGGCCGCCCTGTTCGTCGTGTGGCTGGTCGCGGTACTGGGCATCGGGACGGCGGTGCGCAACCGCGGCACCGCCATCCGGGCGGCGCGCGAGCGCGCCGCCGAGCGGGAGTACCGGCTGGCCGAACTCGAACGGTTGCGGATCGCGCGGGAGGTGCACGACGTGGTGGCCCACAGCCTGGCCATGATCAACGTGCAGGCCGGGGTCGCCGCGCACGTCGCCGACCGGCGGCCGGAGCAGGCGGTCGAGGCGCTGCGTGCCATCAAGCAGGCCAGCGCCGCCGCGCTGGCCGACCTGCGCGCGACCGTGGCCGTGCTGCGCGCCGGTCAGGGGCTCGGGCCGGCGCCCAGCCTGAGCCAGCTCGATGAGTTGCTGGAACACACCAGGGCGACCGGGCTCGAGGTCCGGACCCACGGGTCGCCGGGCGAGCTGCCCGCTCCGGTGGACGGGGCGGCCTACCGCATCCTGCAGGAGTCGCTGACGAACGTGGTGCGCCACGCGAACGGCGCGACCACCGTCGATGTCCATTTCGGACGGACCGGGGAGGCGCTGGAACTCGTCGTGCGGGACGACGGCCGGGGCGCGACCGAGCCGAGGGCCGGGCATGGCCTGCGCGGCATGGGGGAGCGGGCCGCGGCGCTGGGCGGGTGGTTCGAGGCGGCGGCCGTGGACGGCGGCTTCGAAGTCCGGGCGCGGCTTCCGCTGAACGGGGAAGGGATGGGAGAAGGATCTTGACGAGTCTCGGCGAGTTCACCGGCACGGAACGGGAGGGCGGCGGGCCGGCGCCCATCAGGGTGGTGCTTGCCGACGACCAGACGCTGGTCCGGGGCGGGTTCCGGGTGCTGCTGGAGACCGAGGACGGCTTCGAGGTGTGCGGCGAGGCGGCCGACGGGGCCGAGGCGGTGCGGGTGGCCCGGCAGACGCGGCCGGACGTGGTCGTGATGGACATCCGGATGCCCGGCATGGACGGGCTGGAGGCCACCCGGCGGATCACCGGCGACCCCGGCCTGCCCGGGGTCCGCGTGCTCGTGCTGACCACCTTCGACCTGGACGAGTACGTCTACGACGCGTTGCGCGCGGGGGCCAGCGGCTTCCTGCTCAAGGACACCGAGCCGGTCGAGTTGCTGCGGGCGCTGCGCGTGGTTTCGGCGGGGGAAGCGCTGCTGGCGCCGACCGTGACCAAGCGGCTGATCACCGAGTTCGTCGGACGCCCCGAGAACCGGCGCGTCGACACCGGCGCCGTCCGCGAGATCACCGACCGGGAGCGGGAGGTGCTCGCCCTCGTCGCGAGCGGGCTGTCGAACGACGAGATCGCGGGGCGGCTGGTCATTTCCACGGCCACGGCGCGAACCCACGTCAGCCGCATCATGACCAAGGTCGGTGCGCGAGACCGAGCCCAGCTCGTCGTTCTCGCCTACGAGTCGGGCCTGGTCAGCCCCGGTTCACCGGGAACGTAACCCGAGGATCAGGCGCACCACGAACACCACGGCGGCCACTACCAGGATGGAGATCTGAAACCACACACCGGCCTCCCTTCTCCCGAATGCTCTGTCACTAGGGCGCGCGAGCGGGGGAGGAGGTTGCCGACGCGACGAACGTCACCCGTCGCGGGTGACGCGCCTGGCGTGCCGTGGTTGCCCGTTCGGGCGACTGTCGAGCTGTCCGGAGAGCTGTCCGCGCACTGTTCGCCGTTCGGGCACCGCGCGGGTGATCAGCGTCTTTTCCGCGTCTTCCTCGTCGGGCGGTGCCTTCGGCAGCTTGTCGGTGACCTCGGCGGCCGCCGGGGCCTGCTTGGGGTTCGGCTCCCGGGTCGGTCGCGGCTGGGTGCGCCGCTGGGCCGCGGGTTCCGGCTCGGGTTCCGGCTCCGGTTCGGGCTCGGGTTCCGGTGCCGGGGTGGGCCGCTCGCGGTGGGAAAGCTTGCGAGCCAGCGCGTGGCTGGGCCGTTCGACGTATCGGTAGCTCAGCTCGACCACGCCGAACACGGCGGCGACCGCGATGATCGCGGCGATCGGGAAGGGCAGCGCCGGGCGCAGTAGTTGCAGCACCACGAACGAGACGAGCATGTGCAGCAGATAGAGCGAGTAGCTGCGCTCGGACATCGCGGTCCAGAACCGCCACTGGCGCAGCTTCGGCTCGGCGAAATAGCCCATCATGAAGAACAGCACCGCGACCGCGAGCGCCAGGTTGTACGAGGTGTCGATCCGGCCGACGTTGATGATGTCGGCGAGCACGTACAGCGACCAGGCGATGCCGCCGAACACCCCGCCCGTCCACAGCGGGATCTTCTGCGTCGTCGAGGCCCAGATGATCTGCCCGATCATCATGGCGGGCAGGTAGGACACGTTGACCGCGAACAGGGAGTACGACGCGTTGAGCTGGCTGCGGCTCATCATCACCACGAAGATGAACGTCAGCTCCAGCGCGATGGCCAGCCACGGCCACCGCTTCATGACCGGCAGCACCGCCATCAGCAGCGCGTAGAAGATGATCTCGATGATCATCGTCCACGCCACCGGCACGAGCACCACCTGTGGATAGATGATGTAGTTGATCAGCGCGGTGTTGGTGAACATGGTCAGCGGGGTGAGTTCCTGCGACTGGCCGGTCGACGGCGGGTGCAGGTTGACCACCAGCAGCAACGAGGTCAGCAGCACGACGAACAGCATCGGCGCGTACACCCGGATGCCGCGGTTGATCGCGAACCGGCCGTGCCCCTGCTTCACCGCGAGCGGGGTGACCACATACCCGCTGACCAGGAAGAAGAACGGCACGGCGATCTGGCCGATGCCCTGCTGCGACATGTGCATCGGGTCGCTGGTGAGCGCCTCGATGAAGGTGATGTAGGGCGCGTGCTCGCCCTTGGCGATCACCCACGGATGCGCGATGTGGCTGTAGAACACCAGCAGCGCGCCGAGCCCGCGGCCGATGTCGATGAAGGCGATCCGGTTCTTGCCCGGCGATTTCGCCGAAGGCTCGGTTTTGGCGGGCCGAGGGCGGCTTTGCGGTGTACTTTTCGGTTTGTTCGCGGGCGCCCTGGTGCCATGAGCAGCTGGTCTTCGGGTGCTTGCGCGCGTGGTTGCTGGTTGGCCCGCCGCCACGTCAGTGCGTGATTTCTTCGCGGCAGGGAACGGCGACTCGACCAGCGCGATCACCCCCGTTCTCCCCGCGAAGCGCCTCATGCAGCGTAGCGTCCACCGATCGATGACCACTACGTAATACGCCCGGGCAGCGTAGGAGAGCCGCTTGATTCGTGCGTTACGACCGGCTTCGCCAGCGATCCTGCTGTACTACGGGCTCCAGGCGATCACGATCTTAGTGCTCGCCCTGATGGCCGCGCACGTGCACGACACTTTGAGCTTCTTCATCGGGCACTGGGACAGTGCCTGGTTCCTCGAGATCGCCAGGAACGGTTACGAGATCCCGGTTTCCGCCACCGCGAACGGCGCGCCTGGCCACAACAGCCTGGTGTTCTTCCCGCTGTATCCGGCGCTGGTCGCGGTGCCGGTCTCGATCGGCCTGCCGGGCGTGTGGGCCGGATTCGGGGTGAGCCTGCTGGCCGGTGGGGTCGCCGCCTGGGGACTGTTCGAACTCGGTCGCGAAGTGGCGGATCCGCGCGCCGGCACCCTCCTCGCCGCGCTGTGGGCGATCGCCCCCGGTGCTTCGGCGCAGCACCTGGTGTACTCCGAATCGCTGCTGGTAGCGCTTTCGGCGTGGGCACTGGTCGCGGTGCTGCGGCGGCAGTGGCCACTGGCCGGGTGGCTCACCCTGCTCGCCGGCCTGACCCGCGCGATCGCCGCGGCACTGGTCATCGCCGTCCTCGTGGCCGCGGTCACCGCGATCGTGCGCCGCGAGGACGGCCGGCGGCCGTGGGTCGCGGTCTCCCTCGCGCCGCTGGGACTCGCCGGTTACCTCGGCTACGTCGCCCTGCGGACCGGACGGATCGACGGCTGGCTGTGGCTGCAAAGCGCGTGGCAGATGGACTTCGACTGGGGCCGATTCACCTGGCAAAGGCTCGGCCCCGGACTGGTCGGCGAGGTGCCCTGGCTCACCCTCACCGCGCTCGTCGTGCTCGGCGCGGTGGTGCTGCTGCTCTGGTCCTACACCATGAAAATGCCGGTGGCGCTCTCCGTTTACGGAACCCTGGTCGTGTTCGTCGCGCTCACCTCGTCGAGCTACTTCCAGTCGCGCGCGAGATTCCTGCTTCCCGCCTTCACGATCCTGCTGCCGATCGCGGTGCTGGCGGCGAAGCTGCCGAACCGCGCCCTCGCGATCCTGCTGCCCGCGGGCGCACTGGGATTCGGCTGGTACGGCGCGTACCTCATGACGAGCGCGGCGATGAATCCCTAGCGGGAGAGCGCTTCCCGGGAAACGCCCTCGCCGCGGCTCGCGGTGCTCGCGAGCCGCGGCGAAAAGCCTACGGTTGGCCGGGCGCCAGCCAGAGCGTCACG
>DASSAD010000022.1:0-3864 GCA_035685725.1 Amycolatopsis sp. | reverse complement strand
TGCCTGCGGTCAGGGCGTGCCAAAACCGACCTTCGTCAGTTCCTGCTTGCCCTGCGCGCTCAGCACGAACTGCTCGAACTGCTGAGCCAGCTGTGCCTGCGGCGCGCCCTTGACGACCGCGATCGGATAGTTGTTGATCGCACCGGAGGCCTGCGGGAAGTCCACCTGGGCGACCTTGCCGCCCGCGGTGTTGGCATCGGTGACGTAGACGAGCCCGGCGTCGGCGTCCCCGGTTTCGACCTTGGTCAGGACCTGCTTGACGTCCTGCTCCTCACTGGCGGGCTTGAGCGTCACGCCGGTGTTCTTCTCGACCGTCTGGGTCGCCGACCCGCACGGCACGCCGACGGCGCACACCACGACGGTCATCCCGGGCTTGGTCAGGTCCGCGAAGCCCGTGATGCCCTTGGGGTTCCCCGGCGCCACGGCGATGGTCAGCTTGTTGGTGGCGAAGACGACCGGGGTGCCGTCGATGACGCCGCCCTGCACCGCCTTGTCCATGTTGGCCTGGTCCGCGGAGGCGAACACGTCGGCCTTGGCGCCGTTGGTCATCTGCTGCACCAGAGTGGACGAACCGGCGTAGTTGAAGGTCACCGTGACCCCGGGATGCTGGGCCTCGAATTCGGGTTTGAGCGCGTTGAAGGATTCGGTGAGCGACGCCGCGGCGAAGACGGTCAGCGTCTCCTTCGGGGGTGCACCGCCGGACGAGCCGGCGTTCGACGAGCCGCAACCGGTGCCGAGCACCGCTACGGCCGCCAGCGCGGCCAGTACCTTCTTCATTTGTCTCCTCCTGGGGTCTCAACGACAACCTGCGTCGCCTTGACCACCGCCACGGCCAGCGCGCCGGGCTTGAGCCCGAGTTCCCGGACCGCTTCGGTGCTCATCAGCGACACCACCCGGTACGGGCCGCACTGCAGCTCGACCTGGGCCATCACCTTGTCCGTGATCACCTCGGTGACCAGGCCGACGAACCGGTTGCGTGCGGAGCGCCCCACCGTGGACGGATCTTCGGGCCGGGCGGCCTGCTCCCGTGCGAACAGGGCGAGATCGGCCCCCTCGATCACCTTGCGACCCGCGCTGTCGGTACCTGCGGTCAGCTGCCCCGCCCGCACCCACCGACGCACCGTGTCATCACTGACTCCGAGGAGTTCGGCCACCTCGGATAACCGGAATTGCGGCATGGAGGGGACATTATCTCCGCAAGTGCGGAAAAGCTATGTGATCTCGGCAGTCGTTTCCCAAGTGCGACGGGATTTTGCGTGGCGGGGACACGACCGGCAATCCTGGCGATCCCGGCCCGGTCCGGCGGCGCGGCCGTGACGAATCAGGAGTCCCCGGGCACCCGGGGCTCATTCCAGATCTTCGAAACGTGCGCTACCCGAGCACGTCGGCGCGCATCAGCTCGACGAGCTCGCGCTGATACCGCTCTATGCTGGCGCGTTCCCGGGGCGAGAACCGCTCCAGCACCTTCTCCGTCGCGATGAGCGCCGAGGCGAACAGTGGAGCGTACTTCTCCTCGTCGACCGGCAGGATCTCGACGAGCACCTTGCGCCGGTCCTCGGTGTCCCGGACCCGGCGGACGAATCCGGCGCGCTCCAGGCGGTCGATCACGCCGGTCACCGCGCCGGTGGACAGCCCGGTCAGCCGCGCGATCCGGCCCGCGGTGAGCGGGCCCTCCGCGCGGGAAGCAAGGTCGAGCGCCTTGTGGTCGGTACCGGAGAGCCCGAGCCGCTCCGCGATCCTGGCGTGCCGCAACACCGCGAGCGTGCTCATCTCCCGGCCGAGGTCACTGAACCGTTCGAGTTCGTCCGGCGGCACGGGGTACCGTGCTTCCTCGTCCGGCATCCCGGTTCCCTCCCGCTCCCGAAAAAGCTCGCTGTCTAAAATATTCTAATGATCGTGCTGAGCTGGTTTCGCGAGCTAGGCTGGGTGCAATGAGCGCGGTAAATCTCGGCCTTCCCCGCATGAACTTCGTGCGTGCGGAGACCAGCACACCCCGACCTGACAATCCCGCCCTCATCGATACCTTCGGGCGCGTCGCGACTGATTTGCGCGTGTCACTCACGGATCGGTGCAACCTTCGCTGTACCTATTGCATGCCGGCCGAGGGCCTGCCCTGGCTCCCGACCGAAGACGTGTTGACCGACGACGAACTGATCCGGCTGCTGCGGATCGCCGTGGAACGCCTCGGCGTCACCGACATCCGGTTGACCGGCGGTGAGCCACTGCTCCGGCCGGGCCTGGAGAACCTGGTCGAGCGGATCGCACGGTTGCGCCCGCGGCCCCGGCTTTCCATGACCACCAACGGAATCGGGCTCGCCAAGCGCGCCGCGGCGCTGAAGGCCGCCGGCCTCGACCGGATCAATGTCTCGCTCGACACCATCGACCGCGAAACCTTCGTGCGACTCGCCCGCCGCGACCGACTCTCCCACGTACTGGCCGGGTTGGCCGCCGCGCGCGATGCCGGGCTGGACCCGGTGAAGGTCAACGCGGTGCTGCTGCGCGGTGTCAACGAGCACGAGGCGCCCGCGCTGCTCCGGTACTGCCTCGAGGGCGGCTACCACCTCCGGTTCATCGAACAGATGCCGCTGGACGCCCAGCACGGCTGGAACCGCGCCGAAATGGTGACCGCGGAGGAGATCCTCGCGCTCCTGAGCGCCGAATTCACACTCACCCCCAGCCCGGCGAAACGCGGCGGCGCGCCGGCCGAACGCTGGCTCGTCGACGGCGGCCCCGGCGACGTCGGCGTGATCGGCTCGGTGACCCGGCCGTTCTGCGCCGCTTGCGAGCGGACGCGGCTCACCGCCGACGGCGCGGTGCGCTCCTGCCTGTTCAGCAACGACGAGACGGACCTGCGTTTCCTGCTGCGCGGTGGCGCCGACGACGAGAAGGTGGCCGACGCGTGGCGCATGACGATGTGGGGCAAGCTGGCCGGGCACGAAATCAACGACGCCGGGTTCGCACAGCCGATCCGGCCCATGAGCGCGATCGGGGGCTAGGCAACCCTTGACCAAGACGGTGCTGGTGCGCTATTTCGCGTCCGCGCGCGCGGCTTCAGGAACTGACCAGGAGGTGCTCCAGCTCCCCGCCGGCGCCTCGGTGGGCGAGGTGCTGGGGGTCCTGCGGGAGCGGCATCCGGAGACACTGCCGCGCATCCTCGAAGCCGCCAGCTTCCTCCTCGACGGCATCGCCGTCCGCGACCCGTCACGGCTCCTTCCCGACGGGTCCGAACTCGATGTCCTGCCGCCCTTCGCGGGGGGCTGACGTACCCAACCTGGGTGTCGCACCAATGGACCAGTAGCGCGAAAACGACGTGACTCAGGCCGCACAGCGCGTGAAATATTGCAGCTTGGATACGGGCCGGTAACGACGCTCTGACCAGTACAAACATCAAAATCGCAGAAGGTTGCGTGGCGTTACTGTGACGTAGGTCACAGTAAGAATAATTTCCGATCCCGGTCTTCGTTACGTACCGTCGCTTCTCGGCTGGCCCCGACCGGCCATGGCAAGACCGGGATTCCGCCGCGCCCCGCCTGTCCGGCGGCATCCCGGATCCGTACCCCGAGCGAAAGACGGCTTTCTGGACAGGGCGAGGGACCCGACCCCCGGCGGCGCGGTGAGCCGAGAAGTTCGAATGTCCTACCGAGGCAAGCACCGCAAGATGTCCCCCGCCGCCCGCAGAATCGCCCGCGTCGCCATCGCGGGCATCGCGGTCGGCACCCCGCTGGCGATCGCTGCGACCCCCGCGCAGGCCTCCAGCGTGAACTGGGACGCCATCGCGCAGTGCGAGAGCGGTGGCAACTGGAGCACGAACACGGGCAACGGCTTCTACGGTGGCCTGCAGTTCACGCTCAGCACGTGGAAGGC
>DASSAD010000021.1:0-28433 GCA_035685725.1 Amycolatopsis sp. | reverse complement strand
CGGAGAACTTCGAGCTCCCGGGCGCGGACCTGTCCGGGCTCTCCGGGGAGGACCTGACCGTCAAGGTGGTGCCGAAGCAGGCCGACGAGTTCACTTGCTCGGTGTGTTTCCTGGTACACCACCGCAGCCGGCTGGCCGAGGAGAGCAGTGGCCGGATGATCTGCCGCGACTGCGCGTGAACGGATCGGCCCGGCAACATGCCGACATGTTGCCGGGCACGGCCGCGCTAGCGCTCGCGCAGCAGGGCGGCCACCTTCTCGGGTTTGCGTGTGCTGAAAATCCAGTAGGGCGTCGGGTCGTCCGGATCGGTCAGGTGCACCCGCAGCAGCGGCCCGACCCAGCCCCGGTGCGCGATGTAGGCGGCCGGGTCGAGTTCCGGGCCCATCGCCTTGCGCTTGTGCTCCTTGTCGATCACCTCCACCGCGCCGATGAACCGCAGCGGCAGGTGTGCCTTCCCGACCCGCAGCTCGGCACCGGTGACCTCCACCTTCGTCCGCCCCAGTTGCACCATCAGCGCGATCATCAACGGGATCAGCACCACATAGGGCAACCAGGCCCGCAGTCCCGGATAGCCGAGATGGATGGTCGCCGCCATCAGGCCCGCCCCGATCAGCGGCAGTGGCCAGTTCCACCAGGGCACGTACAGCCGTTCCATATGCCGCGAAGCGGCCTGGTCCACCGCCGTGCCCGGCGCGCTCGAGCTCTTACCCACCCCCTCAGGGTAGTCTCGCCGCCCGTGTCCCCTGTGCAGGTCCTGCTCACCCGGCTCGATCCGGACGTTCCCGTGCCCGGCTACGCGCGTCCCGGCGACGCCGGCGCCGATCTCGTGACCACCAGCGACGCGGTCCTGGCCCCCGGCGAGCGGGTGGTCGTCGGGACGGGCGTGGCGATCGCGCTGCCGCCCGGGTACGCGGGGTTCGTGCATCCCCGCTCCGGGCTCGCCGCGCGGGCCGGTCTTTCCATCGTGAACACCCCGGGCACCATCGACTCGGGCTACCGCGGCGAAATCCGCGTCTGCCTGATCAATCACGACCCGGTCGAGCCGATCAAGCTGTGCCGGGGCGACCGGATCGCTCAGCTGATCGTGCAGCGGGTGGAGACCGCCGAGTTCGTCGAGGTCGACGAGCTCGGGCAGTCCGCGCGAGGCGATGGCGGCTACGGGTCGACCGGCGGTCATGCGACGCTGAACGGCCCGGTCGTCGAAAACGGTATGCCTGACGGCGCTGAACGCTCTGGGGAAGGGGCGAGAAGGTAGTGGCCATTTTCGGACGCAAGCGGAGCCGGGGCCGGCATGCGGCGCCCGAACGCGAGTACGTGGCCGACGAGCCGGAGATCCTCGAAGAACGCGAGGTGACCGAAGGGCCCTTCGACGTCGCCGACGCGCCCGAGGACGGTCTCCCGCGCATCGACCTCGGCTCGGTGCGGATCCCGGTGCCCGACGGCACCCAGGTCCAGGTCGAGATGGACCCGGCGGCCGGCGGTGTCCGCGCCGTGCACGTGGTCACCCCGCACGGGCAGGTGACGGTGAGCGCCTACGCGGCGCCCCGCTCCGGTGGCCTGTGGCAGGAGGTCGGCACCGAGCTGACTGAGCAGCTGCAGGCGGATGGCGCGCGGGTGTCGCCGGGCGAGGGGGAGTGGGGCTTCGAGCTGTCCGCTCTGCTCGGCGACGTCGCGCTGCGGTTCGTCGGGGTGGACGGGCCGCGGTGGATGCTGCGCGGCGTGATCGCGGGACCGCAGTCGCAGGCGGCGAAGGCGCCGCAGATGCTGCGCCAGATCGTGCGCGCCACCGTCGTCGTCCGCGGCGATGCTCCGATGCCGGTGCGGACCCCGCTGCCGATCACGCTGCCCGAGGCGGTCGCCCAGCACATCGCGGAACAGCAGGCCCAGCAACAGGCCTGACGCCGCCGGGTGACGGCCTGGTTCTTGCCGCCTGCCGGGTGAGCTTCCGGTGGATCCGTGGGTTACCGGTGGTCTACCGGCGGGCGGCGTCCTGCCAGGCGAGGATCGCGGCGCGGCCGAGGGAAGCGCGGTCGGCGCCCAGCTCGTCGAGCGTCGTTTCACGGATCGCCGCGCGCGGCAAGGCCGCCGCCCAGGTCCGCGCGACCGCCGCGGGATGCACCGGGTCGTCAACGCACGCGGCGATGCCGGCCGGGACACCCAGTCCCCGCAGCTCCGCCAGGGTCGGCGCGGGGTGGTCCGCGGCCGCACGCAGACTCACCGCCAGGTCCTCCCCGTGCCGGCGCCACGCGCGGGTCAGCTCGGCGGCCAGCCAGGGCGCGACGCCGTCCGTCGACCGGCGCAGCGCCGATTCGAGCCCGTATGCGGTCACCAGGTCGGCGGACGCGCGCGCCGCCAGGGAAGCCGGTGCGGCACCGGGAAGGCCGTGCCAGGCCGGGAGCGCGAGCAGGAGTCCGGCGCACCGGTCCGGGTGCCGCACCGCCCACTCCGCCGCCAGATGCGCGCCGAAGGAGATGCCGCCCACGATGAGCGGCCGGCCGGTGAGCGAGTCCAGCAGCTCCAGGTATCCGGCGACCAGGCGCGCCCCGGGAGGCGGTGGCGGGGTGCTGACCTCGATCCCGGCCGCGGCGAGCGGGCCCGCGAACGCGGACCGCACGAGGACCTCGTCGGAGCCCGTGCCCGGCAGCAGCACGGCGAGCGGGGCCACTGAGACCGAGGTCACGCTCGGTGTCGGCATTGCGGAGGTCACGTTGCGATCTTGGCTCAAACCCGTTTCGCTGGCTCGGAAAGGTTAGGCTGGATTACGTAACGGGCCGTGGTAGTCGGGGGCCCCGGAACGCATAGGAGCAGGCGCTTATGTCCGCCAAAGACGGCGGCTACTTCAGCCGGTTGGTGCGCAAACTGACCACCGACGTCGAGGAGCTCGACGCGGACGATCTGTCCGAGAAATCCGAGGCCGGCGGGGCGCAGCGAGCCTGCGACTGCCGTTCCGGGGAGGAAGTGACCGTGCTCGGCAGGCTGCGCAGCGTCCAGCTCTGCCCGACGAACGAAGCCGCGACACTCCAGGCCGAGCTGTTCGACGGGACGGACGGCGTGACGCTAGTCTGGCTCGGACGGCGCCGCATCCCGGGCATCGAGCCCGGCCGGACCATCAAGGTGTGGGGCCGGATGGCCGAACGCGATGGCCAGAAGGTGCTGTACAACCCCTTCTACGAGCTACAGACGACATCCTGAGCGAACGAGGCCGGTGTGCCGGCGGCGGTCGCGAGTGGTGCACCAAGGACAGCGACGTGAGCGAACCCGCCGGCGAAAAAACCCAGGACAAGACCGAGCCCACGCTGCTGGAGCAGATGGGCGGTGTCTCCGGCCTCGCCTACTCCTCGCTGCCGGTCGTGGTGTTCGTGCTCGCCAACGCGTTCTTCGGTCTGCAGGCCGGGATCTGGAGCGCGCTGGGCAGCGCGGTCGTGATCACCGTGGTGCGCCTGGTGCGCAAGGAGCCGCTGCAGCCGGCGATCTCCGGGTTCTTCGGGGTGGCCATCGCCGCGTTCATCGCCTACCGCACCGGTTCGGCCAAGGGCTTCTTCCTGTTCGGCATCTGGTCGAGCCTGGTGTACTGCGGCCTGTTCATGGCGTCGATCATCGTGCGGTGGCCGCTGGCCGGGGTCGTCTGGAGCTTCCTGAACGGCACCGGCACGGCCTGGCGCGCGGACAAGCCGTCGCGCCTGGGCTATGACGTCGCGACGCTGGCGCTCGCGGCCGTGTTCGGCGCCCGGTTCGTCGTGCAGCGGTGGCTGTACGAAGCGGACTACACGGGCTGGCTGGCCTTCGCCAAGATCGTCATGGGCTATCCGCTGTACGCGCTGGCGCTGCTGGTGGTGGTCTGGGCGGTGCGCCGCTCCGACAAGCGCCTCAAGGATCTCGAGCAGGCCCGTGAGACCGAGGAGGCCGAGACCGAGGAGGCGCTTCGGCTCAAGTACGGCCAGGCCCCGCGGCAGGAGAGCTGAGCCCGCGATCGAGGCGACCCGGGCAATGCGGTTTCGAGCCTGCCCACCGCGGCGTCGGCTCGCCGGCTACCAGGTGACCGGCAGCCGGTCGAGGCCCAGGAGCGACCCGTTCGGCCGCATCGGCACCTCTTCCGGCGCGACCGCCAGGCGTAGTCCGGGGAAGCGGCGGAGCAGCGCGGGGAAGGCGACCCGCATTTCGATCCTCGCCAGCTGTTGGCCGAGGCACTGGTGCACGCCGTGCCCGAACGACACGTGGCCGGTGGCCGGCCGGGTGATGTCGAGCTTTTCGGGGTCGGCGAAGCGCGCCGGGTCCCGATTGGCCGCGGGCAGGTTGATCGTGACGGACTCGCCGGCCTTGATCAGCACGCCGTCCAGCTCGACATCTTCCAGCGCGGCCCGGATCGGCCCGATGTGCACGATGCTGAGATAGCGCATCAGCTCCTCGACGGCGTTGCCGATCAGCGCGGGGTCGGCGCGCAGTGCCGCCAGCTGGTCGGGATGCCGGAGCAGGGCGAAAGTGCCCAGCGAAAGCATGTTCGCGGTCGTTTCGTGGCCGGCCACGAGCAGCGTCAGCACCATGGTGAGCAGTTCCTCGGCGGTGAGCGTGTCCCCGGCGATCAGGCCGCTGATCAGATCGTCGTCGGGTTCGGCGCGCTTGCGGGCCACCAGTTCGGTGAGGTACTGGGAAAGGTCGGCCAGTGCTGCCATGAGCTCGTCGACCGGAGAGTCCAGGTTGAACATCGTCGCCGAGTCGCGCTGGAACCGTTCATGGTCCTCATACGGCACGCCGAGCAGGTCGCAGATCACCAGCGAGGGGATCGGCAGCGCGAAGTCGCGCACCAGGTCCGCCGGTGGCCCGGCCTGCTCGAGCGCGTCGAGGTGTTTCTCGGCCATCCGCTCGATGCGCGGGGTCAGCAGCTTCATCCGGCGCACGGTGAACTGGCCGGTGAGCAGCTTCCGGTAGCGGGTGTGCTCGGGCGGGTCGAGCTGGGTGAGCGCGCCGGGCATCGGCGGCAGGGCGTCGGCGTCCTCCTCGGCGAGGGGGTGCGGGATCGGGATGTGCCGGTTGAGGTCGCGGCGTGAGCTGAACCGCGGGTCGGCCAGCACCGCACGGGCCTGCGCGTATCCGGTCACCAGCCACCCTTCGTGGCCGTCGGGGTAGATCATCCGGCTGACCGGGCGCTGCGCACGCAGGCGGGCCAGGTCGGCGGGCGGGTCGAACGGGCAGTCGCGATGTGTGGGCAGGCCGCGGGGAATCGGGACCGGCTCTGTGGTGTCACTCAGCATGCTTCACAAGCTACACATTTTTCACGGATTTGTGAATGTTTTAAAGGCGGAAAACCCCGTTGGCGACCGTCGTACGTGCGGTCACCAACGGGGCTTTCCGAACAGTTCCTGCAAGCCGAGCCAGACCCGGCTTGCGGTGCGGTCAGTAACCCAGTGCCTTGGCGATGTCGGGCTCGACCTCCGGAGCCGCGACGAAAAGGAGCTCGTCGCCGGGCTCCAGCGGGTCTTCGGGCTGAGGCACGATCACCCGGTCCCCACGCAGGATGGTGACCAGCGCGGCGTCCCGCGGCAGCGCGAGTTCACTCACCGGCTTGCCGGCCAGCGGCGTCTGCCCGGGCAGCGTGAGCTCGACGAGGTTCGCCTGGCCCTGGCGGAACGTCATCAGCCGCACCAGATCCCCCACGCTCACCGCCTCTTCGACCATCGCGGCCAGCATCCGTGGCGTCGACACCGCGACGTCGACTCCCCACGCGTCGGTGAACAGCCATTCGTTGGCCGGGTTGTTGACCCGCGCCACCACGCGCCGCACCGCGAACTCGGTCTTGGCCAGCAACGACACCACGACATTGACCTTGTCGTCGCCCGTCGCGGCGATCACCACGTCGCAGCGCTCGACGCCGGACTCCTCCAGCGTGGAGACTTCACACGCGTCGCCCAGCACCCAGTCGGCCTGCTCCACCGTCTCCGGTTCGAACTGCTCCGCCTGCCGCTCGATGAGCATCACCTGATGCCCGCCGTCGATCAGCTCCGCGGCGATCGAACGCCCTACCGCGCCCGCGCCGGCGATCGCGACCCGCATCAGCCCTCCTCGGTAACGTGCGAAGCACCCGTGACCCGCCGGCCCTGACCGGCCGGTGGGCCCTCCGACATGCCGTTCCTCACGCCATTGTCACTCATCGGGCCCTGTTTCTTGCGGGTCATCAGGCCTCTGTTTCTTGCGGGTCACCCGCACCCGGTCGGCCTCGACGAGTGGCTGCGCCATTGTCACTCATCAGGCCTCTGTTTCTTGCGGGTCACCCGCACCCGGTCGGCCTCGATGAGCGGCTGCGCCATTGTCACTCATCAGGCCTCCTCCGGGGCCCGGGCCGCGACGCTGGTGACATCGCTCACCGTGCCCGATCGCGCGGCCACATAGACCAGGTCGTCGGCTTGGAGCACGGTCTTTCCCTCCGGCAGCACCGGAGTGCCGAAACGCATGATGAACGCCACCCGCGCGCCGGTCGCCTCCTGCAGATCCGTCACGCTGCGCCCCACCCACGAGTCGTGCAAGGGCAGCTGCAACACCGCGACATTGCCGGTCGGGTCCCGCCAGGCGGAGGCCACGCCGTCGGGCAGCAGCGTCCGCAGGAAGCGGTCGGTGGTCCACGGGACGGTCGCGACCGTCGGAATGCCCAGCCGTTCGTAGACGGCCGCTCGCTTGGGGTCGTAGATACGCGCCACGACGTGTTCGACGCCGAAGGTCTCCCGGGCCACCCGGGCCGAGATGATGTTCGAGTTGTCGCCGCTGGACACCGCCGCGAACGCGCCCGCGCGCTCGATCCCCGCGTCGATCAGGACCTGGCGGTCGAAACCGATGCCGAGGACCTGCCGCCCGTGGAAGTCGCTGCCCAGTCGGCGGAACGCCGCCTGGGCCTTGTCGATCACCGCTACCTCGTGGCCGAGGCGCTCGAGCGCCGCGGCCACGGAAGCGCCGACCCGGCCGCATCCCATGATCACCACGTGCACGTCCCTGCCTCCTGTCCGGTCCCTGCCGGGGTTACCCGCGTTACACCCGCGCAGAACCTACCGTGCGCCGTCAAGCACTACGCTGCTGCCGTGCCGAAGTTCGCGACCGTGACCAAAAGACTGCTCCTTGGTCGCCCGTTCCGCAGTGACAGGTTGTCCCACACCCTGCTGCCCAAGCGCATCGCGCTGCCGATCTTCGCTTCCGACGCGCTGTCCAGCGTGGCCTACGCGCCCGAAGAAATCTTCCTGACGCTCAGCGTCGCCGGCTTGTCCGCCTACGCCTACGCGCCGTGGATCGGCATCGCCGTCGCCGTGGTCATGCTCGTCGTCGTCGCCTCGTACCGGCAGAACGTGCACGCCTACCCCAGCGGCGGCGGCGACTACGAGGTGGCGACCACGAACCTCGGCAGCAGATTCGGGCTGACCGTGGCCAGCGCGCTGCTCGTCGACTACGTGCTCACGGTCGCCGTGTCCACCTCTTCCGGGGTGGCCAACATCGGTTCGGCGGTGCCCTGGATCGCCGAGCACAAGGTGCTCTGCTCGATTCTGATCATCACCGTGCTGGCCGCGATGAACCTGCGGGGCGTCCGGGAATCGGGCAAGGCGTTCGCGATCCCGACCTACGGCTTCATCGCCGGCATCCTGCTGATGGTCGCCTGGGGACTGTTCGAGGCGCTGCGGGGGACCGAGCTGCGGGCGGAGAGCGCCGGCTTCCAACTGCACGCCGAGTCGACACCGGTCGGGTTCGCGTTCGTGTTCCTGATCATGCGGTCGTTCTCCTCCGGTGCCGCCGCGCTCACCGGCGTCGAGGCGATCAGCAACGGCGTGCCCGCCTTCCGCAAGCCGAAGTCGAAGAACGCGGCGACCACGCTGCTGATGATGGGCCTGCTGGCGGTCACCATGCTGATCGGCATCATCGCGCTGGCCAACATCACCGGCGTCAAGTTCGCGGAGGATCCGGCGCGCCAGCTCACCGGCGCACCGCCGGGTTACCAGCAGAAGACGATCGTCGCCCAGATCGCGCATGCCGTGTTCGCCGACTTCCCGCCCGGCTTCTACTACATTTCCTTCGCCACCGGCATCATCCTGTTGCTGGCGGCGAACACGGCCTTCAACGGCTTCCCGGTGCTCGGCTCGATCCTCGCCCAGGACCGGTACCTGCCGCGCCAGTTGCACACCCGGGGCGACCGGCTGACCTACTCGAACGGGATCATCCTGCTGGCGGCCTTCGCGCTGCTGCTGATCATCGCCTTCGACGCCGAGGTCACCCGGCTGATCCAGCTTTACATCGTGGGCGTGTTCGTGTCGTTCACGGTCAGCCAGACCGGCATGCTCCGGCACTGGAACCGCTTGCTGCGCACCGAAACCGACCCGACGGTGCGGCGGCGGATGCGGCGGTCGCAGACGGTCAACGCGATCGGTCTGACCATGACCGGCGCGGTGCTGCTCATCGTGCTGATCACCAAGTTCCTGCTCGGCGCGTGGATCGCGATCGCCGCGATGGTGGCGATCTTCCTGACGATGACCGCGATCCGGCGGCATTACGACCGGGTTTCGATCGAGCTGAGCGACGCCGACACCGCCGACGGCCAGCCGCCGGTGCTGCCTTCCCGCAATCACGCGATCGTGCTGGTCTCGAAGCTGCACCGGCCGACTCTGCGGGCGCTGGCCTACGCCAAGGCGACCCGCCCGGATGTGCTGGAGGCGGTCACGGTCAACGTCGACGACGCCGAAACGCGGGAACTGGTGGCGGAGTGGGAGAAACGCGGTTTCAAGGTGCCGCTCAAGGTGATCGAGTCGCCGTACCGCGAAATCACCAAGCCGGTGCTCGACTACGTGAAGCGGGTCCGGGGTGACAATCCGCGTAACGTGGTCACCGTGTTCATCCCGGAGTACGTGGTCGGTCGCTGGTGGGAACAGTTGCTGCACAACCAGAGCGCGCTCCGGCTCAAGGGCAGGCTGCTGTTCCAGCCCGGTGTCATGGTCACCAGCGTGCCCTGGCAGCTCGCGTCCTCGGCCAAGGCCGTGGACCGGTTGATGCGCGCGCACCCGGCGGCCGGTGACGTGCGCCGCGGCCTGTACTCCGAAGGGAAGCGATGACCAGCTGGGCGGGCCGGACCCTGGAGGTCGAGGTCGACGCGGTGGCGCACGGCGGCCACTGTGTGTCCAGAGTGGATGGTCGGGTGGTGTTCGTCCGGCACGCGCTGCCGGGTGAGCTGGTGCTGGCCAAGGTCACCGAGGACAAGGGTGGTTCCTACTGCCGGGCGGACGCGGTGCGGGTGCTGCGGTCCGTGCCCGAACGGGTCGAACCGCCGTGCCCGCTCGCGACGCCGGGCGGGTGCGGCGGCTGTGACTGGCAGCACGCGGCACCGGAGTTCCAGCGTGAGCTCAAGGCCAGGGTGGTGCGGGAGCAGTTGTCCCGGCTCGCCGGGCTCGACCGCGAGGTCGAGGTCGAGGAGCTGCCGGGCGGTGTACTCGGGTGGCGGAGCCGGATGCGGCTGGTCGCGGGCCGGGACGGGCGGGCGGGCCTGCGGGGGCATCGCAGCCACGACGTCGTGGCGCTGGCCGGCGACGGCGAGCCGGCATCGGGCCCGTGTCCGATCGCGGTGCCGGGGGAACTGGACCCGGTCGTGTCGCGGCGCTGGCGGCCCGGCACCGAACTCGAGATCACGGCGGACGGCGACGGGCGCACGCATGTGCGGGAGCTGGGCACCGTGCGGGGCAAGCGCCGGGCCCGGCAGGTGCACGGCGGGGTCGCGGTCCAGCACGCCGCGGGCCGCGACTGGAAGTTCGGCGCGCACGGGTTCTGGCAGGTGCATCCCGCGGCCGCGGACACGCTGGCGAGCGTGGTCCGGGACTGGGCGGGGGCGTCCGTGGGCGCCCGGGTCTGGGATCTGTACGCGGGCGTCGGCCTGTTCGCCTCGGTGCTGGCCGACCAGGTCGGTCCCGAGGGCGAGGTGCTGGCCGTCGAGTCCGGCCGGCAGGCGGTGACCGACGGCGAGGCGAACCTGACCGATCTGCCCCAGGTGCGCTGGCTGGCCGGGCGGGTCGAGCACGTGGTGGCCGATCTTGGCACCGCGGAGGTGGTCGTGCTCGATCCACCGCGCGCCGGGGCGGGGCGTGCGGTCGTCGAAGCCATCGCCGACGCCGGTCCGGCGCGAGTGGTCTATGTCGCCTGCGACCCGGCGGCGCTGGCCCGTGATCTCGCCCTCTTCGCCGGTCGCGGCTACGCGGTGGCCGGACTTCGCGCGTTCGACGCCTTCCCGATGACTCATCACGTCGAATGCGTGGCATTGCTCGAACGTTCCTGAACGGCTGTTCCCACAACCCGGGCTGGGCCGGAGTGCGCGTCCGGGCGTCGGGATCAGCCGGGCCGGTCCCGACGAACAAGCGTCGAGTCCCGAAACTGTCGGTGGTCGGGTGCATGCTGTCCGGCATGACCCTTTTGGTGAGTTTCGGCCGGGTGGCAGGCCCGGTCACCACGATCATCGACGCGGTCCGCCGCGAGCGACACCGGCTGCCCACGACCTTCGGGGCGGGGGAAGTGCGGTCCGTCGGCTCTTTCGCGTGGGGCAACCGAACGGCGGCCTGGGCGCGGGGCGAACCGCGGGAGGAACCGGAGAGGATCGGCGGCGACGGGTCCGTCGCCCCGGCCGCTCGCACGGCATCGGTGCCGCTGATACGCGTCGTGCTGCACGCGCCGGGGTCGTTGCTGCGTAAGACATTCATCACGGCGGCGGGCGCGCTGCTGATATCGGTGCGTGGCGGGCTTCGCCGCATCAGCGGGCGGGTCGGCGCCTCGCCCGGCCGGGCGAGCCCCCGAGGATGTGGCGCGGATTCCGCGCGCGCGAGCCGGTCCGGCCCGGCTGGGCCGGGACCGGCTCGCTGGCGCCGATCAGTTCGCGAACCAGCCCGAGGGCGCCGGCCGCAGGTTCTGGTAGATGTGCTTGGTCTCGGTGTATTCGGCCAAGCCGGCCGGCCCGAGTTCGCGGCCGAAACCGGATTGCTTGAACCCGCCCCACTCGGCCTGCGGCAGGTAGGGGTGGTAGTCGTTGATCCACACCGTGCCGTGGCGCAACCGGTTCGCCACGCGCTGGGCGCGGGAGGCGTCCCCGGTGAACACCCCGCCGGCGAGTCCGTAGTGGGTGTCGTTGGCGATGCGGACGGCGTCGTCCTCGTCGGTGAAGGTCTCCACGGTGAGCACCGGCCCGAAGGATTCCTCGGTGACCGCGGTGCTGCCCTGACCGACCCCGTCGAGCACCGTGGGCAGGTAGAAATGACCGCCGGCGAGCCGCGCATCGTCGGGACGACGGCCGCCGGTGCGCAGGACGGCGCCTTCGGCGATCGCGGTCTCCACGTAGTTTTCCACCTTGGCCAGGTGCGCGGCGGAAATCAGCGGCCCGGTCTGGGCGGCGGCGTCGAACGGGCCGCCCAGCCGGATCAGCTCCGCCCGGCGCACCAGCTCGTCCACGAACCGATCATGGAGTCCTTTTTGGACGATCAGCCGGGCGCCCGCGGAGCACACCTGGCCCGAATGCAGGAACACGGCCGTGAGCGCGTGGTCCACGGCGGTTTCGAAGTCCGCGTCGGCGAAGACGATGTTGGGGTTCTTGCCACCCAGCTCCAGCGCCACCTTCTTGACGGTCGCGGCCGCGCTGGCCGCGATGGTCCGCCCGGTGCTCAGCCCGCCGGTGAAGGAGACGAGATCGACGTCGGGATGATCGGCGAGCGGCCCGCCGGCTTCGGGGCCCGCGCCGAGCACGAGGTTGCCGGCGCCGGCGGGGAGCCCGGCTTCGGTGAGCGTCCGCATCAGCAGGATCGCGGTGTGCGGTGTCAGTTCGCTCGGCTTGAGCACGAAGGTGTTCCCGGCGGCCAGCGCGGGCGCGACCTTCCACACCGTCTGCAGCAGCGGGTAGTTCCACGGTGTGATGAGCCCGCACACGCCGACGGGTTCGTGCACGATCCGGCTGAACGTGCTGGGATCCCCGGTGTCGACGACGCGGCCGGCGTCGGTGCCGGCGAGCTTGCCGAAGTAGCGCAGGCAAGCGGTGACGTCGTCCATGTCGGCTTCGCTTTCGACCAGCCGCTTGCCGGTGTCCAACGATTCCGCGCGGGCGTAGGTGGCCTTGTCGCGCTGGATGAGGTCCGCGACACGCAGCAGCAGGTCGCCGCGCTGCGTGGCCGGTGTCGCGGGCCAGGGTCCGGAGTCGAAGGCGATGCGCGCGGCGGCGATCGCGGCCTCGGTGTCCTCCGCTGTCCCCTCGTCGACTTCGCCGACCAGCGAACCATCGGCGGGGCAGCGAATTTCTCTCGTGCTACCCAGCTTCGCGGGTACCCACGCGCCGTCGATGAAGAAGTCCGCCATAGCCACTCCCCGCCCGGATTGCCGACAGGCCTGGGATCCTACGGCGCCTTCCCCAGGGGTGGACCAGGCGTGGTAACGCGGGCCACACCAGGGAGGACGCGCGGATCTCGCTGTTGCCGCGACGGCTCGCCGCCGACCTGCGGCGTCCCACCGAGTTGCCGAGCTACCAACACCGCTGGCAGTTGGTTTGTCACCGCTGCGAGGTGTGACACCCGCGCGGGAGCCTTCCGCCCTCCGTAGACTGAGCGAACGGCCCAATCGAGCGGTGAGGTGAGAAGTGAGTTTGCTGGAGTCTGTGCACGGACCAGCCGACCTGAAGCGCATGGGGCACAGCCAGCTGCAGCAGCTGGCGGGGGAGATCCGGGACTTCCTTGTCGACAAGGTGCGCCGAACCGGCGGCCATCTCGGGCCCAACCTGGGTGTGGTCGAGCTGACCCTGGCATTGCACCGCGTTTTCGACTCGCCGCGCGACGCCATCGTCTTCGACGTGGGACACCAAAGCTACGTGCACAAGATCGTCACCGGGCGTTACAACGGATTCGACCGGTTGCGCCAGACGGGCGGCATTGCGGGGTATCCGATCCGAGAGGAGAGCGAACACGACCTGGTGGAGAACAGCCACGCCTCCACCGCACTGTCCTATGTGGATGGTCTGGCCAAGGCGTTCGAGCTCGCCGGAGGCGGGCGCCACGCGGTGGCCGTGGTGGGCGACGGCGCGCTGACCGGCGGCATGTGCTGGGAGGCGCTGAACAACATCGCCGCGGACCCGGGCCGTCCGGTGGTGATCGTGGTCAACGACAACGGTCGCTCCTACTCGCCGACCATCGGCGGTTTCGCCGACCATCTCGCGTCGCTGCGCCTCCAGCCGGGTTACGAGCGCGTGCTCGACGGCGGGCGGGAATTGCTGCTGCACACGCCCGTCGTGGGCAAGCCGATCTACGCCGCGCTGCACGCCGCCAAGGCCGGTATCAAGGACGCACTGATTCCGCAGATGATGTTCTCCGACCTCGGCCTGAAGTACCTGGGCCCGGTCGACGGGCATGATCTGGTCGCGCTGGAGAAGGCGTTGCAGGCGGCCAAGGTGTTCGGCGGGCCGGTCATCGTGCACGCGGTGACGGAGAAGGGCCACGGCTACCCGCCGGCGGTCAACGACGGTCACGACCAGATGCACCAGACCGACCCGATCGATCCGGAAACCGGGCTGCCCAAGCCGAAGGGCCGCTCGTGGACGTCGGTGTTCGGCGACGAACTGGCGAAGATCGGGGAGGAGCGACCGGACGTCGTCGCGATCACCGCGGCGATGCTGCGTTCCACCGGGTTGGCGAAGTTCGCCGAGCGGCACCCCGACCGGTGGTTCGACGTGGGCATTGCCGAGCAGCACGCGGTGACCTCGGCGGCGGGCCTCGCGATGGGTGGCAGGCACCCGGTGGTCGCGGTGTACTCGACCTTCCTGAACCGTGCGTTCGACCAGTTGCTGATGGACGTCGCGCTGCACCGGCAACCGGTCACCCTGGTGTTGGATCGCGCCGGGATCACCGGTCCGGACGGGCCCAGCCACCACGGCATGTGGGATCTGTCGCTGCTGGGGATGGTGCCGGGCATCCGGGTCGCGGCGCCGCGTGACGCGGTGACACTGCGCGAAGAGCTGCGCGAAGCGGTCGAGATCTCGGACGGGCCGAGTGTGCTGCGCTATTCCAAGGGCGGCGTGCCGGAGGAGATCCGGGCGGTCGAGCGGACGGGTGTGGTCGACGTGCTGCGCAAACCCGCCACCGCGCCCGACGTCCTGCTGGTCGCGGTGGGAGCGTTCGCCGGGCTCGGGCTGACCGCGGCGGAGCGGCTGGCCGATCAGGGGATCGAGGTGACGGTCGTGGACCCGCGGTGGGTCCTGCCCGTTCCGGCGGAGCTGGTGAAGCTCGCGCGGGAGCACCGGTTGGTGGTCACCGTCGAGGACAGCGGGCGCCACGGTGGCTTCGGGTCCGCGTTGGCCGCATTGCTCCGGGACGCCGAGTGCGATGTCCCGTTGCGCGATCTCGCCGTGCCACAGCGGTTCCTCAGCCACGGTTCGCGTGAGGAGATCCTCGGCACGGTCGGGCTCACCGCGCAGGATGTGGCCAGGAGGGTCACCGAATGGGCGGCGAACCTGATCGGTGAGCGGCAGCAGGTGGCCGCCGACTCGCCCCAGGAGTAGACGCCGCTTCGCCGAACAGGCTCCGCACGCGAGCAGCAGGGTTCTCAGCAGCGCAGGGCGAGCAGGGATTCGCCGCTTTCGAGACGGATCGGGCCCAACCTCGCGCCCGGCGGCAGCACGGCCAGGAGCCGGCCGAGCTGGGATTCGGAGATCGTCCAGCGTTCGCCGGTCGGCAGTTCTCCGCCGAACCGGGCCCCGAGACGGGTCAGTTCGCCGCGCGGCCCGGCACCGGTGACGACCAGGTCGATTCCGGTGACCGGGCCGATGCTCGCGGCCGATTCACCGGTCAACAGGCCTGCGACGTCGAGCGCCACCTGGTCCTCGTAAGCCTGGGTGAGCACGCAGACGCCGAACGGGCTGCCGTCGGCCGTCCCGGCAGGGGCCGAGACGGCGGCGAGACCCAGCAGTCCAGCGCAGTTCGCGTAGGTGCCCAGCCGCGTGGTGACGGTGACGGGGTCGGCGTGCGCGGCGGCGAGAGCGGGATGCTCCGTCGTCGCGGGCACGACCAGTGTGTCGAAGCCGTGGAGGGTGGCGAGGGCGTCGGCCCGGTGGCGATCGAGGCGTTCGAGGTCCGCGACGAGCCGGTGCGCGGGAAGGTTTCCGCTGGCAAGCACGGCCGCCGCGATCGCCGGGTCGATCTCGTCGAGATGCGCGGTGACGAATTCGCGGAGCCGGGGGTGAACCTCGGTGGCCAGGGCACCGTCGGTCAGCAGCCGTGCGGCGTCGAGGAACGGCGCGATGTCCACGCTTTCGACGATCGCGCCGAAGCCGCGCAGCCTTCCGGCCGTGGCGTGGAAGGCGTATTTGGCCTCCGTCGACAGCGGCGCCAGCCCGGAATCGTCCGGAATCGCGATCCTGGGCCGTTCCCCGGCGGACAGCCGCACCGCGGCCGCCCAGGCACTGCCCGCGGCACCGGTGCGATCGGATCCGGTCGGAGTTCCGGTCCGTGGTCCGGTCCGTGATTCCGTCGGCGCTGTCAGGGCTGTCAGGGCCCGCCGTCCGACGGCGACTCCCGGCGCGAACACCGTCACCCCGCGGCCGGGCCGCGTGCCCGGGATCAGGCCCGGCGTGGGGGTGAGCCCGAGGATCCCGTGCAGCGCGCCGGAAACCAGGCCCGAGCACGCGCCGTCCGTCCCGAGGGCGAAGTCGGTGATGCCGAGCGCGACCGCGACCGCCGAGCCGCAGCCGCCGGAAACCCGGTCTCTCAGCCGGGCATGGGACACCGGACCGTGGGGCGAGGTGAGCCCGGTGAGGAACGGCTCCAGGACCGTCGTGCCGAGCAGCAGGGCGCCGGAGTCGGCCAGCCGCCGCACGGCCGGTGCGCCGATCCCCTGGCCGCCGGCGGCCCCGGTGGCGGTCACCGTGAAGACGAGCCCGGCCAGGGGAAGCTCGGGGTCCGGGAGGTCCCCGGCCTCGGCGAGAACTTCCCGCTCGTCGCGCAGGCAGCTCCAGACATCGGGGCGGTGAACGGCGGCGATTCTCCGATATGCCTCGCGGACGCGCGTGACGGCCGTTCTCATCATCGCTCCCGGGCCGGGCCCCGGCGTGTGCTGAGTTCGGTCGCCAGGGCCTGCGGAGTGGTTCGGCCGGTCAGTTCCGCGGAAAGCCTCGGACGCGCCGGTCCGGTCGTGCGCTGCCACGGCGCGGGGACGTTCACGGCAGCACCGTACCCTCGGCGCCTGGCTCCCTGACCCGTCGGCCGCCGCCGAGGGGCCTCCGCGCGAGCGTCGAACTCCGCGCGGAGACCCGCCGCACGTCCCTCCTTCCTCTCATTCGGGACTCGGCGGTATCGAAGCGCGCTGGGCCTTACTCGACCACCGCGATGTCTCCGTCGTCGAAGTGGATGGTCTGGCGCAGCCGGCCGCCCAGGGCGAGCGCGTAGTGCGCCACCGCCTCCCGTCCGGTGATGGCTCCGCGCTCGATCGCCTCGACGTGCCGGTCGGAAACGCCCATTCGCTCGGCCAGGTGATGCCGTGCCAGTCCCCGGCTGCGCCGGATCTCGGCCAGCCGGCGGCCGCGGGTCTCGTTGAGCAGGGTTTCCTGCGAACCGGAAATGCCGTCCTGAGCCTGCAACGCGACCGGCCGGCTGTCCTGCCACCCCCCGGTCACCCGACGACCTCCGGCTCGGCCTCGACCGTTTCGGTCCGGGCCGGCCTCGGGGCTTCCCGCTCGGGGACCGTCCCGCCGGGGACCGGCAGGCGGCGGTCCAGCGCGGCCGTCCAGCGCAGCATCTCGCGCGGGCGGTTCCAGGCGCAGACACCGACAAGCCGGCCGCCGCGGACGAAACCGGTCACATCGTCGCCCAGGCGCACGGTGTCCTCACCGAGCGAAGGCAGCCCTGCCATCTGCAACCGCGCGTCGTAGATGGTCGACCAGGCCCGGGGCAGCGGCGTGAACGGCCTGGCCTCCCGGCGTCCCGCCATCAGGTTCTCCGCGGCCGCGCGTCCGGATTCGACGGCGTTGAGCCAGTGTTCGACGCGCCGCGGAACCTCGTCGAAGCGCAGGTTGGGCCAGCGGGCGAGGTCACCGGCCACCACGACGTCCTCGGCGCCGGCCGCGAACAGGGTGGGTTCGCACAGCACCCCGTCGTCCACCGTCAGCCCGGAGTCGCGTAACCAGTCGACGGCGGGCACGCCGCCGACGGCGAGCACCACGCAGCTGGCGACGACCAGCTGGTTGTTGGTCAGGTGCAGGCCGCAGGCGTCCTTGGTGCTGATCCAGTGCCGGATCTCGGTGTTCATCGCGAGGCTGACCCGGTGGTCGCGGTGCTCCTTGGTCACCGCCGCCGCGATGTGCGGCCCGAACCGGTGCAGCGGCGCGTTCGCGTGGCCGACGAGGGTCACGTCACGGCCCAGGTAGCGCATGCTGGCGGCGAACTCGCAGCCGATGAGCCCACTGCCGATCACCACGGTGGGACGGGTGCTGCGCGCCAGTGAACCCCGCAGCGCGGCCGCGTCCTCGACGGTGCGCAGGACGCGGACCCTCGGGTCGTGCCGGGGCGCGCCCGGCAGGTGTCGTGGCACCACGCCGGTGGCGACGACGAGGCCGTCGTACCAGAGCTGTTCGCCGCCGGGCAGATGGACCACCCGTTCCCTGGTGTCCAGCTGGGTGGCCCGGGTGCCGAGGCGCCAGTGCGCGTCGAGGTCCACATAGGCCTGGAGGCTCGCGTCGATCGGCCGGACGGTGCCCATCACCAGTTGCTTGGACACCATCGGGCGATGGTAGGGCCGTCGGCGCTCCTCCCCGACGATCACCAGTTCGCCGTCGAAACCGAGCTCCCGCAACCGTTCCGCGGCCCGCAGCCCGGCGACCCCGGCGCCCACGATGACGATCCGGTCGCCGTCACTCACCGGAAGAACCTTTCTCGGAAAGGGCTCCCTGGGGGAAGCCTCTCAGCACGATCGCCTGCATCGGGCAACTCCTCGCCGCCGCGGCCGCCGGGGCGAAGTCCGCCGGGACCGGTTGCCGCTGGTATCTCAGGCGCCCGTCGCGGTCCAGCCGGAACAGCGCGGGCGCCTCCCATTCACAGATTCCGTAAAGCTCGCAGCGGTCGTTGTCCACGCTGATGCGCGGGCCGCCGCGAAGCGCGGGTTTCTTCATCAGACTTGCTCCTCCAGCAGGCCGATCCGCTCGAGTGTCCGGACGGGCAGGAAGCGCAGCACCGAAAGGGTCACCGTGGGCACCAGCAGCGTGATCCCGATCAGCCAGTCGACGGCGAGGTGCCCGTTGGCGATGGCGCCCAGCAGCGAGTGGACGGCGGTGAGCCCGACCGCGAGGTAGGCCAGGCGGTGCAGCCACAGCCAGCGCCGGTAGGAGGTGAACCGGTACAGGCTCGCGGTCAGCGCGATCGCCAGCATCAGTTCGAACCCGACGATCCCGAGTTCGTGCCGGGCGAGCGCGCCCGGCACGAAGAGCGGGATGGTTATGTACGCGAGGCTGAGCGCGCCGGTCGAGAGGAACAGGAAGCACAAAGCGTGCACTCCGCCGAAGGCCAGGGTGAGGGTGGCCAGGGCGAGATGCGAACCGCGCAGCGCCTTGCGCCCGGTGATGTTGCGCACCCAGCCTGTTGCGGTGAGCACGCCCCAGCACAGGGTGAGGCACATGCACACGTAGGACAGTCGCGCGGAATATTGGGCGACGTGCCGAAGGCCGGCGTCCGGCTGTGCCTGCGCCTGCGCGAGGAGCATGGCCGTCATGTCGTTCCCCCGTCGTGGTTTTCGCCGGCGGATACGGCCATTCGGCTCATTACAGGTGGCGCCGTCGGGAGGAATGTGATTGTGGGCCTGCCCGCCCGGCGAAGCGTCCGCATGGTCCGGACAACCGTGGGAACAGCAGCGGGGACAGCGTGCATGGAGACTTCCTTCCTGAAGTAGGCCAGGCACGGAAGTGCTGGAAAAGGGCGCAGTGGATCCACTGTGGACACTCGCGTTCATGTGGAGGTGAGCACCTCGGGGCTGGTGCTCCGCCGTGGTCTTCGCTGGGGGATACGCGCTCGGCTAGGACACGGTTCAAAATCTTTTCTATCTCATTTAAGTCTGGACGAACCATGCTTTCGACACCAGGATGTGACCCGTGGGACATCCCAGCCCGACACTTCGCGCCAGAGACGCCGCCGCACTCGGCGACGTTCCGCATGACGACCTGGCCACCGTGCTCTACGAGGAATTCGGCAGGCCACTGCTTGCCTTTGTGGTCACCCTGACCCGGGGTGACCGACTCTGGGCCGAGGACGTCGTGCAGGAGACGTTGATCCGCGCCTGGCGAAATGCCAACAAGCTCGACCGGGATCCGGAAATGTTGCGCGCGTGGCTCTACACCGTGGCCCGCCGCATTGTGATCGACGGCTGGCGTAGCAGGCAGGCGCGCCCGCAGGAGGTCGAAGAGGCCGACGCGGACGCGATCGGCGTGCCGGACGAATCGGATCGCACACTGTCCTCGATGGTGGTTTATCAGGCGCTTCAGTGCCTTTCCCCGGAGCAGCGGGAAGTCGTTTCGCAGACATATCTGCGCGACCGGACCGTGCACGAGGTCGCGAGCGACCTCGGTATTCCTCCGGGCACCGTGAAATCGCGTATTCATCACGCGGTGCGGGCGTTGCGGCGTGCCCTGCGGGACCGGGGATAAGCGCGCGGGGTGAACCGGTGCGACGATTTCCACGGTCGGGGCCCCGCTTTTCCACGCCTGCCGTTCCAAGCCTGAGGGGTTCCGGCCCGGCCGGTGACGTGTGTGGCCGGTGCGGATAGTACAAAGTGGACACTACGGGCGTGTCCGGGGCGGACCGCCCGCAGCCGTCGCGCCCCGGTTCACCCGCGCCCCGCCGCTGTGGCGGGTGTCACCATCGGGTGTCCGGGTCCGGTGGGTGGTGAACGGTTCGGCGGGCGCCGGAGCGGTCGAAGTGGAGAACTCCGGCACCAGGCATTACGTTGGGGTGGTCCCCTCATAACTGGTTCTCAGGAAACTGTGGCACGGTGGTTGACGTGCGAATTCTGGTAGTCGAGGACGAGGAGCCGCTCGCCGACGCGATCGCCCGCGGACTGCGTCGCGAGGGCATGGCGGTCGACGTCGCGCTCAACGGTGACGACGGGCACGAGAAGGCGAGTATCACGCGGTACGACGTGGTGCTGCTCGACCGCGACCTGCCCGGGATGTCCGGTGACGAGCTCTGCAAGGAGATCGTCGCCTCCGGTGAGCTCACCAGGGTTTTGATGCTCACCGCGAGCGGTACGGTGTCCGACCGTGTGGAGGGGCTTTCGCTCGGTGCCGACGACTACCTGGCCAAGCCGTTCGCCTTCCCCGAGCTGGTCGCCCGGGTGCGAGCGCTGGGTCGGCGGGCCACCCCGGCCGCGCCGCCGTTGCTGACCGCCGGTGACGTCGAGCTCGATCCCGCCCGGCGCACCGTGCGCCGCGCCGGTGGGCCGGTCGAGCTGACCCGCAAGGAATTCGGGGTGCTGGAAGTGCTGCTGTCGGCCAAGGGTGCCGTGGTCAGCAGCGAGGAACTGTTGGAACGGGTGTGGGACGAGAACGCGGATCCCTTCACCACGACCGTCCGGGTCACGGTGATGACCCTGCGCAAGAAGCTCGGGGAGCCCGGGATCATCGAGACCGTGGTGGGATCTGGATACCGGGTACCGGACGCCGGTTCCGGGAAGGGGTGAAGCCCCGCAGCCTGCGGGCACGGATCACGCTGCTGGCGACCGGGCTGGCCGCGGGTGTCAGTCTGGTGCTGCTCTGGCTTGCCTGGACGTTGGTGGGCGACGCGGTCGATGCCGTGCCGCGGCTGCCACCGGGAACCGCGGTCCAGGTCGACGGCGTGGAGGTGGACGCCTCCGCGCTCGCCGCGCACCTGCGGGAGACCGCGCGGGACCGGGTCCTGCTGGCCGGGTCGATCGCGTTCTGCTGTGTGGTCGTGGCGACCGCGATCCTGGCGTGGACGTTCACCTCGCGCGTGTTGCGGCCGTTGCGGGAGATCACCGGGACCGCCCGCCGGCTGTCGGTCGAGTCGCTGGGAGAACGGATCGGTGACGTCAAGGCCCGCGGGGAGCTGGAGGAACTGGCGCACACCTTCGACGCGATGCTCGACCGGCTGCAGGCCGCCTTCGAGGCGCAGCGGAACTTCGTCGCCAATGCCAGCCATGAACTGCGCACCCCACTGTCGGTGATCAGAACCGAGCTGGATGTCACCCTGTCCGATCCGGACGCCGATCGGGCCGAGCTGCGGCGGATGGCCGCGGTGGTCCGGGACGCCACCGAGCGGGCCGGGCAGCTGGTCGGCTCGCTGTTGTTGCTCGCCCGCGCCGACGGGGCCGGGGTGGCGGTGCACGAGACGGTGGACCTGGCCGCCGTGGTCGGCAGCGCGTGGCGCGCGGCAAGGGGGGAGGCGGAGCAGCGCGGCATCCGCGCGGAGTTCCGCTGCCCGCAGGCGCTGGTGCGCGGCGATCCCGCGCTGCTCGAACGGATCGCCGGGAATCTCCTGGAAAACGCGGTGCGGCACAACGTGGAGCGCGGCTGGATCGAGGTGTTCACGCAACCGGGCGCGGACACCTCGACGCTGCGTGTCCGTTCCTCGGGCGGGTTGGTGGACCCGGCGATCGTCGGAGAACTGTTCGAACCGTTCCGCCGGGCCGGGGTCGCCCGGACCGCCCGGTCGGGCGCGGGGCTCGGGCTGTCGATCGTGCGGGCGGCGGTCGAGGCGCACGGCGGCATGGTCACCGCGGAACCCGTGGTCGGGGGCGGCCTGTCGGTGACCGTCCGGTTGCCCGCCCTCAGGTGACCCGGCACCCCAGGCGGCCATCCCAGCCGGCGGCCGTGCTTCTCGAACGGAAGCTGGCGGCCCGGACCCGGGCTTGGCTACCGTGCGGTCATGATTCCTTCGATCACGCTGAACAACGGTGTCGAGATGCCGAGCATCGGCCTCGGCGTGTACCAGATCCCGGACGGCGAGGTCGAGCGGGCGGTGCACACCGCTTTGGAAGCGGGCTATCGCGCCATCGACACGGCGGCGCTCTACCGCAACGAGCGCGGCGTCGGCGCGGCGGTGCGTTCCAGTGATCTGCCGCGGGAAGAGTTGTTCGTCACGACGAAGGTGTGGAACACCGACCACGGCTACGACCGGGCCTTGCGTGCCTTCGACACCAGCCTCGCCAAGCTGGGCCTCGACTACGTCGACCTGTATCTGATCCACTGGCCGGTGCCACAGCAGGACCGCTATGTCGACACCTGGCGGGCGCTGGAGAAGATCCGCGCGGACGGGCGCGCCCGCGCGATCGGGGTGTCCAACTTCGCGGTGCCGCAGCTCCGGCGGCTGCTCGACGAGACCGACGTCGTGCCGGCGGTCAACCAGATCGAACTGCACCCGCTGCTCCCGCAGGCGGAACCGCGCGAATTCGGCGCTGCCCACGGCATCGTCACCGAGTCGTGGAGCCCGCTGGCGCGTGGCCGGCTGCTCGGTCACCGGATCCTCACCGGCATCGCCCGCAAGCACGGCAAGACAGCCGCTCAGGTGGTGCTTCGCTGGCATGTCCAGCTCGGCCTGGTGGCCATCCCGAAATCGAAAACCGCGGCCCGGATCGCCGAGAACATCGACATCTTCGACTTCGAGCTGGACTCCGCCGACCTCGACGCCATCGGGACACTGGGCGCCTAGCGCCTTCCGGCCGGTGCGGGGGCCACCGTCGAAGTGACCCCCGCACCGGTGCTCACGCCGGGACCGAAGCCACGCCGGGTGCGAGGAAGGGACGGCCGTTGACCTGTTCCGAGACGCCGGTGCGGTCGAGGTAAGGGGTGATGCCGCCGAGCCAGAACGGCCAGCCGGCACCCAGGATCAGGCAGAGGTCGATGTCCTGGGCCTGCGCGACCACGCCCTCGTCGAGCATGATCCGGATCTCGTCGGCGATGGCGGCCAGCGCTCGCCGGCGCACCTCCTCGGCGCTCGACGGCGTGTCGCCGCGTTCCCACAGGCTCGCGACCTCGGGATCCACCGAGGGCTCGCCGCCGTCCCCGCCCGAGTTCCACTGCAACACCGCGGTCTTGCCGGACCGGACGAAGCGCCTCAGGTTCTCGCTGACCGGGAACCGCTCCGGGAAAGCGGCGTGCAACGTCTCGCCGACGTGCAGCGCGATCGCCGGGCCGACGAGCTGCATCAGCGTCAACGGCGACATCGGCAGGCCGAGCGGATCGAGTGCCCGGTCGGCTACCTCGAAGGGCGTGCCCTCGTCGATCGAGGTCAGCACCTCGCCGAGGAAGCGCAGCAAGAGGCGGTTCACCACGAACGCGGGCGCGTCCTTGACCAGCACGCTCGATTTCTTCAGCTGCTTGCCGACCGCGAACGCGGTGGCCAGTGCGGCGTCATCGGTCTTGTCGCCGCGCACGATTTCCAGCAGCGGAAGCACGGCCACCGGGTTGAAGAAGTGGAACCCGACGACCCGCTCCGGGTGCGCCAGCTTCGCGCCCATTTCGCTCACCGACAGCGACGAGGTGTTCGTGGCGAGGATCGTCTCCGGCGAGACGTACTGCTCCAGCTCGGCGAACACCTGCTGCTTGACGCTCATCTCTTCGAAGACCGCTTCGATCACGAAGTCGGCGTCGGCGAAGGCGGCCTTGTCCAGCGAGCCGGCGACCAGCGACTTCAGCCGGTTGGCCGCGTCCGGCGAGACGCGCCCGCGCTCGCGCAGCTTGTCGATCTCAGCGTGCACAGTGGACACACCGTGGTCGACGCGGTCCTGGTCCACGTCGGTGAGCACGACGGGCACCTTGAGTCGGCGGACGAACAGCAGCGCGAGCTGTCCGGCCATCAGTCCGGCGCCCACGATGCCGACCTTGTTCACCGGGCGTGCCAACGACTTCTCCGGCGCGCCCGCGGGTCGCTTCGCGCGCTTGTTGACCAGGTTGAACGAGTACAGTCCGGCGCGCAGCGTGTCGTCCACGAGAAGTTCGGCGAGCGCCGAGCTCTCCGCGGCGTACCCGGTTTCGAGGTCCGCGGTACGCGCCAGCTCCAGCAGTTCGACGGCCTTGCGCGCACCGGGCGAGGCGCCCTTGGTCCTGCCGTCCACAATGGATCGTGCCCGGCTGATCGCGGCCTGCCACGTCGCACCGCGATCGATCTCGCGGCGCACCGGCTCGACCTCGCCGCGGACGACCTTCGCCAGCCAGAGCAGCGACTGCTCCAGGTAGTCCGCGGAACCGAACACCTCGTCCACGATGCCGAGTTCGGCGGCCTTGGCCACGCTCAGCATCTTGTTCTGGTTCAACGCGTTTTCGATGATCACGGTCACCGCGGCGTCCGCCCCGATCAGCGGGGGCAGCAACTGGGTACCGCCCCAGCCCGGGAACAGACCGAGGAACACCTCGGGGAACGCGATGGCGGCCGTGTTGTCCGACAGCGTCCGATAGTGACAGGACAACGCGAGCTCCAGCCCGCCGCCCAGCACTGCGCCGTTGACGAAGGCGAAGGTCGGGATCGCCGACTCGGTCAGCCTGCGGAACACGGCATGCCCGGTCTCGGCGATCTCCCGCGCCAGAGCCGGTTCCGAGATCGCCTCGACCCCGGAGAGATCCGCGCCCACCGCGAAGATGAACGGTTTGCCGGTCACCGCGATCGCGACGGGCTCGGCGGCGAAGGCCTCGTCCAGCGCGGCGTTCAGGCTCACCAGGCCCTGGGGCCCGAAGGTGTTCGGCCGGGTGTGGTCGTGCCCGTTGTCGAGCGTGATCAGCGCGACCTTTCCGGTGAGTCCCGGCACGGAGATCAGCCGCGTGAGGGCACGTGTCACCACCTCGGCGGGGAACGCGGCCTTGGCTTGTTCCGCTGTGAAAGTCACTTCCTGCTCCCGTCCGTGCCGACGTGCGCGGGGTTCTCCCAGAGGACCGAACCGCCCATGCCGAGACCGATGCACATCGTGGTGAGGCCGTAGCGGACCTCGGGATGCTCGGAGAACTGCCGCGACAGCTGAGTCATCAGCCGGACCCCGGAGGCGGCCAGCGGATGGCCGCAGGCGATCGCGCCACCCCACGGATTCACCCGCGGGTCCTCCTGGCCGATGCCGAAGTGGTCGAGGAAGGCCAGCACCTGCACCGCGAACGCCTCGTTGATCTCGAACAGCCCGATGTCCGAAATGGACAACCCGGTGCGGGCGAGCAGCTTTTCCGTCGCCGGCACCGGTCCCAGGCCCATCACCTCCGGCTCGACTCCGGCGAAGGCGTAGCCGACCAGCCGCATGCCCACGCCGAGGCCGAGTTCGCGGGCGATGTCCTCGGCGGCGATGATGGCGCCGGTCGCGCCGTCGTTCAGCCCCGCGGCGTTGCCCGCGGTGACGCGGCCGTGCGGGCGGAACGGGGTGCGCAACCCGGCCAGCGCCTCGACCGTCGTGCCTGGCCGTGGTTGTTCGTCCTCGGTGGCCAGGCCCCAGCCCAGCTCGGGCGAGGCGGTCGCGACCGGGACCAGTTCGGGACCGATCCGGCCGGTCTTGACCGCGTCGGCGTAGCGCTCCTGGCTTCGCGCGGCGTAGTCGTCGGCACGTCGGCGGGTGATCGCCGGGAACCGGTCGTGCACGTTCTCCGCGGTCTGGCCCATGACCAGGGCGGTGGGATCGACCAGCTTGTCGGCGATGATCCGGGGGTTCGGGTCCACACCCTCGCCCATCGGGTGCCGGCCCATGTGCTCGACGCCGCCCGCGATCGCGATGTCGTAGGCGCCGAAGCCGATCCCGCTCGCGACCGAGGTCACCGCCGTCATCGCGCCGGCACACATCCGGTCGATCGCGAAGCCGGGCACGGACCGGGGCAGTCCGGCCAGCAGCGCGGCCGTCCGCCCGATGGTCAGGCCCTGGTCACCGATCTGTGTCGTCGCGGCGATCCCGACGTCGTCGATCCGGTCCGGGGGTAGCTCGGGATGGCGGCGCAGCAGCTCGCGGATGACCTTGACCACCAGGTCGTCGGCCCGCGTGCCGGCGTAGCTGCCCTTTTCGCCCGCCTTGCCGAAGGGGGTGCGCACGCCTTCGACGAAGGCCACGCTGCGCACCGCCCGCGCGGTTGGCGCCAGGGGTGTTGCGGCCACGGTCGCTCCTCACAGGGGGTCTCACGGGGGTTCGGGAAGTACCCCCGCACCGTAGCCCTTGTTACTAGTCGGTAACAAGGGTTGTTCCCCGGACGAGTGGTCTACGCCACCCGTCAGACCGTGCGGCACCGCGGCGTCGGCGTCCGCTGTGGCGTTTCCTGTGCCGCCCGCTGTGAATGCTGTGTCGACGCTGTCCCGATTCCTGCCGGACCGCGCGGTGTCACGATGCCTTCGCGCTGGCCTGGAGCGCCCGCGACAGCGGCGGTCCGGTCAGGGCGATCTGCCACGGGCGTGCGCCGCCCGCCCGCAGCATCTCGGCCACGCCCGCCTCCGAACGATCCTCGGGAGGGCGCCAGCAGGTGCGGCGGAGAAGATCGGGCAGCAACAGGTTCTCGACCGGCAGCTGGTGGTGCGCGGCGAGGTCGGCGAGCGCCGCGCGGGCCGCGGAAAGGCGGGCGGCGGCGTCGGGATCCTTGTCCGCCCAACGGTTCACCGGCGGAGGACCGTCGTTGGGCTGCGACGGGCTGGGCAGCGCCTCGCGCGGCAGCGCCCGCGCCGCCTGAAGGTGCCGGAACCAGTTCGCCGTGTAGCGGCGCTGGACCCGGCCGCTGAACACCGGCAGCGCCTGCAACTCGGCCACCGTGCCTGGTTCCGCCAGTACCGCGTTGACGATCGCGGTGTCCGGCAGCACCCTGCTCGGCGCCCGGTCCCGTTTGCGCGCCAGTTCGTCCCGCGCTTCCCAGAGCGCGCGCACCGCGGCGAGGCCCCGTGCGGTCCGCACCTTGTGGATGCCCGAGGTGCGCCGCCACGGCTCGGCCCGCGGCGCCGGCTGCGGGGCCGTGCGGACCGCTTCGAACTCCTGACGCGCCCAGTCCAGCTTGCCCTGCGCGGCGAGTTCGGCCTCCAGTTTCTCGCGGAGCGGGATCAGCAGCTCGACGTCGAGCGCGGCGTAGTTGAGCCAGTCCACCGGCAACGGCCGCCGAGACCAGTCCGCGGCGCTGTGGCCCTTCTCCAGCTGATAGCCGAGCAGGCGCTCCACCAGCGTGCCCAGCGCCACCCGGTCGTAGCCGGTCAGCCGTCCGGCCAGTTCGGTGTCGAACAGGCTCGCCGGAGCCAGGCCCAGCTCGGAGAGGCAGGGCAGATCCTGGGAGGCCGCGTGCAGCACCCACTCAAGGTCGTTGATCGCGCGGCGGAGCGGATCGAGGTCACCGGCCAGCGCGACCGGGTCGAGCAGTATCGTGCCCGCGCCTTCGCGTCTGAGCTGGACCAGGTACGCCTTCGGCCAGTACCGGTAGCCCGACGCCCGCTCGGTGTCCACCGCGACGGCGCCGGTGCCGGCCGCGAGCCGCTCGCAGGCGTGCGCCAGCTCTGCCGGACCGGCGATCACCGGTGGGGTCCCGTCGACCGGCTCCTTCAACAGGATGGGCGCGGGGGCCTGCCCGGCATCCGTCCTGGTATCCATGCCTTGATCTGCGGTTTCCACAGCGTTGAACCCTACGGGACGGGCGTACCGCGCCTGGTACGCCCGTCCCGGGGGCCCGTTCGACGCCTCAGCGAATGACGCCCGCGCGCATCGCCAGCGCCACCATCTGTGCCCGGTCCCCGGTGCCGAGTTTCCGGCCGATCCGGGACAGGTGCGACTTCACGGTGAGCGCGGAGAGGCTGAGCTCCTCGCCGATTTCCTTGTTGGACTGGCCGTCCGCCACGAGCTGGAGCACCTCCACCTCGCGCGCCGACAGCTCGCGTGGAGTGTTGTCGGTGCCCGGGACGCGGGTACCGGTGGCCAGCACCGGAGCGACACTGGGGTCCGCGTACACGCCACCCTCGAGCACCCTGCGCACGCCGTCGGTCACCACCATGGGCGAGGCCGACTTGAGCAGGTATGCCTGGGCGCCCGCCTGGAACGCCGAACGCACCGCGTACGGGTCGTCCGACGAAGCGAGCACCACGATCCGAGGCCAACCGTGGTTACGGAGCTCCGTGACCAGCTCGATGCCGCTGCCATCGGGCAGTCCGAGGTCGAGGATGGCCAGGTCACAGGGACCTGTCGCGGTCGCCCGCGCCCTCGCCTCGGCCACCGTGGCAGCCTCGTGTACTGTGCCCGCTCCCATTTGAGCGAGCCGTGCGGCAATCGCCTCCCTCAGCAGCGGGTGGTCATCGACCACCAGCACGGAAAACAGTTCTTCCCGCGGATGGGGAACCATGCTCGCCGGCAAGGCGCCGGCTGGCGTGGATCTGACGGCCTGAGATAAGCCGACGGCAGCCACGTCACTACCTCCCTGGAGTCGGTCGTGCCCCCCGACCGGCACCGGGACTTTCGGCCAATCAGCCGCGCCAGCTCTAGACCGAAAGTGGTGT
>DASSAD010000020.1:0-4736 GCA_035685725.1 Amycolatopsis sp. | reverse complement strand
CGACGCGCTCTTCGACGGCGAGGAGCTGTACCTGGGCGGCGTGATGGAGCACATCGAGGAGGCCGGGATCCACTCCGGGGACTCCTCGTGCGCGCTGCCGCCGATCACGCTGGGCCGTCAGGACGTGGAAACCGTGCGGGTTTCCACGGAGGCCATCGCCCGCGGGGTGGGCGTGCGCGGGCTGCTCAACGTCCAGTACGCGCTGAAGGACGATGTGCTCTACGTCCTGGAGGCGAACCCGCGTGCCTCGCGCACGGTCCCGTTCGTGTCCAAGGCGACCGGGGTGCCGCTGGCCAAGGCGGCCGCGCTGATCATGACCGGGTCGAGCATCAAGGACCTGCGGGCCCGCGGGGTGCTGCCCGCCGACGGCGACGGCGGGCGCCTGCCCGCGGATTCCCCGGTGGCCGTGAAGGAGGCGGTGCTGCCCTTCCATCGCTTCCGCACGCCCGAGGGCAAGGGCGTCGACTCGCTGCTGGGGCCGGAGATGAAGTCCACCGGCGAGGTCATGGGCGTGGACACCTCCTTCGGTGAGGCGTTCGCGAAGTCCCAGGCGGCGGCCTACGGATCGCTGCCCACCTCGGGGCGGATCTTCGTGTCGGTGGCCAACCGCGACAAGCGCTCGATGGTGTTCCCGGTCAAGCGGCTGGCCGATCTCGGGTTCGAGATCATGGCGACCTCGGGCACCGCCGAGGTGCTTCGGCGCAACGGGGTGCCGTGCACGGTCGTGCGCAAGCACACCGAGGACAGCGCCGGGCCGGAGGCGATCACCGGGCCGAACATCGTCGAGGTGATCCTCGATGGCGGCGTCGACATGGTGATCAACACCCCGTACGGCAACAGCGGCCCGCGTGTCGACGGCTACGAGATCCGCACGGCGGCCGTGTCCCGGGACATCCCGTGCATCACGACGGTCCAGGCCGCCGCGGCGGCCGTGCACGGGGTGGAGGCCCTGATCCGCGGCGAGATCGGGGTCCGGTCCCTGCAGGCCCTCCAGGCGGCGCTGCGGGGCGAGTCGTGACGGCGCGGGGCGGGCGGTCCCGGACCGGACGGAGGCGGTGACCGTGACCGAGCCCTCGACCGGGCCCTCGACCGGGCCATCGGAGGGACCTGCTGCCGAGTCTTCGACCGGGTCCTCGATTGCTCCGTTCGGCCTAAGGCTCACCGAGGCCATTGCCGCACGCGGGCCTTTGTGTGCCGGAATCGACCCGCATCCCGGACTGCTCGACGCCTGGGGTGTTCCGCGAAATGTGCCCGGAATGGAAAATTTCGCGTTGAAAGCGGTCGACGCGCTGGCCCCCGAGGTCGCCGTGGTCAAGCCGCAGTCGGCCTTTTTCGAGGCCTACGGCGCGCCTGGGATCGCGGTGCTGGAGCGGGTGATCGACCATGCCAGGGCGGCCGGCGCGCTCGTCCTGCTGGACGTCAAACGCGGGGACATCGGCTCGACGATGGCCGCCTACGCGGCGGCCTATCTCGGTGGCGTCACCGGGCTGGACGCGGACGCGATCACCATCTCGCCCTACCTGGGCTACGGCTCGCTGGCGCCCGCGTTCGACGCGGCCAAGGCGGCGGGCAAGGGCCTGTTCGTGCTCGCCCGCACCTCCAATCCGGAGGCGGCACGGTTGCAGAACGCGGTGCTGGACAACGGAAAGACGGTCGCACAGTCCATTGTGGATCAGGCGGCGGCCGGCAACGCGGGTGCCGCGCCGCTGGGCGGCATCGGGGTCGTCGTCGGTGCCACGATCGGCACCGGTGAGCTCGACCTGAGCCGGCTCAACGGGCCGATCCTGGCGCCCGGGTTCGGCGCGCAGGGCGCCGGCGTGGCGGAGTTGCGCAAGCTGTTCGGGCCTTCGCTGCGCGGGGTGCTTCCGGCGTCCTCCCGCGACATCCTGCGGCATGGTCCGAACCCCGCGGCGCTGCGCGAACAGGTGCGGCGAATCGCCGCGTCGCTGGCCGGGTGAGGGCCAATATCAGGCCCCGCAATCGGAACCGACCTGCCACCCCCGCATTGTGGCCGGTGGCCAGGGGTGGGTACCGTCGCGTCACCCACCCAGAATTTTGAGTACTACGGAGGAAAACGTGGCTCTTCCCCAGCTGACCGAGGAACAGCGCAAGGCAGCGCTGGAGAAGGCCGCTGCCGCCCGCCGTGCCCGTGCCGAGCTCAAGGAGCGTCTCAAGCGAGGCGGTACCACCCTGACCGACGTGCTCAAGCAGGCCGACGAGGACGAGGTCCTCGGCAAGATGAAGGTTTCCGCCCTGCTTGAGGCTCTCCCCGGTGTCGGGAAGGTGCGCGCCCAGCAGACCATGGAACGCCTGGAGATCGCGCCGAGCCGTCGGCTGCGCGGCCTCGGCGACCGGCAGCGCAAGGCGCTGCTGGCCGAGTTCAGCGGCGAGTGAACGAGCTGACGATGGTAGCGGCAGGTGAGCCGGATCCGGGGCGTGTGACGCCCGGGCGCCGGCTCACCGTCGTCTCGGGGCCGTCCGGGGTCGGCAAGTCCAGTGTCGTGGCCGAGTTGCGGCGGCTGGACCCCGAGATCTATTTCAGCGTTTCGGTCACCACCCGGCCGCCGCGGCCGGGTGAGACGGACGGGGAGCATTACCACTTCATCGACCGGGCCACGTTCGATCATCTGGTCGAGTCGGGGGAACTACTCGAACACGCCGAGTTCGCGGGCAATTGCTACGGGACGCCGCGCGCACCGGTCGAGCGCGCGCTCGCCGAGGGCAGGCCGGCCGTGTTGGAGATCGAGCTGCAGGGCGCGCGGCAGGTGCGCGCGGCGATGCCGGACGCCTGCCTGGTGATGCTGATGCCGCCCTCGTGGGACGAGCTGGTCGGCCGGCTCACCGGTCGCGGCACCGAGCGTCAGGCGGCGGTCGAGGCGCGGCTGGCCGAGGCGGAGCGGGAGCTGGCGGCCGCGGGCGAGTTCGACGTGCGGCTGGTGAATGCCGACGTGCGGGAAGTCGCGGCGCAGTTGTTAGACTTGATGGAACAGGATTTCAAGTGATTCGGGAGCAACGCGAGTGAGCGCAGCGCTGGGTATCCACGGCGAGGAACTGGAAGGCATCACCAACCCGCCGATCGACGACCTGCTGGCCAAGGTCAGCTCCAAGTACGCGCTGGTGATCTACGCAGCGAAGCGTGCCCGGCAGATCAACGACTACTACGCCCAGCTGGGCGAGGGGCTGCTGGAGTACGTCGGCCCGCTGGTCGAGCCGGGTCCGCGCGAGAAGCCGCTGTCGATCGCGCTGCGCGAGATCCACGCCAGCCTGCTCGAACACACCGAAGGTGAGTGAGAGCCCGATGCGTGCGGGCGCAGCCGCCCGCAAGCCGAGGGTCGTCCTGGGAGTCGGCGGTGGTATCGCCGCTTACAAGGCCTGTGAGGTGCTGCGCGGGCTGACCGAGTCCGGTCACGACGTCCGCGTGGTCCCCACCGAAGCCGCGTTGAACTTCGTCGGCGCGGCCACCTTCGAGGCACTGTCCGGCCACCCGGTGCACACCGGGGTGTTCGCCGAGGTGCCCGAAGTGCAGCACGTCCGTCTCGGCAAAGAGGCCGATCTGGTGCTGGTCGTGCCGGCCACCGCCGATCTGCTCGCCCGTGCCGCGCACGGCAGGGCGGACGATCTGCTCAGCAGTACCCTGCTCACCGCCCGCTGCCCGGTCGCGTTCTTTCCCGCGATGCACACCGAGATGTGGGAGCATCCCGCGACCCGGGACAACGTGGCGTTGCTGCGGTCCCGCGGTCTCGTCGTCGCCGAACCGGCGTCCGGGCGGCTGACCGGAGCGGACACCGGCAAGGGGCGCCTGGCCGACCCCGCCGAGATCGTGGAGCTGGCCCGGCTGTTGCTCGCCGCGCCCGCCGCGCTGCCCCGGGATCTCGTGGGCGTGCGCGTGCTGGTCACCGCGGGCGGCACCCGTGAGCCGCTGGATCCCGTGCGGTTTCTGGGCAACCGGTCCTCGGGCCGGCAGGGTTACGCACTGGCCAGGGTGGCCGCGCAGCGGGGCGCCGCGGTGACGCTGATCGCCGCGCACACCGCGGACCTGCCGGAACCGGCCGGGGTCGAGGTCCGGCGGGTGTCCTCGGCCGAGGAGCTGCGGGTGGCGACGCACGCGGCCGCCGGGGAAGCCGAAGTGGTGGTGATGGCCGCCGCCGTGGCCGATTTCCGCCCGGCGGGCACCGCCGAATACAAGATCAAGAAGTCCGACGACCGGCCCGATCCGGTGGTGACGCTGACCCGCACCGCCGACATCCTGGCCGAGCTCGTGGAAAACCGCACGGCCGGCCGCGTCGTGGTCGGCTTCGCCGCGGAAACCGGGGACGAGCGCGCCTCGGCGCTCGAGCACGGCCGCGCGAAGCTCAAGCGCAAGGGCTGCGACCTGCTGGTGGTCAACACCGTGGGCGAGGGCAAGGCGTTCGAGGTCGAGGAGAACGCCGGTTGGCTGCTGGCCTCGGACGGGAGCGAACGGCCTATCCCGTTGGGCTCGAAGGCGCAACTCGCGGCCGCTGTGTGGGATGCCGTGGCGGGCCTCATGGCGCGTTGAGCGCGTCTTTCCCTAGGTTGACTCAGTAGGCTGAGGTGCAAGCACCCGCGCATAGATGGGAAGTGACGTGCCGTGACGGAGTCGAGCCGCAGGTTGTTCACGTCGGAGTCCGTGACCGAGGGACATCCGGACAAGATCTGCGATGCGATCAGCGACTCGATCCTGGACGCCCTGCTGGCCAAGGATCCGCGGTCCCGGG
>DASSAD010000019.1:0-9366 GCA_035685725.1 Amycolatopsis sp. | reverse complement strand
TGCGGCACCGCCTGTCCAGGACCACGGCGCGGATGTTGCGGTCGCGGGGCGTGGAGGTCCGGACGCGGACCTCGCTCGGCCAGGTCACCTCCCGGGGGCTGCGGCTCACCGACGGCGAGTTCATCCCCACCCGCACGATCGTGTGGAGCTTCGGCGTCCGCCCCGATCCGCTCGTGACCAACCTCGCACTGGCGGCCGAGCAGGGCAGGATCAGGGTGGACGAGTACCTGGCCGTGCCCGGCCATCCCGAGATCTACGCCTGCGGCGATGTGGCCGCGGTCCCCGACCTCGCCCGGCCCGGCAAGATCACCCCGATGAGCGGGCAGCATGCCCTGCGCCAAGGCAGGCTGGCGGGCGGCAACGTCGCGGCCTCCATCGGGTACGGCCCGCGCCGGCCGTACCGGCACAGGATCCACGACTCCATGGTGGACCTGGTCCGGACGCCGGAGCAGCCGCTGCGCGTGGCCTGAGCGCCTGGTCCTGGTGCATGCGTCCTCTTCGTCAATGCGTGTTCCCCCAGGGCGCCAGTGTTAGAGGCTGACCGAAATTGGCGAAAAGTCTTGTTTTTTCGACCTTTTAGTGATCAAGATGGATGCACCGTTCGGGGCCTTCCCACCGGCCTTCGCGCACGACAGCGACCCACCGCTTCCCCCGCGATGAGAGGAACCCATGACCCGCAAGCTCCGCTTCGGCGGCAGGCTCGCCGCGATTGCGGTCGCGGCCGCGACCGTCGTCGCCACGGCCGCGTTCGCGCCCGCCGCCGGCGCCGCCCAGCCCGCGCCCGCGACCCCACCCATCGCATACGTCGACGTGTCCGTGGCGACCGTCTGGACCAGTCCTGACAGTCCGCGTCCCATCGACGCTCCCGCGCTGACCGACCCGGCGGATCCCGAGAAGTGGCTCGCCGCCATGACGGTGGACGACAAGCGGGGCCTGACGAGCGGCAACCTGACCCAGACGCAGGTCCTCTACGGTCATCCCGTCTACGTGCTGGCCCAGCAGGGCGACTGGGCCGAAGTCGCGGTGCCGGGCCAGGCCACGCCGAAGAACTCGCTGGGCTACCCGGGCTGGGTGCCCAAGGCGCAGCTCACCAGCAACGCCGGTTACACCGCTGTGGCCGGCCACAGCCCCTTCGCGCTGGTGGACCGGGCCCCGACCACGTGGCTCTACAACGATCTCGGGCGGCGTTCGAAGGCACTGAAGATCAGTGCGAACACCCGGCTGCCCGAACTCGCGCGCGTCGGCGACTCCGTCCTCGTCTACACCCCGGACCACGGGACGAAGTGGCTTTCCGCCACCGATGTCAGCGTCTACAAGTCGGAGACCGACATCCCATACCCGACCGGCGCCGATCTGGTGAACTTCGCGAAGAAGTTCATCGACGTGCCGTACCTGTGGGCAGGCCGGGCCGGGTTCGGCTTCGACTGCTCCGGATTCACCTCCACCGTTTACGAGGCCAACGGCATCGCCATCCCGCGCGACTCCGGCGCGCAGGCCACCTACGGCGGTGGCACCAAGGTGGACCGGGCCGACCTGCAGCCCGGCGACCTGATCTTCTACGCCCGAAACAACGGCACCGGCTCGATCTACCACGTGGCCATGTACATCGGCGACCAGCAGATGATCGAGGCGTACGACGCTGCGACACCGGTCCGCATCACCCCGGCGCGGTTCAACACCGACTACTGGGGCGCGGTTCGGTACCTCACCGCGAGCCACTGACGGTTCGCAGGCGAACGCACCTTCGGTGACGTGGCGGGCGTGTCGACCGTGGGAAGCGGACCAAGCCCTAGGCCCGGTTGAACCGGGCGCCCCAGTCGTGGATCTGCTCGAGCAGTTCGGGCGGGTCGAGGACGCGGAAATCGGCGCCGAGCACGCCCAGTGCCATGATCGCCCAGTCGAGGGAGTCGGCGGTCATGCGCACCCGGCAGTGCTCGGCGTCGACCTCCTCGGCTGTGCTCCACCTGCCGATCCGTTCGCGCACGGTCGCGGCCGGGGCGTCGACCAGGACCTCCACCAGGTACGGCCGGGGCAGGTTGTCCAGGCCGGAACGGACGAACTCGGCGGCGTCGGCGGCGGGCAGGTCCCTGGGCCGGAACCGGGAACCTGTGCCGTGCGGCGCGGTGAGCCGGTCGACCCGGAAGCTGCGCCAGTCGTGCCGGGTGAGGTCGTAGGCGACGAGGTACCAGCGGCGGCCGAGACAGACCAGCCGATGCGGTTCGACGTGCCGGTCGGTGAGCTGACCGCCGACGGCGGTGTAGGAGAAGCGGAGGTGTTCGTTGTCCCGGCAGGCCAGCGCGACCGCGGTGAGCACGCCCGGATCGACGCCCGCCCTGGCCGGGCCGTCCCAGCCGGCGGGCACGGTCATCGCGCGGAGCGCCTCGACCCGGCGCCGCAGTCGGGCCGGCATAACCTGCACCACCTTGGCCAGCACCCGCACCGAGGACTCGGCGATGCCCTCCACCGCGCCCTGGGCGGCGGCCTGCAGCCCCACGGCCAGGGCGACCGCCTCCTCGTCGTCGATCACCAGCGGCGGCAGCGCCGCGCCCGCGGCAAGCTCGTAGCCGCCGTCCACGCCACGGTGCGCCTCGACCGGATAGCCCAGTTCCCGCAGCCGGTCGATGTCCCGGCGCAGGGTGCGGACCGAGACTCCCAGCCGCTCGGCCAGTTCGATGCCCGGCCAGTACCGGTGGTTCTGCAGCAGAGACAGCAGTCGCAGCGTCCGGGTGCTGGTGTTCGCCATGTTTTGATTCTTCCGCGATTCAGGCCAGAAAGTGACCGCTATGCGGCCTAGCGTGAGTTCTGACCGACGGAACAGAACAACGGAGCGCGGAGACCATGAGCGAGAGCACGACCGTCAACGAGCCGACCACCCGCGACATCACGGGCGAGCGCGCCGACCTGCTGGCGATGCTGGCCAAGCACCGGCACTTCCTGCGCTTCACCACCCGCGACCTCACCGACGAGCAGGCCGGGCGGCGGACCACCGCCAGTGAGCTCTGCCTGGGTGGACTGATCAAGCACGTCGCGGCGGTCGAACGGACCTGGGCGGACTTCATCCTGAACGGCCCGTCGGCGATGGACGACGTCACCACCATGACCGAGGCCGACTGGACCCGAAGGGCCGACGAGTTCCGGCTGCTGCCCGGCGAGACGCTGGCCGGTGTGCTGGCCGCCTACGCCGAGGTCGCTCACCGGACCGACGAGCTGGTAGCCACCCTGCCCGAACTGGACGCCGCCCAGCCGCTGCCGAAGGCTCCGTGGTTCGAGCCCGGCGCGCGGTGGTCGGCCCGCAGGGTGCTGATCCACATCATCGCCGAGACCGCCCAGCACGCCGGCCACGCCGACATCATCCGCGAATCCCTCGACGGCGCCAAAAGCATGGGCTGAGGTCGGAACCGCGCCTTCCAACAGCGGGTGGACCGGCCACGGGCAGACCCGGCGGGTGTGCGCCCCAGAAATTTTCGCCGGAGCTGTCACATGCCGGAGGACTGTCCTGTCTTAACTGACGACCGGCGGCGATCAAGTGCCCCGGCGAACAGGAAAAGGGATCGTCATGAAGATCGTGGTAGTCGGTGGGACCGGTCTGATCGGGTCGAAGCTGGTGGCGAAGCTGGGGGAGCACGGTCACGAGGCGGTCGCGGCGGCGCCGAGCACCGGTGTGAACACCCTCACCGGTGAAGGTCTGGCCGAGGTGCTGGCGGGCGCGCAGGTGGTGGTCGACGTGTCGAACTCGCCGTCGTTCGAGCGGGCCGCGGTGCTGGAGTTCTTCGAGACCTCCACGCGTAATCTGCTCGCGGCGGAGGCGGCGGCGGGTGTCGGTCACCATGTCGCGGTGTCGGTGGTGGGCACCGAGAAGATGCCGGAGAACGGCTACTTCGCGGCGAAGATCGCTCAGGAGCAGCTGATCGAGAAGTCGTCGATCCCGTTCTCGCTCGTGCATGCCACCCAGTTCTTCGAGTTCGTTCGCAGCATCGCCGATGAGGCCACGGACGGTGACAAGGTGCGGATCGCGCCGGTGCTCTTTCAGCCCATGGCGGGCGACGACGTCGCTCAGGCGGTGGGCCGGGTCGCGGTGGGCTCGCCGCTGAACGGCCGGATCGAGATCGGCGGGCCCGAGCAGTCCCGGATGGACGAGTTCTTCCGCGAGGCCCTGGCCGCGTGGGGCGACCCGCGCGAGGTGGTCACCGACCCGCAGGCCCGCTACTACGGCAGCGTGCCGGCCGAGCACACGCTCGTACCAGGTGAGGGCGCCACCCTCGGCCGGATCCGCTACCGCGACTGGCTCGACCGGTCTGCCTCCGGAAAGTAGATCAGCGAAAGGCGGTTCCATGCCGCCGGCCGATGGGCGAGCGCTGTGCGACTCCGAGTGTTGCTTCAGCCGGAACCCCGCGAAATCTGCTGGAGGATGGTCTCGTCCGTGATCTTTTTGTCGTTGGCGAGGAGGAATGCCTTGCTGAGAATGAGGGACAGGCGGCCGTCCTCTTCGAAGGGGAGGAACAACCTGGTGTCGCGTTTGCGAGCGGAGACGATGCAGAGATAGACGTCGCCGGGGTCCATGAGGATGTTGGCGCTGCCCAGGTGGATCTTGTAGGTGCGCAGGTCGCCGCGGACGACGAGGAATCGTTCGGTTAGGGTGCAGCGGTCGGCGACAGCCGTACGGGGGAGCAGTCGCGCCAGTGCGTCGCGGCGCACCTCGGCCGATGGCGGCAGATCGCCGAATGAGATCTCTCGCCAGTAGTCCCGGTGGCGGTCCTCTCCGCGGTCCACCCATTCGGGGTCGGCGGCGATCGAGGTGACCGCGACGAACAGGTCCACATCCCGCATGGCCTCGCTGAACACCAGCGGCGGCGCCTCGGCCAGGTCGACCTGGCGGAAGGCACGCCCCTCCCGCCGGTCGAAGCGGACTTGGTCGGTGGCGGCCAGCGTCACCTCATGTCCTGCGTCGACGTCTGCGGTCTCGTAGCAGAACCGGACCCGCCAGGCGCCCTCGGCCAGTTCCTTCTTGGCATCGGCGTCGTAGCCGCCGTCGAAGGGCCCCAGCCAGTTCGTCTGCCAGCCACGCTCCTTGAGCAGCGCGTACAGCCGGGGGTGGTCGACGATGTGGGCGGCGAAGCGGTTGGAGTAGACGCGCGTCTGCTCTTCGGCGGGAGTGAGGAGGTAGACCTCGCGGAACGCCTGTTTGAAGGGCTGGCGCAGCCGCCGCTCGGTCACCGTCTCCCGCCAGGCGGTGACTTCCTCCAGAGTGGCGCGGGCGGGATGCCACAGCTGAACCGGAGAGCCCGGCGCGGCCTCGTCCGGCAGGAAGCCCTTCCCTCCCGCCTCCCAGATCAGGCCGCGCGCGACGGCGCCGGTGATCGGGTGGTCCCGGTAGTAGCGGGCCCATTCCTCATGCGGCCACACCCGGTCCGTGGTGAACAGCCCCTCCAGGCGTGCCCGCTCGGCCGACAGCGTCTGGCGTATCTCCTTCGCCACGGCCTTGAGCGCCTTCAGGTCGTCGGTCTCCTTCAGTACGGCGGGCGCGGTGCGAACCGTGGTGCCGTCCGGAGATCGGAAGCTGAGCCGTACGGTCATCGCGTCCTCGACCGTGAGCACCGCGGTCCAGTCGCCGATCGTCTGCGTCAGCATCCTCTCGGGGCCGAGCCCGTGATCGGGGACGCTGCGCTCGAGCAGTTGGCCGGGTGTGATCCCTTGGCGGCCGGCGGCGGCATTGAGTGCGGTGTCGATCTGCTTGCGCAGTGCACGATGCCTGATCGATCGCTGCAGCCGCCACAGAGCCTCGATGGCCGCCGGATCCTCGCAGTCGCCCAGCGCGTTGATCGCGGCGCCCGCCAGCTTCAGGTCTTCCCGCACGTCTCGGTGGGCTCCCGACGTGCGCAGGGCGAGGTCCGTCAGCGCCGGTACGACGTTTTCCGCCCGGAGCAGGGCGGCGGCCCAGACGAACCCGCGGGCCACGTCCGCGTTGGGGTCCGAGACGATCAGCCGGGCCGTGCCCCAGTCGGTGTTCCACTCGGTGACGCGGGCGAAGGCGTCCAGAGCGGTGCGCACCAGGTCCTCGGCGCCGGCTGCCTGGAGCAACTCCAGGCAGTGGGCTCGCCAGGTCTTCGTGGGCCGTGGCCCGTTGAGCTCGCAGAGGTGCTCGATGAGCCGCACCAGGTCCGCCGGCGGCGCGTCGCCGAGGTGATCGCGTAGGGTCATGGCCCACTCGTCACAGGGGACGAGGGCCGATGGCGGCAGCGCGTCGGGATCCGTCCGGAAGGCGCTCGCGATCAGGCGATGCAGCCGACGCCGCTTTCCGGCCTCGATGCCGCTGTCGGCCACCGCCCTGATGAGCGGCTTCATGTGCTCCCAAAGTGCCATTCGCTCCTCGTCCCTGAAGCCCAGCGCCAGTTCCACCACCCGCGACAGCCACGCGTCATCCCCATGGATAAGGCCTCGGTCTCGCATCGCTGTGAACAGCGCGGCCACCTCCTGTACGGTCCACCCGTCCGAGCCGGAGAGAGCCAAGTCGAGCTCCTCGGCATAGCGGATCAACGAAGGCCGTGCGAGACAGATCGCAGCGGCTCGCCGAGCGACGCCCCGCTCCCGAGACAGCCGGCTCCCCATGTCGTGGCGGACCTGTTCGGCCTCACGCCGCAGCGTGGCGCCGCGCGCTTCGGACCAGCTCGCCGGACGAGACAAGGGCTGCGAGAGACGCTCCAGCTCCCGTTGCCGGGCGACCGCCTCCATGATCCAGCCGGCTGAGGTGAAGGCGGCCGCCACCGCCTCGTCCACGTCGACGTTCGTCGTGAGTTCGCGCATGGCGGGATCATGGCGGGACCCACTGACAGAATTCCGCCGCCGAAGCGGCCAGGTGGAATCGCGCGACCGCGGCCGCGTTCCACGCCGAGGGGGCTCGGCTGGTTTGTCGGAGCGGGCTGATAGTCCTGGCGGTGCCCCCTACCCACTGGAGACACCGATGGCCCAGGTCACCCTCCGAGACGAGACCGCCACCGGCAGGCCGCTGGAGGAGTTCACGCTGCCGGATCTGCCTGATCGGATCACCGCGCGGGAGCTGGTACGGCTACGCGTGCGCGAGGATGTCGCACGGCACAACGCGACGCCTTCGACACGATTCAACGGACTGGTCATGCCCGACGACGCCGAGGCCGAGCTGAACGGCTACCGGATGCGTACGGCCAGGCGGATCGACTGGGAACGGCAGGCCGACATCGCCGAGAAGGCCTTTCAGCGCAACGGGTTCATCCTGCTGGCCGATGACCGGCAGATCGAGAACCTGGACGAGCAGATCGACTTGACCACGGATCCGGTGATCTCGTTCGTCAAGCTCGTTCCCCTGGTCGGCGGCTGACGTGGTCGCCGGCGGAACCTCATTTGTACAGTGCTCTCGGGTCCGGGGAGATGACCGGCTTCGAGCGCACAACAGCGATGCGAGGGTTCTTGCCGACCCAGTGCCTCGTCGGACGCGCGCCCGCCGCCCAGGACAACGCGCCTGCCACCAGCGCCGCCATCAGTGTGAGCCAGCCGAGCGCCCGTCCGACGCGCAGGCCGTATCCGCAGGCCAGCCAGTACAGAGAAAGCAGCACCCTGGCCCGGACACGCGGGCTGCTCAGCCGCCGCATCTCCATCGCGCCGAACGCGAAGTCGGCCGAGGTCTTCGCGTCGCCCACGCCGGGCCGCAGTCGCTCGTACAGGGTTTCGAGCCAGCCGGCGTCGAGCGACCGTGCGCTCCGCGGGTCATCAGGGGGCTCACCCGTCTCGTTCGCCGCGGAGACGCGCGCCGCAGCGGCTCTCGTGGCGTGTGGACGCTTCGCTCCCACGCGCTTCCCGCCGGCGTCGCCCCCCAGATCGCTTGGCGGCCAGGCCCGCCAAGAATGTTCGTCGGCGAGGACGACGCGGCGTGTCCACCACCGGACGGGCGGCCAGCCGAGCCGCCAGCTCACACCGGCCGGGGTCGTGGCGAAAAGGCAGTCCCGCAGGCGCAGCCCCTCGGGCCGGCGGAGCCCACCGAGGCCGCAGGTACGAAGATCAGTGCCGTTGAGCGTGAGCGCGCCGGCATCGAGGCCGTCGAGTGACGTCACGCGCACCCGTCCCGACTTCCGGGTGACGGCCGCCGGCCCCGTGAGCGTCGCGTCCCGCAGGTCGATTTCCGCGGCGGACAGACGAGCGGTGAACGGCCCGGTGACGACCGCGGCGCGCAGCGTCACCCGGCAACGGCCGGTGTCGACTTGAAGCGGCCCGCAGGCGCGGACGTCCGTGAGCGACAGGCACCCCCCGACCTGCATCGGACCGAGGTAGGCGGGGCCGTGGAAGCGCAGGCCGTCGAACCCGGCGTTCCTCCCGACAGCCGAGGCGCGAAAGGAGACGGCCCGGCGGAACCGGGAACCACGGAAGCCGACGCCCCCGGCGAACGCCGTACCGTCGAACGCGGCGAACCCATGGAAGTCCGCTCCGCGGAACGAGGTGTCCCCGTCGAACCGGGCCTCTCCGAACAGCGCGTCGCCACCGACGAGAATGCGGTCGAAGCGTCCATGTCCGCGTACCTGGGCGCCGTGCAAGGAGAGCTCGCGATGAAACCGGGCTTCGCCGAAGGACACGTTTCCGGTGAAGCCCGTGCCGAAGAACGAGGCGAGGTGATCGAACCGGGCATGGTCGAAGGTCGCGTCGCTCGCGAAGACGACCTCTCGGAAGCGGGCCGGGCCGGCGAAGACCGCACGGTCGAACCGTGCCCTGCCCAGACGGCGCTCGACGCGCTCAAGGATGCGCGTGAGCAGTTCCTCCTCCAGGGTCGTGCCGCGCAGATCGATGCCCTGGCCGGGGACCAGCCCCCGCAGGACGCTCTCCACCTCGGCCGGCCCCAGGTGCGGAAGGCACCGGCCGTACGGCTCCCAGGCGGCACCCAGGCATTCGGGCGAGACGCCGCACGTTCTCCAGGCGACGTCGAGCAGAGCGAGTTTCAGCCGGGATGTCATGGCAACGTGGTACCCAATGTCGTGTATCAAGGCGCTAAATGACGATCGAAAGGTAACATAGGGTGTTTGGGTCGTCACTATCCGATTAGCCATGTAACTGTTCGCCCAGAGGACGGGAAACCGTTTCCGGACGCCGAAATAGGCATGATCCATCGCAGGGGCGACAACTAGGATCGGTCACCACCTCACCGGCACGGTCGGGCGGTACGGCGCTCAAGTGCCGGTAGAACGCGAAGGCGAACCAATGACCTTCCTAGTGCACCTCACGGCGGCCAAGAACATCCGCTCCGTGCGACGTGTCGGGATTCGCGCGGAAAGCCACGGGCGCGGGGGCGGGACCGGCGTTTACTGCGTACCGGTGTCGCCCTCCTATCAGATGACGTACCAGTGAGGG
>DASSAD010000018.1:0-6515 GCA_035685725.1 Amycolatopsis sp. | reverse complement strand
CGCGACCTCGGTTGTTCCGGTGACCACCCGGATCCGGCCGGTCGGCGCACCGGAACAGCGAACTCGTGCACCGGCGGAGGGAACACGGCGACCGGAACAGGGAACTCAGTGACCGGAAGGGGGGACACGCCCGGGGGTGGGGGTGGGGTGCCAGCCGAGGGCGGGGCCGAGGCGGGTGGCGAGGTCGGTCAGGATCTGCACGTAGTCGTCGTGGTCGAAGGTGAAGGGCAGCGCGAACGCGACCTCGTCGATCTCCTGGAAGGCGGCGTGGGCGTGCAGCCGTTCGGCGATCTCATCGGAGGTCCCGACGAGATCGGGCGCGAACATCACGCGCGCCGGCCCCTGGGGCGTCGCCGTGCGCGGCGTCCGCTTCCGCGCGTATTCGAGGTATTTGGCGCGCTGCGCGGGCGACGCGCTGTCGGTCGGGATCACGACCAGCCCTTGCGAGACGCGGGCGCGTTCCCCGTCGGGATGGTGGGCCCGGAAGGTCCGGAGGTGGGAGAGCTGGATCTTGGCGAAGTCCTCGGACTCCTCCGCCTTCACCACGCTGCTCGTCAGCAGGTTCATCCCGTGCTCACCGGCCCACCGCGCCGACCGCAGGCTCCCGCCGCCGTACCACAGTCGGCTGCCCAGCCCCGGCGAATGCGGTTGGACGCGGTCGGAGAACACCTCGAACCCTTCCGTACCGCTGAAACCGCTGGCGGGTTCGCCACGCACCAGCTCCAGCAGCCGCCGCACGCGTTCGTAGCTGAAATCCTCGCGGTCGGCGGTGTTCGGATACAGGGCCTGCTTGACCTGGTCGAAGTGCCGGGGCGGGCCGACGCTGACACCGGGATTGAGCCGGCCACCGGAGAGGATGTCCACGGTGGCCAGATCTTCGGCCAGCCGCAACGGGTTTTCCCAGCCCAGCGGGATGACCGCGGTGCCGAGGTCGATGCGGCTGGTGCGCTGGGAGGCCGCCGCCAGCACCGCCACCGGCGAGGAAATGCCGTGCTGCAGGTGCCGGTGCCGCACCCAGGCACTGTCGAAACCGAGTCGCTCACCCAGCTCGATGATCTCGAGCGTCGACTCGTGCCCCTGCGCGGGGTCGGCCGGGTCGAACAGCCCGATGGTGAGAAAACCCAGCTTCCGCAACGGTTCCGTGGTCAGCGGCACGGGCTCCTCCATCGTCGGCGACGTGCTCGGCCACACGTCGGCACCGCCGCCGATTGTGGCAGGTGGTCGCGGCGCGGGGTGGGAGATCCACCCTCTGGAACACCCCGCGCCGCGGCCGGCCGTTTCACCACACCACGGGGACCCGCTCCACTCCCCCGGTCAGCCGATTGGTCCGCACCTCGAGCTCGTCCACGCCGACCGCCAGGCGGAGCCCGGGGAACCGCCGGAACAGCGACGGGAACACGGTGCGCAGTTCCGTGCGGGCCAGGCTCGCGCCGATGCAGAAGAAACCGCCGGACCCGAAGGCGAGGTGCGTGTTGGGCTTGCGTGCCGGGTCGAACTCGTCCGGTTCGGAGAACACCGTGTCATCGCGGTTGGCCACGTTGATCGCGACCATCACGGCGTCGCCGCGCGCGATCGACACGCCACCGATCTCCACGTCGTCGTGGGCGTACCGCAGCAATCCCAGGCCGCCGGGCGAGGCCAGCCGCAGAATCTCCTCGACCGTGGCGTGCGCCTGACCGTCCGGGTCGGCGACGAAGGCGTCCCGCCGGCTCAGGTCGGTCAACAGCAGCAGCACGCCGAGATCGATCCGGTTGGAGGTGGTCTCGTGCCCGGCGAAGAGCAGTCCCGCGGCGAGCCGGGACAGGTCCTCGTCGCTGAACGTCGGGTCCTCGGCCTGCGCGCGGACCATGTCCGACACGACGTCCTCGGTGGGTTCCTTCCGCTTCGCTTCGGCGAGCCCGCCCATGTAGGTCATGAAATCGGCCATCGCGTGCTGGGCGTCGTCGCCGCCGTCGAGAATGCCGATACGGTTGGACAGGTCGCCGAAGTAGGCGCGGTCGGCGTAGGGCACGCCGAGCAGTTCGCAGATCACCAGCACGGGCAGCGGGAACGACAGCAGATCGTGCAGGTTCACCGGCTCGCCCGGCGCGGCGTCGTGGGCGTCGCGCAGGTCGTCCAGGCAGCGGTCGGTGAGTTCCTGGATGCGGGTGGCGAGCGCGCGCATCCGGTTCGCGGAGAAGGCGGGCACCAGCATGCGCCGCAACCGGGCATGCTCGGCTTCCTCGGTCTCGTAGTCGCCCTGCGGCCCGGAAATGATCGCGGCGTCGGACACCCTCGACGCCTCTTCCGGCGCCGGGTGCGACCGGCCGAACCGGCTGTCGGTCAGCACCTCCCGCGCCTGCTGGAAGGCGGTCACCAGCCAGGCCGGGTCTCCGACCGGTGTCCGCACCGCGACGACCGGACCCTCCCGCCGCAGCACCGCGAACTGCGGGGCGATATCCAGCACGTTGGGCCGGGCGAAAGGCAGCTGTGGCAACGGTTCCGTGGCTGATTGCGCGCTCGGTTCGGCCGTGGCGACCATGCGATCTCCTTCTGGTTCAGTCTTGCCCGTCCTGGTCACATCAGCGTGGGTCACATCAGCGTGGGTCAGGTCAGCGTGGTCACGGTGGTGCGCAGCTTCGCCAGCCACTCGCGTTCGGCACGCAGCCGCCGGCCGACCTCGTCGAGGACCAGCCGGCTCCAGGTTTCTTCCTGCGCCGCGGCGAGCGAGGTGAGCCGCTCGTGCCGTCGCACCAGCGCGCGGTCGCGGGCGTCGAGCACCCCGAGCCGTTCGGCCGCCGTCAGCTGGCCGAAATTCGCCAGCCTGGCCAGGAATTCGGCGTCCTCACCGGCACGTTCGTCCGGCAGTTCGGCGAGCATGTCGTGCAGGAGTTCCCGGCCGACGTCGGTGATGGTGTAGACGTGCCGGGGCGGCCTGCCTTCCTGGGGTTCGGCGCTGCGCACCACCGCACCGGCTTCGGCGAACCTGCGTAGCGTCGGATAGAGCGAGTTGTTGGACAGCTCGCGACCGGTACTTTCCTCGATGTCCTTGCGCAGCTCATAGCCGTGTCGCGGCCCCTGAGCGAGCTTCGCGAGCAGCAGCACCTCGATCCACACATGGGTCATCGTAACCTAGGTCACCAAGACTTAGCCACACGATGTAACCGATCGACTCCGGATCGGCGGAACAAGGTGAGCCGCCCGCCCAGCACCGTCCACAATGGACCAACAAGAGGAGCTTCAGTGGACGATCGCCTTCAGGGTCACCAGGATCAAACCGATACTCAGCGTACCCACCATGATGAAGACCGTGCCGAAGAAACCGGCCCCGGCCCGTCTCGCCCGGAAGAACCCCCAGACGGCCAGGGAAACGGTCCCGATCAGCAACGACACGTTGACCGCCAGATCCAGGCTGATGATGTGCGCGATGGCCAGCACGAGCAGGGGAACCGGCACGATCGCCACGGCCAGCAGCGGCATGGCGTCCCGGATGATCCGGCGCCGCTCCGCGCGACGGGGCAGTTTGCCGAAGACGACGGTGTCGGCGAGCACCTCGGAGAACCAGCGGGTCAGAAACAGCGCGAAGGCCGACCCCGCGACGGACAGCGTCACCTCTCTCGGGTCGGTCTTGTCCTCGCTCACGGCCGTCAGCACCGACATCAGGACGAGCGTGCCGTAGATGGTCTCCGAGAGCCGACGAACCGCCGCCTGGTCCGGTGACCAGCCCGTCACCGGTTGCCCGGTGTCGTCCCTCCCTGCTCCCTCGGCCATGGCCCCTCCCTCAGCTCGCGTCCAGTCGACCACACCGGGGTAGCCCCCGGAGCGGCCGCTGACACGGTCGGCAGAGCCGACGGACTCGGCTCGCACGGGACTTCCCCCGGCCGGGGGACAAACGCGAACGGAGGGGAACCGGGGCGGCGTCCTCGGTCACCGCGCCCCGGTGCCGACGGCCGGCCGAGGACGTCAGCCGCTGACCGCCGAAAGTGCCGGTGTGCGGCTGGAATCCGCGGCGAGCACCCGGAGGATGTCCTCCACGCGTTGCTTGGCGTCGCCGAAGAGCATCTGGCTGTTCTCCCGGAAGAACAGCGGGTTCTGCACACCGGCATAGCCGGCCGCCATGGAGCGTTTGAACACCACGACGTTTTCGCTTTCCCAGACCCGGAGCACCGGCATTCCGGCGATCGGGCTGGCAGGGTCCTCGGCCGCCGACGGGTTGACGGTGTCGTTCGCGCCGATGACGAGAACCACGGAGGTGGCGGCGAAATCGTCGTTGATCTCGTCCATTTCCAGGACGATGTCGTAGGGCACCTTCGCCTCGGCGAGCAGGACGTTCATGTGCCCGGGCAGCCGGCCGGCGACCGGATGAATACCGAACCGGACCTCGATGCCGCGCTCCCGCAGCACGCGCGTCAGCTCGGCGACCGGGTACTGCGCCTGCGCGACGGCCATTCCGTAGCCGGGCGTGATGACCACGCTTTGCGCGGCGGTCAGCAGTTCCGCGGTTTCCTCCGCGGTGACTTCACGGTGCTGGCCGCCCTCGGCGGAAGCGGAGGTGCCGGCCTCGATCCCGAACCCACCAGCGATGACCGACAGGAAGGACCGGTTCATCGCCTGGCACATGATGTAGGACAGGTAGGCACCGGAGGAGCCGACGAGCGCGCCGGTCACGATGAGGAGATTGTTGTCCAGGAGAAAGCCCGACGCCGCGGCCGCCCAGCCGGAATAGCTGTTGAGCATCGAGACGACCACCGGCATGTCCCCGCCCCCGATGGAGGCGACCAGGTGCAGCCCGAGCCCGGCGGCCACCGCGGTGACCGCGGCGAGCAGGCCCAGGTTCGGCTGGATGACGAAGGCGATGGTCAGGCCGACGAACGCGGCGAGCGCGCCGAGGTTGATCAGGTTCTTGCCGGGCAGCGTCAGCGGGCGGCTCGCGATGCGCGCGGAAAGCTTCAGGTAGGCGATGATCGAGCCGGTGAAGGTGACGCCGCCGATGAAGATCCCGATGAACACCTCGGCGTGGTGGATGCTCAGCAGCGACCCGGTGACCTCGGTCTGCGTCGCGGCGTGGGCCTCGACGTCGAGGTAGCCGTTCCAGCCGACCAACACGGCCGCGAGGCCGACGAAGCTGTGCAGCAGCGCGATGAGTTCGGGCATGCCGGTCATCTCGACCCGGCGTGCCCGCCACAGCCCGATCGCGGCGCCCAGCGCCATCGCGACGACGAGCAGGGTGATGCCGGCGGCCTGGACGCTCTGGGCGGCGACGCCGACCGTGGCGGCGAGCGCGATCGCCATCCCGGCGATCCCGAAGGTGACACCGGAACGGGAGGTCTCGTGTTTGGACAGTCCCGCCAGGCTGAGGATGAACAGCAGGGCGGCGACGACGTAGGCGGCCTGCGCGGCCGAGGCGGCGGTCATGAAGTCAGCTCCTCGAAAACATGCCGAGCATGCGGCGGGTGACGGCGAAACCGCCGAAGACGTTGATACTGGCCAAAAAGATCGCGATGGCGGACAGCACGGTCACGGCCACGTGTTCGTGCCCGATCTGCAGGAGCGCGCCGACGACCACGATCCCGGAGATCGCGTTCGTCACCGACATCAGCGGGGTGTGCAGCGCGTGGTGCACCTTGCCGATCACGTAGTAGCCGATCACGACCGCCAGGACGAACACCGTGACGTTCCCGAGCAGCTGGCTCGGCGCGAAGGCGGTGATCAGGAACAGGAGCGCGACGGCCACGCCGGTGATCGAGTAGGCCCGTGCGGGGGTGAGCGGCCGTTTGCCGGCGACCGCCGCCGGGGCCGGCGCCGCGGGCGGCGCGGCGGGCGCGGCGGAAACCTGCACCGGTGGCGGCGGCCACATCTTCTCCCCGTCGCGCACCACCGTGACGGACCGCTGGACGACGTCGTCGAGGTCGAGGACGAGCCGGCCGTCCTTGCCCGGCGTGAGCAGTTTCATCAGGTTGACCAGGTTCGTGCCGTACAGCTGCGAAGCCTGGGCGGGAAGGCGGCCGGCCAGATCGGTGTAGCCGATGATGGTGACCCCGTTGGCGGTGACGACGACCTCGCCGGCCACCGATCCCGCCACGTTGCCGCCCTGCCCGGCGGCCATGTCGACGATCACGCTGCCCGGCTTCATGCTCGCGACGTGCTCGGCCGAAAGCAGTTTCGGGGCGGGCCGACCGGGGATCAGCGCCGTGGTGATGACGATGTCCACCTCGGCGGCCTGTTCGGCGTAGATCTCGGCGGCCCGCCGGTCGTAGTCCGCCGAGGTCGCCTTGGCGTAGCCGTCGGAGCCGACCTCCTGGTTCACCTCCACCGCGAGGAATTCGCCGCCGAGTGATTTCACCTGGTCGGCGACCTCCGGGCGCGGGTCGGTGGCGCGCACGATGGCGCCGAGGCTGTTCGCGGCGCCGATGGCGGCCAGGCCCGCGACCCCCGCGCCGGCGACGAGCACCTTGGCGGGCGGCACCTTGCCGGCCGCGGTGACCTGGCCGGTGAAGAACCGGCCGAAGGCGTGGGCCGCCTCGATCACGGCGCGG
>DASSAD010000017.1:0-25812 GCA_035685725.1 Amycolatopsis sp. | reverse complement strand
GCTCAAGGCCTCCTACCTGCACCCGGACGGGTCGGACGAGTTCAAGCCGATGCTCGGCGGCAAGTTCCACGCCCAGGACCCGGAAAACGAGGTCAAGCGGTACTACACCTACCGCAACCGTGGCTACCTCGTGTCGCAGCCGGGTATGCGCAAGATCGGTGCGCTCGAGGTGATCCGGTTCGGGCTCTACTTCCTCGGGGTCAAGCGTGACCCGAAGGCGTTCCGGCAATGGCTGCGTTTGGTCCGTCAAGGTCAGCGGGAGCGCTTCTTCCGGTACTGATCCGGAAACCGCGCCCGTGGGCAGACCGCTACGACCGGCCCTGCAACTGGGTGTGCAGGTGCTGGCCGATGCGGTGGCTGTCCGCGGGCGCATAGGTCATCCAGCTCTGGCCGTCCTCGGCGGCCCGGGTGGTGACGAAGTAGCGACCCTCCGGCGTGTCGAACCACGCGGTCGGGCTGAGCGGACCGCTCCCGTTGACGAATGCGGTGAACTGGCCGATGCGCAGCTTCGGCCGCTGGAAGATCCGCTCCACGGCGCGCAACTGGGCCGAGGCGGTCGTGCGGGCACGAGGTGCGGAAACGTTCGCGAACGGGTCGTAGGCATCCTCGTCCCGAGCGTGCCGGGTGCGCTGCGGCGCGGGGTTGGCCACGGTCACCGACTGTCCACCGGCCGGCGGCACCGGAGGCAGCAGGTCGACGATGCTCGGCACGATCGCTGCGGTCCGGATGTCGGCGAAGATCAACGCGTTGTCCTGCCGGTGCGCGATGACCGCGAATCTTCCGTTCGTGGCCGCCCTGGCGAACAGCTGCCTGCCCCCGTCCAGCTGAGCGACCGCGGCGATCGCCACCGGCGCCTGGACGAAGGTCCGCAGCATCAGCTCCGCATCGGCGTCGAGCCGTCCGTGCGCGGCCAGCCGCCGCCCCTCGAGCTCCCGGAACACCGCTTCCCGCGCGTGCGCCCGTTCCTCGACCGTGGTGCCGATATGGGGCACCACGAACGGCATCGGGGCACGGCCCAGGTTCAGGTTTTCGAGCAGGATGTCCAGCGCCGCCAACGACAGCGAGAACGAGTACGCCACCGACTACTCCCCTTCTGCGCTTTCAGCGAACCCGCTTGCCGGGCAAGATCGCGACTGGTGTCCTGACTTCATGACCGATACCAAACCCGCTCTCATCCTGCACCTCGTCACCGGTGGCGAACCGCTCATCTTCACCTTGGGTGAGGATTCGGACGAGCTCGCGAGAAAACTACATCTGCTGCTCGAACACGGATCCGTGGAAACCGTGCAAACCCGGGAAGACACCAAGGTCGTCATCAACTTCGCGCAGGTCGCGGCCGCCTACGTCGACGATCTGCAGCGCCGGGGCAAGGTTTTCGGACTCCGCTGAGCTACTCGCCGATCACCGGTGGCGCGGTGCGCTCGCTGGTGCCGAAGACGTCGTCCGGATCGGCCTCGACCAGCCAGGACGGGCGCTGGTGCTCCTCGTCCTCGCTGCCCTCACCCTTGCCGCCACGGCCCATCCCGCTCATTCCCGAGGCCCCGCTGCGGCCCGCCGCTCCGCGAGCGCCCGCGGCACCCCCGGCCCCGGCCGCTTCGGCGGCACCCGCACCACCGGCCCGGACGCCGGTCCGCGCCCCCTCGCCGGGGGCGGAGCCGCTCCCGGCGCCCGATCCGGAACCCGATCCGCCGGAGCCGGTACCCGACCCGAACCCGCCGCCACGCCCGATCTTGCTCGAATACGCGTCCGCACCACCGGCGAGGCCGCCAAGGCCACCGACGCCCATCATCGGCGTCATGGACATCCCGTTCGACGGTGCCGGCGAGTTCCCGCTGCCGGTTGGCGCCTGCGGTGAGGGCGGCGGCTGGTAGCCCTGTGCCTTGGTGGATCCCACCGACCCGCTGACCGACCCCGTCTTCAGCGTCGGCATCCCGGTGGACCCGGACGAAACCCCGCCGACCGATCCGACGCCGCCACGCGCACCGGCGATCGAGCCGCCACCACCGCCCGGGCCCCCGGTCGGGCCCGTGTACCCGGACGCTGTGGTGCTGCCGACGCTGCCCGAGATGGTGCCGGTGCCGGTGCCGCCGCTGCTGTCGAACTTCGGCGGCTGGGTGAAGACCGGCTGTTTGGAAGCCGCGCCGTACAGGCTGTTGTCGTAGGTCGACATCACCTGGGCGGCCTGGTCGTGCGCGTCCTGGCTTGCCTGCGCTTTCTGCAGGGACGCGTTGACGTTGTCCATGAGGTTGAACGGGTTCGACTGCGCCCAGCCCTTCATCTCGTCCGACCAGCTGAACGGGATCGGCGCCGGCATCGTGTTCTTCGCCGTCTGCGCGGCCGTCGACTGCTGGTAGGTCACCTCGGAGGCCAGGCGCGCGTTCTGCGAGTTCCCGTCCGACCATTGCTGCATGCTGCTGAAGTAGCCGCGCGCGGAGTCGGCGGCGTTGCCTTCCCACTCGCTCTGCGACTTGTTCACAGCGTCGTTCAACGCGGTCGAGATCTGGTCGAAGGTGCTCGACATCTGGTGGTAACCGGTCGACATCGTGCCGATCTGGCCGGCGTCGAGACCGCTGTCGACGTAACCCTGCAGATCCGTGTGGGCGATGCCCTGGTAGTCGGCATGCGACGGCGAAAGCCCGGTGACGTACTGCGTGTCCGAACCGGTCGCCTGCTGGACGATCTGCTGCCCGTACTGGTTGGCCTGCTGCTGAGCCTTGGCGTCGGCGGATATCCGCGCGAATATCTGGGCGAAGAAGGGCTGGTTCGCGGTTCCGGTGTTCGCGATCTCCTGGAGACAGTTGGCGCGGTCCTCGGGCGACATGTACTGCTCGAAGTACTCCCGCTGTTGAGCGGGCGGCATCTGCGAGATCTGCTGCGCGGTCTTGTGCTCGTCACCGTAGGTCTTCGGCGCCTGCGGAGCAGTCATCCCGTTGTCCCCTTACCCCTCTTCGAGACCAGGCTGTCCATGCGGATCCTAGTGGCGGCCATGGCGCCACAAGTCCACTTTTACCCAGAAACACACGTCTGACGCAGGGCAGGCGCGACCGGATCCACGCCGGCAGTCCCAGGCGCGCATAACGGCCTGGTCCGGCCCCGGCGAAAGGGGGTTCACACGCGAACGGGTTCAACACGGCGCAGATACGGGCGCGATTCGCGGCGCATGTCATCGTCTCGACGACCCGAACGGAGAACTCACCGGCCGGAAGGGAGGACACGCGGGCGGGAAGGGAGATCTCGACACAAGTTGGGCGGCCGACCCGATCGGATCGGCCGCCCCAGCGCCCGATGATGTCAGAGCTTGTAAAGGCGCTTCCAGTTTTCGCGTCCGGTGAGCTCCGGCATCGCGCGGCGGTACTGGGCCTGGACGGTGCGGCCTTCCTTGCGGAGGCGGTTGATCACGCGCAGCCCGTGCTTGCCCAGCTCGAACATGCGGTCGCGGTCGTACTTGCGGACCCGCACGCCCTCCTGCGAGGCGTCGGTGACCACGGCGGTCTCGAACAGGCCGACGTGCCACCAGTGCGACTCGTCGAGCGGAATCGCGCCGAGCGAGAACCGGGACCTGCCACGCAGGCGGTCGACGATCCGCTTGACCAGCACGGCACGCTGCAGCGACGGGCGCGGCGCGGTGTTGATGATGCCGATGTCGTTGGACGCGATGCCCGGCACGTCCGTCGCGTCGTGCCGCTTGGTCTCCGGGTAGCGGGCGCGGATCTCGCGGATCTCCTTCATCGCCGCGACGCCGCCGTCACGCAGGATCTCCGGGCCTTCGAGGAAGTCCTCGACCGCCTTGATCAGGGTGTGCGAGAGCCCGTACTGCATGCCGAGCAGGTACCGCACCAGCTGCGCGGTCAGCACCCGGCACAGCACGGTGACGTTGAACTCGCTGTGCAGTGCGGCGGTGATGATCGAGTTACGCAGGTTGAAGTAGCGGTGCCACTCGTCCCAGTCCTTCCAGAAGAAGTCGGCGTGCCACACGCCGGCCCCCGGAAGCGTGACGGTCGGGAAGCCGTGGCCCCGCGCCCGGTAGCTGTACTCGGCGTCGTCCCACTGGAAGAAGAACGGCAACGGGTAGCCGATGGCCTTGACGACCTCGTACGGGATCAGGCAGGACCACCAGCCGTTGTATCCGGCGTCGAGGCGCCGCTCCTGACGGTTCGGCCGGCCCGTCGCCTCGTCGACGCCCAGCAGGTCGGCGGTGCTCAGGCTGTGCTCCACCGGCACGCCGGGCTCCAGCGTGTTCAACCGCGCGTACTCCGCACCGACGTGCAGCTGGTGCGGGTGCAGCAGGTTGAGCATCTGGCCGCCGACGATGATCGGGCTCGCGGCGCGGTTCGAGAACGCGGTCATCCGGATGATCAGGTCCGGCTCGAGCAGCACGTCGTCGTCCATGAACAGCACGTTCGCGTGCTCGGTCTCGGTGTGGCCGGCGACCTCGTACAGGCCGCGGGTGAAGCCACCGGCACCGCCGAGGTTCGGCTGGTTGATGTAGTGCAGCTTGCCGCCGAGGTCCTTCACGACCTGCGCGAACCCGTCGCGTGAATCCACCCGGTCGGTGCCCTGGTCGGCGACGTAGATCGCGTCGAGGGTCTCCAGGGAAGCGATGTCGTCGGCCAGCGCGCGCAGGTTGCCGAGGCAGTCGTCGGCGCGGTTCATGGTGCAGATGGTGACCGCGGTCGGCCGGATCTTCTCCGGCGGCTCGACGGTCCACCGGACCCGCTCGACGGTGAGCCGCTGCGCGGCCTCGGTCTCCAGGTCCAGCCAGAGCGCGCCGCCGTCGAAGAACTTGTCGATCTTGAGGTCGAAGGTGACCACGGTCAGCTCGGCGTCGGTGATCTCCTGCGCGGAGATCGTGCGGGACTCACCCTGGACATCGGAGGCGCGCACGGCCAGGGAACCGGATCCGGTGACGACCATTTCCAGCCGGACTTCCCGCGCCGTGGTCCAGCGCTGCCAGTAGCTGGCCGGGAAACGACCGAAGTAGGTGTTGGCGGACACCCGCGCCGACGGCTCCAGCGCGATGCTGTCCCGTTTACGGGTGACGACTCCCTCGATCACCTCGGCGTAGAGGTCCTTGGGCGCCACCGGGGACGGGCCGGAGAAAAGGCCCCGCTGCGCGGTCAGCCTGCCGTGCGGAGTGTGTTCCGAGAACGTGGTCTGCTCCTTCGTCGCGGCAGTGGTCTTCGCTTTGCTCGTTGTCGCCCGTGCGGCCATTATGATGTCTTCTCCTCCGACTTCGGCTCGCGGAACACGACCCATTTCAACATCACAAAGTTGATGGCCGTCGCGGTGCCCTGCGAGATCACCCAAGCAAGCGTCGCCTGGAAAGTCCATTGGGGCAAAACGGCCAGCATGAGAGCGTTGACTCCGACCGCGACGAAGAACGTCACGGTGTAGAGCAACACAAACTTACCGACCTGCCCCCTACCCTGCTCGCGACCCGCCGAGAATGTGAACTTGCGGTTAAGAAAATAGGCGGTCGTCGTCCCGACGATGAAACTGATCGCGCGCGCGATGTTCACCCAGGGCGACGCCTCCATCCCCAAGACTCGTTCGCCCGTATACGTGCCGTAATCAAGCAGGGCACAGAAGCCACCGATCAGCGCAAAACGCAGGAGCTGGCCGATCAGGCCAGGCGTCGCTTTAGCGGCCTGCGCCGACTCCTGCGGTTCCGTAGACACCACTTGAACTACCTCGCCGGCTGGGAATTCGCGGACCCGGGAAAGTCTAGAAGAGACCGTGGCACCCGCTCGCGCCGCACCCGAAAGGGCCCGACACGCGGGGCGGTACGCCGGCGGGGCACCGCGCTTGGCGTGGCACCGGCGCCGGCCGCATTATCGGTGTTCATCCAGGCGTGGAGCAGGCGGGAGAAACGGCGGAAGTGCCTCGTCTCGGGCAGCGCACGGGACATGGTTACCCTGGGCCGGGTGAACGCGACACCGCATCCCGAGCGGCGGACACTGGCCGGTTGGGGCCGGACCGCCCCGACGATCGCAGACGTGCTGAGCACCCCCGACGTGGAGACCATCGCCAGGGCGGTGGCCGAGGCCGGTGCGCGTGGCGTGATCGCCCGCGGACTCGGCCGGTCCTACGGCGACCCCGCGCAGAACGCGGGCGGCCTGGTGATCGACATGACCGCGCTGGACCGGATTCACGCGATCGATCCCGACAGCGGGCTCGTCGTGCTGGACGCCGGCGTCAGCCTCGACCAGCTGATGAAGGCCGCCCTGCCCTACGGGCTGTGGGTCCCGGTCCTGCCCGGAACGCGCCAGGTCACCATCGGTGGCGCGATCGCCAACGACATCCACGGCAAGAACCACCACAGCGCCGGCAGCTTCGGCAACCACGTGGTCGCCATGGACCTGCTGATCGCCGACGGCAGCATCCACACGCTGACCCCGGAAGGCCCCGAGGAGGAGCTGTTCTGGGCGACGGTGGGCGGCGTGGGCCTCACCGGAATCATCGTGCGCGCGACGGTGCAGATGAAGAAGACCGAAACGGCGTACTTCATCGTCGACGCGGACCGCACGTCGAGCCTGGACGAGACGCTGGCTCTGTTCACCGACGGCTCGGACCTCAACTACGACTATTCGATGTCGGTTCCAGACCTCATTTCGACCGACAGCCGGCTGGGCCGGGCCACTTTCTCCCGCGGCTCTCTCGCGAGGGTCGACCAACTTCCGGAGAAACTGCGCACGGACCCACTCAAGTTCGACGCGCCACAGCTGATGACGTTGCCCGACGTGTTCCCCAGCGGCCTGGGCAACAAACTCACGTTCGGCCTGCTGAACAACCTGTGGCAGCGAACGGTTCCCCAGCGCGGAGTTCGCGGGAAGATCCAGAACCTCACGCAGTTCTACCACCCGCTGGACATGCTCGGTGAATGGAATCGCGCGTACGGCTCGAAGGGCTTTTTGCAGTACCAGTTCTCGGTACCCTTCGGACATGAGGACGAGTTGAAGCACCTGTGCCGGAGGATCGCCGAATCCGGCCACTATTCCTTCCTCAACGTGTTCAAGCGGATGGGTGAGGCCAACCGCGCGCCGCTGTCCTGGCCCTCGCCCGGCTGGATGCTCAGCGTGGACTTCCCGATCAAGAACGGGCTGGGCTCGTTCTGCCGCGAGCTGGACGAAGAGGTGATGGCCGCCGGTGGGCGGCTGTACACGGCCAAGGACTCGCGCACCGACCCCGAACTGTTCGCCAGGATGTACCCGCGCCTGGATGAATGGCGCAAGGTCCGCCATTCCGTTGACCCCGAAGGCGTTTTCGCCTCAGACATGAGCCGGAGGCTTGAGCTGTGATCGACGCGGTAGGAAACCCCCAGTCGCTGCTGTTGCTCGGCGGCACCTCGGACATCGCGCTCGCGATCGCCGAGAAGTACCTGGCCGATCGCTCGCTCCGGGTCGTGCTGGCGGCTCGGCCGTCCGAGCGCCGCAAGCTGGCCGCGGAACGGCTTCGCGGCGCCGGCGCGGAAGTGTCCGAAGTGGACTTCGACGCCGCGGACACCGGTTCGCACCCCGCGGTGATCGAGCGCGCGTTCGCCGGCGGCGACATCGACGTCACCGTGGTGGCGTTCGGGCTGCTCGGGGATGCGGAACAGGTTTGGCAGGACCATGCCAAGGCGGTCGAGCTGGCCACGGTGAACTACACCGCGGCGGTGTCGGTCGGCGTCGCGCTGGCCGACCGGCTCAAGAAGCAGGGCCACGGCGCGGTGATCGCGCTGTCCTCGGTGGCCGGTGAGCGGGTGCGCCGGTCGAACTTCGTCTACGGCTCGACCAAGGCCGGGTTCGACGGCTTCTACCTGGGCCTCGGCGAGGCGCTGCGCCCGCACGGAGTCAAGGTCACCGTGGTGCGGCCCGGCCAGGTGCGGACCAAGATGACCGAAGGCATGGGCAAGGCGCCGCTGGAGCAGACCGCCGAGCAGGTCGCCGAAATCGCGGTGGACGCGGCACGCAAGGGCAAGGACCTGGTCTGGGCGCCGGCCCAGTTCCGTGCGGTGATGTCGATCCTGCGGCACGTCCCGCGGCCGATCTTCCGCAAGCTTCCCTTCTGAGAAGACCCGCCGGGCCCTCTCCCACCGGAATTCCGGCACCTGGGAGAGGGTTCCGTCCGCGGGCACGAACCGCGGCTCGACCAGGCCATCCCGTCCGCGGCAGCCGGTCCGGGCCGGGGCTGGTCGACGGCCGGCCCGGCGACCAGCTCAGTTCGAGCCCGAATCCCGCCACTGGTCGAAGAGAAGATCGGCGTGGTGTTCGTGATAGCGGGCCAGATCGTAGATATGCACGGTCTTCGCCCACCTGCCGTTCGCCGCCAGGGCGAAGCCGTCCGCTTCGGCCTGTGCCTCGTCGGCGCCCAGGGAGTGGACGGCGACCGAGCCGTCGGCCGCGATGCCGGCTATCTCGCAGGGATAGCCCAGGTACTCGGCGCGGGTGGTCACCGCCGCGACGCGGCCGTCCTCGCCCGCCAGGATCCCGGACCGGGGGCGCCCGTCGATCGTCTCGGACGCGTCGAAACTCTCCTCGGCGCGGAGGGGATGCCCCTCGACCGGTCGCGCGAAACGGGTTTCGCGCCAGCGCGGGAAAAGCAGGTCGCTCTGCTTCTCGTAGTAGTTCCGCAGATCGCGCAGGTCGACCTCTTTGAAGTACTCGTAAGCATTTTGCTGGACGAAACCGTTTTCGGTCGCCCAGTCACCGTCCCACTCCGCTTCCATGATGCGGGCGGTGCCGAGGGAGTCGACGTCGTCGACGAGGATGCCGTGTCCCCGGTAAGTGGCGTAAACCTGCACCGAGAACACGCGCTCGCACAGCTGGACCGGCGCCGGTCCGCCATCGGAAAACCGGAACTCGTCCGCGCCGGCGCGATACGAGACCGGATACGACTCACCATCGAGCACGGCGAACGTGCCCCTTCTGTACAGGGGGTAACCCATGACGCCCTCCCGCGCGTCATCTTGACCGCCGCCGGAAAGATCCGCAATTCGCGAAGCCGCCCAATGGCGGTGAATTCCGGCACATGACGGGCGTCACCCCGCCTTTTCCAGGGTGAAATGTCCGACCCCTTTCGCAGCCGAGTACACCGTCCAGGTTCCCGGCCCGGGCGCGTAGGTGAGCTGGTAGACGAGCTTGATGGGCGGGGTCGAGCGGTCGAACCGCGCGTAGTTGAGCCGCAGCAGCGCGGCCATGATCGGATCGGCGTCCGCGATGCGCTCGTCGATCTGCCGACCGAGCAGCCCCCGATCGGAGAAGCCGTCCACGATGGCGCAGTCGCAGAAGTACGCGAGCGTGCCGATCTCGCCCGGGGAGCCGACCGGCGCGGCACCGACCCGTGCCGCGAGTTCCTGACCGACGCGAGCGTAATCGGAGGCGGCGGCCCAGTTTCCGAAGAACGGTGGTGACGTCCACGGCAGGCCACGTCCCACGAACGCCGGCAGGTAACCGACGACGACCAACGGAACCAGCAGAAACGCACAGGCGCGGGAGATGGCTGCTTTGCCGACCCTGCGGGACCCGACGAAGCGCGAAAGGACCGCCGTTCCCGAGATGGTGAGCGCCACCAGCGGCGGGACGTAGTACCAGTGATAGGGCGGGACGCCGAGCAGCGAATACACGGCGTAGTAGACGATCCCGCCGACGCCGAGTCCACCGATCGGACCGAACCTGCCCGAGCACAGCCAGGCGATCATGGCGATCGTGCCCAGTTCCGCGGGAAGGAAGGTGAGGACAGTCTTGAGATCGTGACCCCACATCTGGTCGATCCCGGTCCGGAAATAGCCCGCGCCGCCGAAGGACCGCTGCAACTGCTTGATCACGAGCGTGTCCGGGACCGCCGAGCCGAACACGAACCAGGTGAAGACCGGCCACGGCAGGGCGATCAGCAGCATCGGTCCCACCGCCTTGCGCAGACACCCGCGCAGGGTGAGGCCGATGAGCACCACGAAGATGATCAGGTCGAGCCGGGTCAGCAGGGTGAGCCCGGCGGCCACCCCGAACGCCACCGGCCTGCGTTCGGTCGCGTAGACCACCAGCAGGATCAGCACCGCCGGGATCAGTAGGACTTCCAGCCCGATGGCGGAGAGCACCAGCGGATTCAGCAGCACCAGGGCGATGCCAGCCGCGGGCAGCCGTAACCGGGCCCAGCCCCAGCCGAGCACGGCGCCGGCGAGCATGTCGACCACGCCCAGCGCCAGCACCGGGTGAGCCGAACCGGAGATCCTCGTCACGAACGTGACCAGGCCGAGCAGGGCGACGTTCAACGGCGAGGTGGCGGTGTTCGACGGGTGCCCGGGAACGAGTCCCCACTCACCGTGGACCGCGAGGTTTTTCGCGTAGTCCAAGGTGATGTAGCCATCGTCGGTGAGGCTGTCCTTGACCACCAGGAACGCGAGTCCGGACAGCAGCGCGGCCGCCACCGGAAGGGCCCAGGACCGTCTCACCGCCCGTCCTTCCCGCGACCCGGCGCGGCCGCGAACGCCTCGAACGGGTGCCGCTGTCCCCTCGCTCACTCAGGAGCGCGCGGCGCCTACCGTTCCACGATAACCGTGAACGGACCGACGTCCTTTCGCGTGAAGCGCGGGGAATCGAAGAGTTTCGGGTCGAACCGGACATCATCGACATGCACCGGAGCGGCCTGTGGGAAGGAATCCGAGGCGACCGGCATGATCAACGAGTCGCCGTCGGTGCGGAACACGAACACGTTCGGCGGCTCATGCGGGTTGGCCGCGAGCCGCGCGAGCAGATCGGCCGGGCTGACCGCCGCCGCCCAGTGCCTGATCTCGTCGTTGCGCTGCGCGTAGTCGCCGAGCGGGTTCGCATACTGCGGGGTGGTCTGCTGGAATCCCCAGTAGGGCTGGAAAGACAGCAGCCGGTCATACGCGGAGAGCACGATGTCGTCGGTCGGCGCGCGGCCCGACACCGAGTTGATCGTGCTGATCAGCTCGCCGGTCCAGGCGCCGTCCTGGGTCGGGTCGTGTTGTCCCGCGGCGTTGAAACCGGTCGCGTAGTAGTCGGACTCGGCGGTGTCGATCGCACCCGCCATCGAAGACGACACACCGGTCTGGACCAGCGTCAGCGCGCCCGCCAGTGCCAGGGCGAACCCGGCCGCCGCGATCGGCCGCACGTGCCGGCCCAGCGCGCGGATCAGCTCGATCGCGGCGAAGACCCCCGCGACCGACAGCGCGATGTCGAGCGTGGCGACGAACCGGAACGCCAGCAGGGTCGTCCGCCCGAGCAGGGCGAGCGTCGACAGCCCGAACCAGCAGTACACCAGCGCGGTGATGACCAGCAGCACGAGCGCCACCGGCTGCCGCCGTGCCCGCACGACGACCCAGATCAACCCGGCCAGGCACAGCACACCGAACACGCTGTCCGGCACGAACGGGGTCGGGAAGTTCGCGCTCTCCAGGGGCAGGAAGTGCGCCGCGACGTTCGGCCTGCCGAGCCCGCCGGCGAGGATGAACGGCCCCCAGGTGACCAGCGAAAGCACCGCGGTCAGGACGCCGATCCCCACCAGCCGGAGCAGCAGTCGGCGCACCGTCGGCCCTGCCTCGCCACCGTCACGCGCGTCGAGCACCCCGGCGATCACGGCCAGCACCACGACGACCAGCACCCCGAAGACGAGGTGCAACGTGTAGGTGATGCCGCAGAACCCGAGATAGCCGCCGATCAGCACGATCGGCCACGCGGGAACGCGTTCGCGCCGGCGGAAGACCTGCCAGGCGAGCACCGCGATCGGCGGGAGCCACACCGAACTCGGCCACGCGTACGGCTCATCGACGGCCACGGAGATGAATCCGGCGAACACGGTGGGCAAGGTGGCCAGCAGCGCCAGCCGGCGGTTGACGACCAGGCTCCACAGCACGAACCCGACCACCGGCGCGAGCGCGATCCAGGTGATCGCGTACGGCTTGTAGGCGGCCCAGCCGTCCCAGCCGATCAGGTTCGCGAACCGGCCACCGAGCCAGAACCAGCCACCCGGGTAATACGGCGCGACACCGTGGTAGTTCATGTCCGCGAGTGAGCCGGTCGAGGCCATCCGCTCCAGGTACTGGAGGCGGAACGTGTTGTCGACCGACGAGCCTTCGAGGTAGAACCGGGTCGCCTGCAACGGCACCGCGAGGATCAGCGTCGTCAGCGCCGACAGCGCCGCCCACGCGCCACCGAGCTTCGCCCAGGTCGGCCACTGCCGGGCGCGGTCGAAGCCGATCAGCACGAACAGCACCACGAGGATGGCGGCCACGCCCAGGTTGGTCAGCGCGGTCGGCACGTTCGTGCCCGGGTCGATGTGCATCCGGCTCGCGGCCAGTTGCACCGCGAAGCTGACCAGCACCGCCAAGACGACGCCGAGTGCCAGTTCGGCACAGGTCCGGCCGGGGCCCAGCCGGGTCACCGGAGGTTCGGTGGGCGCGCTCTCCGACGCTTGCGGAGGCGCCAATGTGCTGGTCACAGGTAGAACGTGACTCCGAGCGAGGCCACCCACAGCACGCCGAGGACCTGCAGTACGCGGTCCCTGAGCACGATCTCCTCGGGCTCACCCGCCGTGCCGCCGTCGACGTCCACGGCATAGCGCAGCACCGCGATCACGAACGGGACGATCGAGATCACCGGCCAGACCGAGCCGTGCGCGCGGACGCGCAGGTCGAAGGCCCACAACGCGTACGACATGATCAGGATCGCGGCCGCGGTGGCCCACACGAAGCGCAGGTAACTCGCCGTGTACTTCTTCAGCGAGGCCCGGATCTTCGCCCCGGTGCGCTCGAACAGCATGATCTCGGCGTACCGCTTACCGGCCACCATGAACAGCGAGCCGAACGCGGTGACCAGCAGGAACCACTGGGAGAGCGCGATTCCCGCCGCGACGCCACCGGCGATCGCGCGCATCAGGAAGCCCGAACCCACGATGGCCAGATCGACCACCGGCTGGTGCTTGAGACCGAAGCAGTACCCCAGTTGCACGGCCTCGTACACCCCGAGCACGATCGCCAGCTGCGGGTTGGCGAAGAACGAGATGCCCAGCCCGACCGCGAAGAACAGCACGGCCGCCACGTAGGCCACCGGCACCGGCACGATCCCGGCCGCGATCGGCCGGTTGCGCTTGGTGGGGTGAGCGCGGTCGGCCTCCACGTCGATCGCGTCGTTGATCAGGTACACCGACGAGGCGACCAGGGAGAAGGCCGCGAACGCGATCAGCGCGTCGACCAGCACCGGGCCGTTGGTGATCTTGGCGCCGGTGAAGGGCGCGACGAAGACCAGCACGTTCTTGGCCCACTGGCGCGGCCGCGCGGTCTTGACCACGCCGAAGACCATCCGGACCGGACCGCGTTTGACGGTCTCGACCGTGGTGTTGGTCCCGGCCGGCTCGGCCTCGGTGTCTTCCGTGGTTTCCTCGTTAATTGACTTGGTCACGAGCGGCTTCCCCTTTTGCGGATCTTCCTGCGCAGCAGACCACCGACAACGCCGCCGAGCGCCGCGCCCGCCAACACGTCCGTCGGATAGTGCACGCCGAGCACGAGCCGTGAGGCCAGCATCGGCGGGACGAGAGCGGGGACCAGGTTACGCCCCGTCAGTCCGGAGTAGAGCACCGCCGCCGCCGTCGTGGAGGTGGCGTGCGAAGACGGGAAGCTCAGTTTGCTCGGCGTGCCGACCAGAACCTCGACGCTCTCGTGATCGGGGCGGGGCCGGCGCACCACCCGCTTGACCGCGATCGACGCGGCGTGCGCGCCGACCACACCGGCCGCCGCGACCAGCCAGTCGCGGCGATGGTGCCGGTCGACCGCGGCGCCGACCAGCCCGGCGGCGAACCAGCCGATGCTGTGCTCACCGAAATGGGACAGGCCCCGCGCGGCCTTGACCGTGCCCGGGCGCTTGAGCAGGCGCTGGGCCGTGGCCAGCACCTTCACTTCTCCCGTGGGCTCGCCGGTCCCCTCGGTCGCCTTCTCAAGCATCAAGACTCCCGTCGAGCGGCGCGCCGTCGGTCAGGTGCGGTGCGATCTTGTTGTCGAAGGCGGACAGGGCCGCACCGATCGCCATGTGCATGTCGAGGTATTTGTAGGTACCCAGCCGTCCCCCGAACAGCACATTGCGTTCGGCCGCCTCCTGCTTCGCCAACTCGCGGTAGCGCTCCAGTTTGGCGCGGTCGTCAGGAGTGTTGATGGGATAGTAAGGCTCGTCGTCGTCGTTCGCGAACCGCGAGAACTCCCGGACGATCACGGTTTTGTCGGTCGGGTAGGAATCGCGCTCCGGGTGGAAGTGCCGGAACTCGTGAATCCGGGTGAACGGCACGTCCTCGTCGTTGTAGTTCATCACCGGGGTGCCCTGGAAATCACCCGTCGGGAGGACCTCCTGCTCGAAGTCCAGCGTGCGCCAGCCGAGACGTCCCGCGGAATACTCGAAGTAACGGTCGACCGGACCGGTGTAGACGGTCGGGGTACCGGCGGGAATCAGGCCACGGACGTCGAAGTAGTCGACGTTCAGCCGCACCTCGACACCCGGCTGGTCCGCCATCTTCTCCAGCCACGCCGTGTAGCCGTCGACCGGCAGACCCTCGTAGGTGTCGTTGAAGTAGCGGTTGTTGAAGGTGTAACGGACCGGGAGCCGGGTGATGATCGACGGCGCGAGTTCCTTCGGGTCCGTCTGCCACTGCTTGGCGGTGTAGCCGCGGACGAACGCCTCGTAGAGCGGGCGTCCGATCAGCGAAATCGCCTTCTGCTCGAGATTCTGCGCGTCCTTGGTGTCGATCTCGCTGGACTGCTCGGCGATCAGCGTCCGCGCCTCGTCCGGCGTGTGCGACCTGCCGAAGAACTGGTTGATCATCGCCAGGTTCATCGGAAAGGCGTAGACCTGTCCCTTGAACTTCGCGAATACCCGGTGCTGGTAGTCGGTGAACTCGGTGAACTGGTTGACGTAATCCCACACTCGCTTGTTGGAGGTGTGGAACAGGTGCGCACCGTAGCGGTGGACCTCGATGCCGGTTTCCGGTTCGGCCTCGGAGTACGCGTTGCCGCCGATGTGGGCGCGCCTTTCCAGCACGAGCACGCGCTTGCCGAGCTGGGTGGCGGCACGTTCGGCCACGGTGAGTCCGAAGAACCCGGAGCCGACCACGATCAGGTCGAACCCCGCGAAATCGGATTCAGAGAAGTCTGTCTGGTTCGTGTGCTCGCTCACGGCCGCGAGCGTACCCACGCTACCGACTGCAACCTCACCCACCGCCGGGAAAGCTGTTTCGCTGATCACCGCGATACGGGATTCGCGGTGGTCGCCGGGCCGCGCCGGACACACGTCATTTCCGCGCGGACAGGCCGGGCAGGATGTCGGCCGCGACCGTTTCGAGCACCGACTCCCGGCCCTCGAACGGGAAGTCGGATCGGGGCCAGTGCGCCACGACGTCGGTGAAACCCAGCTCTTCCGCCCGGCCGACGGCGTCTTCGAAGGCGTTCACGCTGGACAACGAGTACACCGGCCCCGCGTCCAGCAGGAGGTAACGGTGCACCTGGTCACGATCGCGGCCGGCCTCCGCGAGCGCCTGGTCGAAGGTCGCGGACAGCTCGGCCACCGACTTCCACCACTCTTCCAGGCCAGTGCGCTCACCCCCGGTGGTCGCCCAGCCGGTGCCGAACCGCGCGGCCAGCCGCATCGTGCGGGGACCGTTGGCGGCGATCACGAACGGCATCCGGGGCCGCTGGACCGGGCCGGGCAGGTTCCGTGCGCCCTGGGCGGCGTAGTGCGCGCCCCGGTAGTCGAACCGGTCGGTCGTCAGCAGACCGTCCAGCGCCTCGGTGAACTCGATGAACCGGTCGGCCCGCTGCTTGACGGTGAGTTGCGGCTCGCCTAACACGACCGAGTCGTAGGTCGGCGCCCCGGTGCCCGCACCGAGTCCGACGATGAGCCTGCCGTCCGACACGTCGTCGAGCGTGATCAGCTCACGGGTGAAGGGCACCGGATGCCGGAAGTTCGGGGACGCGACGAACGTGCCGAGCCGGATGGTCGAGGTGACGGTCGCGGCCGCGGTCAGGGTCGGCACCGCACTGAACCACGGGCCTTCGACCAGGTTCCGCCAGCCCAGGTGATCGTAGGTCCAGGCGTGGTCGAAGCCGTATTCCTCGGCCGCCCGCCACTTGGGCTCGGCGGCCCACCAGCGGTCTTCGGGAAGGATCACGATTCCAGCGCGCACCAGGTCACGCTACTAGAGCAACGTCGCAGGGCCGGTGGCAGAGGGACGCCCCTGCTCCGGGGCTTTGGGACAATGTGGGGGTGGAACAACCCCAGTTGATCGCCTCCGACGTGGACGGCACCCTGCTCGACTCCCTCGAGCGGATGACCGAGCGCACTGTCGCCGTGGTGCGCCGGGCTTCGGAGGCCGGCGTCCCGGTGGTGCTCGCCAGCGGTCGCCCGCCCCGGTGGATCCCGGCGGTGGCCCAGGCCGCGAACCTCGCTGGTTACGCTGTGTGCGCGAATGGCGCCGTACTCTATGACATCGGCGCCGACCGGGTCATCGACGTGCGGGGCCTGCTGGAGCCGATGCTGCTGGCCGACGTGGTCGCCGAACTGGAGCGGGTGCTGCCCGGTTGCGGATTCGCCGCGGAGCGGATCGGCACCAGGGCGATCGACCCCGAAGTACGGAACCTGGTCATCGAACCGGGCTACCGCAACCCCTGGGGCGACGGCGAGGGGGTCCGGTCCTCCCGCGCCGAGGTGGTCGGGCGTCCCGCGATGAAACTGCTGGTCAGCCGTCCGGGGATGAGTTCGGACGAGATGGCCGCCGCGGCCGGGGCGGTGCTGGACTCCTCGGTGGACATCACCTTCTCCGCCGGGTACGGGCTGATCGAGGTCGCCGCGCACGGGATCACCAAGGCGACCGGCCTGGCCGAGGTGGCCGCCCGGCTGGGCGTGCCCGCCGAGCGGACCATCGCCTTCGGCGACATGCCCAACGACGTGGAGATGCTGCGCTGGGCCGGGCACGGTGTGGCGATGGCGAACGCACACCCGTCGGTGCTCACCATCGCCGACGAGGTGACCGGGCCCAACACCGAGGACGGCGTCGCCCAGGTCCTCGAACGCTGGTTCTGACCGGCCGAGGCGTTACCCCGCCGGGGGTTCGGGACAGGGCACGTAGGTCAGGCGGGGATCGGCGGCGAGGCGGTCGACGAGCCGGGAGAACAGGTCGTCACGCGGGAAGACGGTGACCCACGTCCCCGAGCCGTCCCACCGGAAGGTCGCCGACTCGTAGCCGCCCTGATAGCCGGTGCAGTCCAGGGTGGCCTGGTAGCCGATCAGTACGGGTGGGCGCGTGGTCAGGTAGTCGTCGACCACGACGAGCCGGGCGCCGACCGCGTACGCGAGCACGCTGCTGCCGCCGGTCCCGATCACCGAACCGAGCGGGAGACGATCGGCCAGCCACGAGCCGATCTCCATCGCCTCCGCGACCCGGCTCCGGCGCTGCGCCACGCCGGACCACGAGGCGGCCGAGATGGGCAGGCTCACCGCACACACGGTGAGCGTGATGGCGGCCACCAGGAACGGGCGACGGCGTGGCGTCGGCGACGGCCGGACGCGGGACGCGCAGACCCGGGCGATGACCACCGCCAGCAGCGCGGCGAGCAGGAAGCCGTACGACGACGCCGTCACCGCCACCATGGGCCGGCTGACCAGCGACTGGTCGTAGTAGGTGGCACGCCAGACCAGCCACGGCACCACGAAGACCAGCCCGCCGAGCAGGCAGGCGGCCGGCGCCCACCAGCTGCGCTGCCCGCGCGCCGCGCCCACCGCGAGCCAGCACAGCGCGGCCGCCGCGAAGAACAGTCCCTCCGGCCTGGTCATCACGGCCAGTGCCGCGAGGACGCCGGTCACCACGGGATGCCCCGTCGACAGCGCGTAGGCCGTGGCCAGCAGGAGCAGCACGAACAGGTCCAGTTCCGTGCCGGCGAGCCCGGCCGCCGCCCAGCCGCCGACACCGGCGGTGAGTGCCGCGGCGAGCAGCCCGTACCGGCCACCGAGCCGATGCACGACGAGCACGCACCCCAGCACGCAGGCGGTGCTGAGCACCATCGCGCCCTGCGCGACGCCGACGCCGAACAAGGCCTTCGGCAGGGTCACGAGCACCAGCCACAGGAAGTTGGCCGGGCCTTCGACCCGCTCGCCGAGGTTGTACACCGCGCCGTGCCCGGCGGCGATGTTGTCCGCGTACCGGAAGGTGACGAACGCGGCATCCGGCGTCGTGGCGAACAACAGCTGCTGGATCAGGGCGAACGCGAGGATGAGCAGCAGCAAAGCCTTCTCTCGACCCGCCACCTCGCGCCCGCCCTCCATGACAGCGCAACCCCTGGCAACCCCTGGCAGAACCTCTGCCAGAAAGTATCGCTCACGAAGGGAAATCGTTTCCTGAGTTCGGTGCGTTCCTGACGACGGCACGTCGCCGTTCGTGGTTTCCGCGGCGCACCGCGGACACACCGGTTCAGACCTGCTCGACCAGGCCCTGGTAGTCGATCTTTCCGCTGCTCAGCAGCGGAATCGCGGCGATGGGACGGACGTCGAAGCCGGACCGGTGCAGGTGCAACCGGTCGGCCAGCGCACGGGAAGCCAGCTTGCAGACGCCGCTGCCCGCGCCCTCGGCGAAGAGCACCACCTTGTCGTCGCCCGGGACCGCGGCGACCACGTCGATCCCGAGCCCGGTGGCACGGACGGCCTGCTCCAGGTCGTCCAGGCTGATCCGGTTGCCGAAGACCTGCCCGATCCGCTTGAGCCGGCCCGCGACGAACAGGAAGCCCTCCTCGTCGAGGTAGCCGAGATCGCCGGTGGACAGCACGCCGCCGACCTCATCGCCCAGCGCCAGCTGGGTTTCGTGCTCGGCGTAGCCCATCATCACGTTCGGCCCGCGGTAGACCACCTCGCCGGTGATCTTCGGGTGCGTGGTCTCCGAGCCGTCGTTGTGCCGGATGCTGAACGTGCCGCCGGGCAACGCGGGCCCGACTGAGCCGGACTTCTCGGCGAGCCGTTCGGCGGGCAGTGTGGACATCCGCGGCGCGGCCTCGGTCTGCCCGTACATCACATACAGCCGCCCGCCGACGACACGCATCCTGGCGTCGAACTGGTTGATCAGCTCGGCCCGCAGCCTGCCGCCGGCCTGCGTGAGCGTGCGAAGACGCGGGTAGCGCGCGGGATCGAAATCCAGCCGGCGCAACACCTCGTAGTGGTAGGGCACCGCGGCCAGACTGGTGCAGCCGTGCTCGGCAACGGTTTCCCAGAAACCACGCCCGAGTAGCCCGGATGGCTCAATGACGACGGTCGCGCCCCGGACGAGGTGCGAGTTGAGCACGGAAAGGCCGTAGCTGTAGTGCAGCGGCAGGCTTGTCGGGGCCACCTCGTCGGCGCCGAGCAGCAACACCTCGGCGATGGCCCGCGCGTTGCTCAGGATCGCCTGGCGGGAAAGCCGGACCAGCCGGGGATTTCCGGTGGAACCGCTGGTCAGCAACAGGACGGCGAGATCGGGATGGATGTCGGTGGCACAGTCGCCTTCGGCGCGCACCCAGTGCCCGTCGTTCGCGCCGTAGCCCACCGGTGGCCGCGCGTCGGGCGCACCGAGCAGCGCCGCCGGACGGAACCGTTCGACCAGCCGGTGCACCGTTTCGGCGGGCAGCGTCGAATCGATCAGGGCGACCGCCCGCGCGGACTCGAACGCGCCCAGGTACCGCAGCACGCTGCGCAGATCGATCGCCGTCCGCACGAACAGGATGCCCGAGGGCAGCGCGGCGAGGGCGTCGGCTTCCCGGGCGACCTCGGCGATCAGTGCGGTGCCCTGGAGGATCCGGCCCGAGGCAGGGTCGATCAGGCGGGCGCCTTCGCCGAGCAGTGTCATGGTTGCGGGGGCTCCCGACGACTTCTCGTGCACGCTCGAGTCCCTTCGGTCTTTTCCCACCGCCTTCACCAACCTAGAGAGGGCAGGCCGCACGGAGTCCATCAACCCATCGGGTGGAACTGCCGCCGTGCCCTTGAGCCATGCTCCGACCCCGCCGAACTTGGCCTCGGCGAGTCCACGCCGAGCACCATGTTGGAGGCCCGCGTGACCGAGTCCCCGAGCACGCAGCCGCGCGCGATCCGCATGACGCGCGGGCGGCTCCGCTGCTCGCCGGGCGCCGCGAGACCGGCGGGCACGCACGATCGGGCGCCATCGGCGACGAGATGGTGGGCGCCGAGTCCGGCACCCGCAACGGTTACCACGGTCGGGTGGATCTGATTTACCACGCTGTTCCGTTCTTGGACGATACCGGCAATCCACTTTACCGAGAGCCACTCGTGGGCGCGTTTCGAAAAAAGCACAGAAAGAGCACAGCCACATGATTCCGTTTACCGTGGTCGATGTCCGCGACGCAGAGTCGCTGGTAGCCGAGGTGCTCCGCTCGGGCTCGCTCGAGCAGGGGCCGATGGTCACGCGCTTTGAAGACGCCTTCGCAAGAATCGCCGGGACGGCCCACGCGGTCGCGGTGAACAGCGGCCCGGCCGCTTTGGTGGCCGCGCTCCGGGCACTCGATCTGCACGCCGGTGACGAGGTCGTTCTCTCGCCGTTCACCTCCGTGAGAATGCTGAGCGCGATCCTCGAAGCGGGTGTCACGGTGCGGTTCGCCGACATCTCACGCGACGACTTCGCGCTCGACCCCGACGCGGCCGCGGCGGTCATCGGCCCGCGCACGAAGGTGCTCCTGGCGGCGCACCTCTACGGGCAGACCGCCGACCTCGGCAAGCTCGCCCCGCTGGCCGAAGAACACGGCTTGCGCCTGGTCGAGGCGGCCGGGCAGGCCATCGGCGCGGCGTTCGGCGGCAGGCCGGCCGGTTCGCACGGCCTGGGGTGCTTCTCGCTCGACACCGCGAAGAACATCACGACCGGCGATGGCGGCGTTGTCACCTGCGACGACGGTGAGCTGGCCGCCCGGTTGCGCCTGCTGCGCGATCAGGGCGTGCACACCGGGTACCGCTACGGGGTGCCGGGCCACGGGAACCGCATGCCCGAACTGCATGCGGCGATCGGCCTTCCGCAGCTGGCCGGACTGGACGGCCGGATCGCCGCGCGCCGGCGCAACGCCCGCCGGCTCACCATCGGGCTGGCCGGCACCCCGGGACTGACCGTGCCCTGTGTGCTGCCCGGCCGCGAACACGTCTGGAACCGCTACACGGTGCTGGTCGGCGCGAACGCGATGCTGTCGCGGGACGAGCTCGCGACCGAGCTCGCCGCCCGCGGGATCGGCACCGGAACCTTCTACCCGAGGCTGGCCTTCGACCACGACTGCTTCCGCGGGCACCCGGGCCTGGCTCCGGTGTCACCGGCCGAATTCCCGGTGGCGGCCGCGCTCACCGACCAGACGCTGTCCCTGCCGGTGCATCCCGCGCTGCGGGAGTCCGATGTGGACATCGTGGTCGACGAGGTCAGAGAGGCGCTCGGCGCATGAGGCACCGGATCGCACTGGTCGGCACCGGCGCCACCGGCGCGCGGCACGCCCGGTCGCTCGCCACCAGCGACCGGGCGAAACTGGTCCGCGTGGTCGACCCCCGGGCGGCGGCCGGCCGCTCCTGCGCGGACCACTTCGGTGCACAGTGGACACCCGAGCTGCCCGAACTGTCCGATGTGGACGCCGTGGTGCTCGCATCGGCCACCGGCGCGCGGCAGGAGCTGGCCGCGGAAATCCTGTCGCGGGGGAAGCCCTTGCTGGTGGAAAAGCCGGTCACCGGGAGCCTGCGCGCCACCACGGAGATCATCGCGCTTTCGGCGTCGCTCGACGTTCCGGTGATGTGCTCCTTCCCCGAGCGGTTCAACCCGGCGGTGCTGACGGCGCTGGCGCTGGCCGACGAGCCGGTCCACCTGATGGCTCGGCGGCACCGCCCCTATGCGCCGGCGGTCCGGACCGGGGTGGCCTGGGACCTGCTGGTGCACGACGTCGACATCGCGATCCGGTTCTTCGGCGGCCCGCCATCGGGTGTCAGCTCGGGCACCGGACACTTCCATCCGTATTCGGCCGGCGGCGCCGAGGACGCGGCCGAGGCGGTGCTGTCGTTCCCCTGCGGGCTGGCCGCGGTTTCGGCATCCAGGCTCGGCCACCGGAAGGTGCACTCGCTCGTGCTCGCCGAGCTGGACCGGATGATCGAGGTGGACCTGGTGCGCCGGGACGTCACCATCTTCCGGGACATCTCCCAGGAGACCGCGAACCCCGACGGGATGCGCTACCGCCAGCAGGCCGTCCTCGAAATCCCGGAGCTCGTCTCCGCCCGCGAACCGCTGGCGGCCCAGTTGGACCATTTCCTCGACCTCGTCGAAGGCATCGGCGACGCCGCCGCCGAGCGGGAGTCCATCCTGCCCGCCCACAGCGTCATCGACGAGGTGCTCGCGCCGCGCTGAGCCGCGCGTTCACGGCCGGAAGGCGTTGCCCGCCACCAGCTTTTCCAGTGCCAGCAGGTGTCGGTCGGCGACCACGCCAAGGGTGAAATGGCGGCGGGCGGTTTCGCTCTGCCGCCGGGCGATCCACGCCGCGCGGGCCGGATCGGCGAGCAGGTCGAGCACCGTCGCGGCGACCGCCTCCGCGTTGTCGGGCGGCACCAGCAGCATGTTCACGCCGTCGCGGAGCACGATGCCGGGGAAGTTGTCCTCGCCGACCGAAACGATCGTCGGCGTCGCGGACAGCATCGCGGCCAGCGAGGCCGTGCCGCAGCCGCCGTTCAGATCCTGCGCGACGATGTCGGCCGCGGCGAAATACGCCGGAATGTCCTCTTTGGGCACCGCTCCGCGCACCGAGAGGGCATGCCGGACGCCCAGTTCCTCGGCTCGCTCGACGAACGAGTCGTCATAGACCGCGCCCACGACCAGCACCCGTGTCCGTGGATGCCGGTCCAGGATCGCCGGCATGGCCTCCACCAACGGAAGCCGGTTGCGCGAGGGCACCACATGCCCCATCGAAACGATCAGCGGCCCGTCGCCGATCGCCTGCTCGGCCCGGATGTTGCGGGTGGGCGGCAGGTCATACCGCCCGGCGTCGACGGCGATCGGGAAACACTCGACATCCTGGTCCGCGATGCCGTACCGGCGTGCGCAGTGAGCCAGGCCTTGTTTGTCTCCGGCGACGAAACGCGCGTCGAGTCGCGCCAGGATTCGCTTGACCACGAAAGCGTCCAGCAACCGGAGCAACATCGCGCAGAACTTCTTGTCGCGCACGTTGAAGGCGTTGATGCTGAACAGCGTCGGAACACGGTGTTCTCGCGCGTACCGGCCCGCCAGCCAGGACAAGTCGGAAAACTGGCCGTGCAGATGCAGCACGTCCGGCCGGAACTCGCCGAGCAGCCGCGCCACCCGACGCTTGTTTCCCGGGAGCAGCGCCCGCAAGCTCAGGTCGAAACCGCCGGAAGGTCCGGTCCTGCGCGCGGCGATCGCGGGCAGCCGGACGACACGGAACCCGTCCCGGCCGTCTTCGCCGCGTGCGCCCCGGCGAGCGGCGCCGAGCACGAGGACGTCGTGCCCCTCGGCGGCGTAGCGCCTGGCGAGTGCGGTGGGCATCCGCGCGGCTTCCTCGCCCGGCGGGAAGAGGTCGTCGACGACCGCGATGCGCATGGTCACCGGTGGGCTCGCCGGCCGAATACCGCCGTGACCGGAGCGAACCCCTCGCCGCCCGCGGCCGGCCGTCTCGGCGGAAAGTGTTCGGACATCCCGCGCAGCGTACGTGAGGCGATCGGCGCACCAATGGGCTACCTTCGCCGACATCCGCGTCCGAACAGCCCCGGCCGCCCCCGGCGCGACTCCCGCGACGGCGGTTTTTGTGGCAAGGTGCCCTCGTGGCCAAGCGGGTTGTGGTGATCGGAGGCGGGATCGTCGGGCTCGCCGTGGCCTGGGAACTCACCCGGCGTGGCACGGCGGTCACGGTGCTGGAAAAGGAAGATCGCTGGGCCGCACACCAGACCGGGCACAACTCCAACGTCGTGCACGCGGGGCTCTACTACAAGCCTGGTTCGGCGAAGGCCAGGATGTCCGTGGCCGGAAACCGGTCCATTGTGGACTTCGCACGCGAGCACGGGGTGGGCGTCGAGGTCTGCGGGAAGCTCGTCGTCGCGACCGAGAAGCGTGAACTGCCCGCGCTCGCCGAACTCGCCCGGCGGGCCGAGGCCAACGGCGTCCCGGCGAAGCTGATCAGCCGCGAGGAAGCGCTCGAATACGAGCCCGAGGTGTCCTGTGTGCGGGCCCTGCGCGTGGAGTCCACCGGCATCATCGACTTTCCCGGCGTGTGCCGGGCGCTGGTCCGCCTGCTCACCGAACGCGGCGCGGACCTGCGGCTGGACACGCCCGCGCGCGGAATCCGCACCCGCGGCGGTGTCGAGGTCGCGACCGGAGACCAGGTACTGCGTGCCGATCTGCTGGTGAACTGCGCCGGCCTGCACTCCGACCGGGTCGCGCGGCTGGCCGGAATCACCCCGCGAGCGCGCATCGTGCCCTTCCGCGGCGAGTACTACGCACTGCGGCCGCAGCGGCGACAGCTCGTCCGTGGGCTGATCTACCCGGTGCCGGAGCCCTCGCTGCCCTTCCTGGGTGTGCACCTGACGCGGATGCTCGACGGCAGCGTGCACGCCGGGCCGAACGCGGTGCTGGCCCTGCGACGCGAGGGCTACCGCTGGCGCGACGTCTCACCGGCGGATCTGGCCGAGGTGGCCGGATTCCCGGGAAGCTGGAACCTGGCGCGCAAGTACGCCTATCCCACCGGTCTGGACGAAGTGCGGCGATCGCTTTCCCGGCGCCGGTTCGCGGCGAGCCTCGCCCGCCTGGTGCCCGCCATCGGCCCGGACGACATCGAGCGGCACGGCTCCGGGGTGCGCGCGCAGGCACTGCTGCCCGACGGCTCGCTGGTCGACGACTTCCTCATCGAGACCGCGCCGCACCAGGTCCACGTCCTCAACGCGCCTTCGCCCGCGGCGACCAGCTCGCTGGAGATCGCGAAACACGTGGCCGAACTCGTGACGAAAGCCTGAACCGGCTCCCCGCGGCGGTCACCGGGGCAGGTGCTTGGCCACCACCGGCGCCGCCTTCTCCGCGATAGCGCAGGCTTTCGAGGTGTCCGCGAGATCCTGGCTCGACAGCGCGACGAACGAGTTCGGCGAGAGCTGCACCGCGAGATCGCAGATGAAGTCGCCGATCGCGCTCGGATACACCTGCCAGGTCACCCCGCCGAGCTGCTCCTGCCCGTTCGGCTGCGTCGAGTAGTACGACCCGATCGGGATGTCGGTGCTGTAGAACGCCTGCAGCGCGCCGTCGTAGGAGGCATCCGGGTTCGACGACGACCAGGTACAGCTCGGCGGAGTCCGGTACTGCGGCTCGGCCGCCTTCGGCGCGCCCGGGCCCCGCAACCCGAGCTGGGCCGCCTCGGCGTCGGTGAGCAGGGCACACGGATCGGTCGACGCCGCGATCGGTCCCGGCACCGGTAGCGCCGTCCCCGGAATGGTGGTCGTGCACCCGCTCACCAGGCCCGCGACGGCAACCAGCGCGACGTGTCTTCCCTTCACCGCACCCCCCTTGGCTGAAACCACCCGGCTCGCCGGCGGGCGGCAGCGGATTTCACCACGGCGAACCTACGGGTGGAGTAAGGCGCGACGGGCGAGAGGGGCCCGTGCCCGGTTTGGACGGGCACCCGGAAAATCGCGTGGAGCCGATGGCTACCCTCGCTGTATGCATGACCCTCGCCTGTTGCTGGACCCGGAGGTCGACGCCGCCGCGAAGCTGCGCCGCCGCGGGTATGTGCTGGACACCGACCGCCTCGGCAAACTGGTCAGCAGGCGATCCGAGGTCATCACCGAGGGCGACCAG
>DASSAD010000016.1:0-2909 GCA_035685725.1 Amycolatopsis sp. | reverse complement strand
GAGTAGGTCCCGCTGATGTCGCGCGACTCGCCGTTCGTGGTGTCGTCGACGGCCACGTCGCTGTAACTGACGCGGGCCAGGCGCAGGCTCTGCCCGTTGGGGCACGAGAAGCTGCCCTCAGACGGCGGACTCAGCGTCAGGGAGGCCGAGACCTGACCGTTCTTTCCTGAGGAAAAGCTTCCGGTGGCGCTGACCGGGCCGTTGACCGTCGTCTTGTTGGCGGCGCTCGGGTTCGAGCCGCCGCGGTTGACGCACACGTAGGTTGCCGTGGCGTCGGCCGAGGCCAGGTAATTGATGAGCTGGTTGTCGCCGAGCCCGGCCTCCTTGAACGAGACCACGAGGTTGGCTCCGCTGAGCGTGGCCGATGCACGAACGAAGTGGGGGCTGGCTGCGGCAGCGGGTCCTGCAACCGCCAGAACTGTTCCGCTCACCAGAAGCGACGTGAACAGGCTTCTCTTCATTGGCTGAATCCTCTCGGGTGGGTCCCCGGGGCCGGCGAACTCGCCGTGCGTGCGGCGCTACGTAGAGAGGTCGCCACGTCTGAGGAGGCGAGCTACGCCCGGTTCAGTAGCACCGTCGGCAGAGAACCCCGGGTTGGCGAAAGCGGCTCAGCTTATGACCGACGGGGAGGATCTGCGCAAGCGGTGCGGACCCGGAACTTTCCCCACCGTGGCGGGTCGATGCCGCCGATCGGGACCGCGGGACCGTTGATCGGCGCGAACCGTCCCGATCAGACCGCGTTCTCGGTGGCGTTGCCACGGGCCCACTGGGTCCAGGGGACGTTCCAGTCCATGAACAGGTTCCACAGCACGCCATGCGGGCGGTCGGAACCGGTGACGATGACGGGGTCGCCGATGATGCTGATGTCGTACAGCCAGGCCATGTCGGGTGTATACATGCCGACACACCCGTGGCTGGTGTTCGCCGATCCGATGTTCCCCCGGTTCCAGGGCGCGTCGTGGATGAACTCGCCGCTGTTGGTGAGTCGCATTGCGTGATCCGAATGCAGGACGTAGTGCTCCGGCGCGTCGATGGCGGTGTTGGTCCAGGTCTTGTTCCGGACCTTCGCCATGATCAGCTGGGTGCCGTTGCGGGTCTGCCACCCGGGCTTGCCGCCGGAGACGGGGAACTGCTTCAGGACGGTGGCGCCCCGATTCACGGTGAGCACGTGCTTCCGCAGGTCGACGTGGATGGTCTGCGCACGTCCGACCGTGAACGCGCTGGCTTTTCTGCCCACGCCCCACAGTCCGCCGCCGGCGGGGACGTCGGCGAGCGACACCTTCACCGAGACCTTCGTGCCGGGTGCCCAGAAGGTCTGCGGGCGGTAGTCGACAGTGTTCGTGTCGACCCAGTACCACGCACCCGGCACCGCGGGGGTCACCTTCACGTGCAGGGCGGACTGGACCGCCACGCGGTTGGTGACCGGATGGTTGAAGACGATGGAAAGGGGCGCGGCGATCCCGACGGTGGAGCCGTCGGGCGGCCAGATCCGGGAGACGTGGAGCTGCTCACGCGCGGTGGGCGGCCGCGTCCGGAAGGTCGTGGTCGTGGTCGTGACCCGGCCGGTCGCGTCGACGCCGTCCGCGGTGACGGTGTACGAGGTGTGCGGCGCGAGCTGCCCGGTCGCCATCCAGACCGTGCCCGAGCGGCGGAGGGAACCCGGGAGCGGCGCCCCGGCAAGCGCTGCCGCGTCCGGCGCGGCGGCCGGGGTGACGCGCACCGCGGTGATCCTGCCGTTGCGCGCATTCACCCGGACCCGGAAGTCCAGGGGGACCGCGTTCGCCCCGTCTGCGGGGGACACGCTCAACTCGAAGCCGGAGGGCGTCGCCGTCGCGGGCCCAGCCGCGGCGGGGTCTCGCCCGGTGAGGGCCGGCCGGGCGGCCGCGATCCCCACCGTGGCACCGGCCACCACCGCGGCGGCCACGACCGCCAGCGTGATCCGCCGGCTACGCGGCCCCCGCGTCACGTCCGTCACGTCCATCTCCTCCGGTCCGGGCTCGTACCGCCACCGGAAGTCCCCGCCGGCCCGGCGTGCCTTCCGTGCCGCCCCTACGTCACCCCGGGCGGCACCCTCGTACAGCGCCAGCCCTTCGGTGTTACCCAAATTCTCGCCCGAGACGCGCCGAGGGCCGTCGAGAGGTGCGGGAGTCAGCCCCCAGAAGCGCTGGGAGCGCTCAGGGATCGGACGAACGCACTATGGTCCGTGATCGAAGGGTGTGACCCGCTGGTGTCCGCAGACCTTGGAGAAGGCCGGGTGTCATGAGCGAGCGCAGCGCCAGGGATGTCGTCGAGGAGCTGTTCAGGCGGCTGCAGGCCAATGACGACGGCGTTCTGGACGAACTCGTTGCGGCCGACATGGTGAATCACGCCGCCGGCCCCCAGGGCCGAGAGGGTCTGCGACTGATCCTGCGCATCATCGACAACGATCTCGGGCCGGTCACTGCCGAGCAGCACCACGTCATCGCCGAGGGCGGCCTGGTCACCCAGCACCTCACGCTGCACGGAACTCACCGCGCCTCCACGATGCCCCTACTCGTCGGCACACCCGCTTCCGGTCGTCCCGTCGACTGGACGTTCATCCACATCTGGCGCGTCACCGACGGAATGATCGTCGAGCACTGGGCCTGCCGTGACGACATGGGCCTGCTCGGGCAGCTGCGCCCCTGAGCCGCCACCGGCGCGCTGACAGCGATTCGAGCGGTGCGGCTTCCGGGCGCGGGTAGATCGCAGGAGCGGACCGGGTGCGAGCCGACGCCCTCACGCCGTCCTGGAGGAGTGAGCACGAGTGCCGGTCTGGTTGGAAGCAGGTGGCTGGGGCCTTCTCGGGGGTGCCGCACTTGTTCTCGGTGCGGCGGTCGCGTGGTTCGTCGCGGTGCCCGCGCGGGTGGTGGCGGCCGTCATGGCGTTCG
>DASSAD010000015.1:0-15365 GCA_035685725.1 Amycolatopsis sp. | reverse complement strand
GAGATCGCCGATGGCGAGTTTCTGGTCCTGGTGGGGCCATCAGGGTGCGGCAAGTCGACCAGCCTGCGCATGCTGGCGGGGCTGGAGGACGTCGACGACGGTGCGGTCTGGATCGGCGACCGCGATGTCACCCAGCTGCCACCGCGTTCGCGGGACATCGCCATGGTGTTCCAGAACTACGCGCTGTACCCGCACATGACGGTCGGCCAGAACATGGGGTTCGCGCTGAAGATCGCCGGCAAGCCGAAGGCCGAGATCAAGGAACGCGTCGCCCAGGCCGCCAAGCTGCTCGACCTCGAGGAGTACCTGGACCGCAAGCCGAAGGCGCTTTCCGGTGGCCAGCGGCAGCGGGTCGCGATGGGCCGGGCGATCGTGCGTGAGCCGCAGGTGTTCCTGATGGACGAACCACTGTCCAATTTGGACGCCAAGCTGCGGGTCTCCACCCGCACCCAGATCGCCGCGCTGCAGCGGCGCCTGGGCACCACGACCGTCTACGTCACGCACGACCAGATCGAGGCGATGACGATGGGCGACCGCGTCGCGGTGCTCAAGGACGGACTGCTCCAGCAGTGCGACACGCCCCGCGCGCTTTACGACCGGCCCGCCAACGTGTTCGTCGCCGGCTTCATCGGCTCGCCCGCGATGAACCTCGCGCCCGCCCGCCTCACCGAAGGCGGCGCGACGCTGGGCGGTCTCACCGTCCCGTTGTCCCGCGAGATCATCGACTCGGCCGACGGCACCGAGGTCACGCTGGGCTTCCGGCCGGAATCCCTGGAACTCGTCGCCGAGGGCGGGATGGCGGTCAAGGTCGACCTGGTCGAGGAACTCGGCTCGGACGCCTTCGTCTACGGCAAGATCGCCGCCGACGGCGCGGCCGAGGGCGCTTCGGTGGTGGCCAGGGTCGATCCCCGGCACACCCCCGGCATGGGTGACACCCTGCACCTGGAGATCCGTCCGGACGAACTGCACGTCTTCTCCGGCAGCAGCGGCCAGCGCCTCGGCTGATCCACGCCGCTCACCCACCCCGCCGAAGCCGCGCGCCGGTGGGGTGGGTGACGAGGGCGCCGGTAGGCCCGGCGGGCACGGCGGGTGGGAGAATCGCCGATGATGAGCCCTGGTTATCCCCGCGCGGAGGTCGTGGTCGACCTCGACGCGATCCGGCACAACGTCGCCCTGCTGGCGCGCAGGGCCGGTCGTGCCGCCGTGATGACCGTGGTCAAGGCGGACGGCTACGGCCACGGCGCCGCACCGGTGGCCAGGGCCGCGCTCGAGGCCGGGGCCACCTGGCTGGGGGCCTGCTCCCTTGCCGAAGCACTCGAACTGCGCGCCGCTGGGATCACCGCGCCCGTGCTGAGCTGGCTCGACGCGCCCGACGTCGATTTCGCGCCCGGAATCGCCGCCGGTGTGGACCTCTCCGCCAGTTCGGCCGACGAGCTGCGGCGGCTGGCCGAGGCCGCGCGCCGCGCCGGTTCCCCGGCACGGGTCCACCTCAAGATCGACACCGGGTTGTCGCGCAACGGCTGCCCGCCCTACGCCTGGCCCGCGCTGGTGAAGGCGGCCGCCGCCGAACCCGACGTCGAGGTGGTGGCGATCTGGTCGCATCTGGCGTGCGCGGACGAGCCGGGGCATCCCTCGATCGACCTGCAGGCGGAGCGTTTCCGCGCGGCGGATGAGATCGCGCGCGAAGCCGGGCTGAATCCGTTGCGGCACCTGGCGAATTCCGCGGCCACGCTCACCCGGCCGGACCTGTGTTTCGACCTGGTGCGGCCCGGTATCGCCGGCTATGGCCTCAATCCCGTGAGCCAGCGCGAAGATCTGCGTCCCGCGATGACCTTCCGGTCCACGGTCGTGCTGACCAAACGGATCGAGGCCGGCGAGTCCGTCTCTTATGGACACACCTGGACCGCGCCGCGCGACACCACGCTCGCCCTCGTTCCGGTCGGTTACGCGGACGGGGTGCCGCGCACGCTGTCCGGCCGGATGAGCGTGTGGCTGGGTGGACGACGCCGTCCGGTGGCCGGCCGGGTCTGCATGGACCAGCTGGTCGTCGACTGCGGTGGTGAGCCGGGCGCCGAGCCGTCGGTGGGCGACGAGGTGATCCTGTTCGGCCCCGGCGACCACGGTGAGCCGACCGCCCGGGAATGGGCCGACACGCTGGGCACCATCGACTACGAGATCGTCACCGGCATGTACCGGCCGCGGGTCCGGCGCAGGTACCTGGGGGAGCGGTAGGGATGGCTTCACGGGGGCTGCTTGCCGTGCTCGGTGGGGCCGCCGCGCTGGCCACCGGGACGGCGGCGGCCACCATCGCGGTCAGCGCGCAGCAGCGGCGGGCGAACGAGAAGGCGCTCCTGCAGCGGCTCGGTGAGCTGGATCCCGACCGGACCTCGACGGTCGCGGCCGACGACGGCACCCCGCTGTCCGTCTCGGAGATCGACGCCGTCGGCGGGCGGCCCGAGCTGACCGTGGTCGGCGTGCACGGCTTCGCGCTTTCCCAGCGCAGCTGGCATTTCCAGCGGCGCGACTTCGCCGCGCTGTCCCTGCCGCGCGTGCGGCAGGTGTACTACGACCACCGCGGCCATGGGGCCTCGGCCGCGGCGAACGAGCAGACCAGCACGATCGAGCAGCTGGCGCGTGACCTGGACGCGGTGCTGCGGGTGGTCGCGCCCGGCGAGCAGATCGTCCTGATGGGACATTCCATGGGCGGCATGGTGATCATGGAGCTGGCCCAGCAGAACCCGGAGCTGTTCGACGAGCGGGTCCGGGGCGTGGCGCTCATCGCGACGGCGGCCGGCGAGGTGGGCAGCAGGGGGCTCCCGCGCGGGTTGCTGTCCAAGTACAACCCGGTGACCAGGGGGGTCGGCGGGCTGGCCGGCTGGCAGCCTGGCCTGGTCGAGTTGGTGCGCGCCGCCGGCGGACAGCTGACCAGGCAGGCCGTGCGGTGGCTGGCGTTCGGTCCGCGGCCGGTGCCCTCGCCCGTGGTGGATCTGATGATGGAGATGCTCGCGGTGACCCCGGTGCGGGGGCTGGTGAACTTCGTCGACACCCTGGGCAGCCACAACCGGTACGCCGCGCTGGCCGGGCTCAAACACGCGCACGTGCTGGTGCTCGGCGGCGATTCGGACCGGTTCACGCCGTTCTCGCACGCCGAGCGGATCGCGGCCGAGCTGCCCGACGCCGAGCTCGCGCGGGTGCGCGGGGCCGGGCATATGGTGCACTTGGAGCAGCCCGAGCTGGTGAACAGCCACCTCATCGACCTCCTGCAGCGGTGTGCCGGAGTGGCCGACGAGAGTTCGTCGCGGAGGATCTGGCGGTGGCTGAGCGGCTAGCGCCGCGGTCTTTCCCGGTAGGACAACGAGCACGATAAGGAGCGCCCGGTGACGATTGACCGCGCGAACTTGCCGACGGAAGAGCTGGTCCTTCCGGCGGAAGAGGACACCGTGCGCTTCGGCGAGTCGCTGGGCCGGTTGCTGCGGGCGGGCGACCTGGTGCTGCTCGCCGGCCCTCTCGGCGCCGGGAAGACCGTGCTGACCCGGGGGATCGCGACCGGGCTCGGGGTTTCGGGGCGTGTCAGTTCGCCGACTTTCGTGCTCGCGCGGGTGCATCCGGCCGGGGAGCGCGGGGTCGGGCTGGTGCATGTGGACGCCTACCGGCTCGGCGGCGACCTGGCCCAGCTCGACGATCTCGACCTCGACACCGATCTGGCGGCCGCCGCCGTCGTCGTCGTGGAGTGGGGCGAGGGCGCGGCCGAGCGGCTGTCGGAGGATCACCTCGTCGTTCGCCTCGAACGCCGGCCCGACGACGTCCGGATCGCCACCCTCGAACCGCACGGCGGCTGGGCTTAGACGCGTTTTCCGCGGCGCGCAAGCGTTGTCCTCGGCCGCGTTCGGCGTCTAAGGTCTCGAACGGCGACCGAAATATCGGACAAGGTGGTGGCGGTGACCAGGTTCAGGGACTTCCTGAGGGCCGAGGGGTTCGCGGGCACGGATACCGAGTTGCCGGACAGCGGGAAGCGCTTTCCCGACGGCGCGCAGTGCCGGGTGGAGATCCCCAGCGTGGAAGGCCCGGAGGTGCTCGACGCCGTGCTGGCCGAGGCCGACGAGCGCGGCGTGCCGGTGCACCGGGTTTCCCAGGGCAGCGGCGGAATGCTGCTGACCTTCGACGAGCTGGGCCGGATGGCCGAAACCGGCCGGCGGCGGGCCATCGAGGTGAGTTTGTTCGCCCGTCCGCTGACCGGCTGGGGTGCCTCGGGCGCGGCGCTGGCGTCCGGTGCCGGGGCGCTTGTCGCGCAGGCCCGCGGCACCGAAGGGTTGGTGCACAACCTGGAAGACATCGCCCGCAGCGTGGAGGCCGGGATCCGCAGTGTGCTGATCACCGACCTCGGCCTGCTGGACATCGCCGCGAAACTGCGGGCCGCCGGGGAGTTCCCGGCCGGGCTGCGGTTCAAGATCAGTGTCCAAATGGGACTGTCGAATCCGCCGGCCGTGCGATTGGCCGAGCGGCTGGGCGCCGACACCTACAACGTGCCCACCGACCTCACACTCGGTCAGCTGGCGGCGATCCGCGCCGCGGTCGACCTGCCGCTGGACATCTACATCGAATCGCCCGACGACCAGGGCGGCCTGATCCGGCAGATGGAGATCGGCGAGATCGTGCGGGTGGCCGCGCCGGTCTATCTCAAGTTCGGGCTGCGCAACGCGCCGAACATCTACCCGAGCGGCACCCACCTCGAGCCGGTCGCGATCGCGCTGGGCCGCGAACGGGTCCGGCGCGCGCAGATCGGCCTGGAGTTCCTGGACCGGCTGCTTCCGGAGGCGGTCATGTCGAAGTTGCCGGCCGAAGGACTCGCCGTCCCCGTCTGACGGCCGCTGGACCGGCCTGCAGTCGGGCAAGCCGCCGGGATCGGCGACGGGCGCACGGAGAAACGGAGGGACCGATGAACCGAGCGGTGCTGATCGACCGGCCGGGATCGCTGCGGCTGGTGCCGGCCGAACCGGCCTTGCCGGAGCCCGGCGAAGCGGTGGTGCGGGTGGCGTGGTCCGGGATCTGCGGTTCGGATCGCGAGGTGTTCGCGGGCACGCGGGCCGAGGCGTTCGTGCGTTACCCGGTGATACCCGGCCACGAGTGGTCCGGGACGGTCGTCGAACTCGGACCGGGGACCGACCCGTCGCTGCTGGGGAAGCCCGTGGTGGGCGAAGGGTTTCGCAACTGTGGCCGGTGCGCGGCCTGCTATCAGGGCGACACCAGCCTATGCGGGGCGGGCTACGACGAGACCGGGTACACCCGGCCCGGCGCGTGGGCGAACGAGCTGCGCCTGCCCGCCCGGCTGCTGCACGAGCTGCCCGAGGGTGCCGACCTGCGCTCGGCCGCGGCGCTGGAACCGTCGGCGTGCATGGCGGCGGCGTGCCTGAAGGCGCAGGTCGTGCCCGGTGAGCGGGTCGCGGTCGTCGGTGGCGGCACGCTCGGCATGCTGGCCACGCAGTTGCTGGCGGCGAGTGGCCCGGCCGAACTGGTCGTGGTCGATCCGCGCACGGACCGGGCGGAGCTGGTGTCGCGGTTCGGCGCTACCTGGTGCCCACCCCACCAGGCCCGGGGCGGCTTCGACGTGGTCGTCGAGGCGGCCGGCGCGCCGGGGACCGGGCACCTGGCGGTGTCGCTGACGCGGCGCGGCGGACGGACCGTGCTCGCCGGCCTGTCGGGGGTCGAGACGGACCCGCTGGTGCCCGCGGACCTGGTCGGTGCCGCGGTCACCGTGCACACCGTCTTCGGCGCTTCCGCGCGGGACTGGGCCCACGCGGTCCGCGCCTTCGCCGCCGGAATCCTGGATCCGGCCCCGTTGATCACCCACGAGTTCCCGTTGGAGCGGGCGGGCGAGGCGCTGGCGCTGATGGCCGACCCGGCGACCCCGAACGGCAAGATCCTGCTGCACCCGTGAACCGCTCGTGTGGTCAGGCGGTGCCGCCGACCTCCCGCCCGGTTCGCACCTCGGCCAGGCCCAGTTCCGCCAGGTCTCCAGGACGCAGGCGGAGGCGGCCGGCGACCGCCCGCACCTCGGTGGACGGCAGTTTCAGGATCGCCGTGGCGGCTTCCGGCGAGGTGACCGAGAAGTAGGCATCGGGGGTGATCCAGGTGCGGCCGGGCGCGGCGAAGGCGAGCGCGCCACCGGACCCGCCCTCGCCGATGACCAGCGTGGTGATCGGCACGTCCGCCTCCGCGACGGCGGTGAACACCTCGGCGATCGCCGGTCCGGCACCCGCGCGCTCGGCTTCCGCGTCGTTCGCCGCCCCGGGGGTGTCGACCAGGGTCAGCACCGGAACCCGCAGCCGGTCCGCGAGCCGGATCAGGCGCGCCGCGGTGCGGAACCCGGCGGGCAGGGTCGGCGTGCCGCATTGCGCGGCGTAGGCGACCGTCACACCCCGCCGCGACCCGAACCCGCACCGCACGCCCGGGTCCACGCCTCCGCAGCGGTCCCCGCTGATGTCCTGCCGCCAGTCGAAGTAGTCGTCCAGATAGGCATCGGCCCGAGGTCGTTCCGGCGCCCGCGCCGCGGTCACGGATTCCCACCCGCTGCCCGGAAGCGGCCCGGTGCCCAGCGCGGCCGGCGGGTCGGCCGGGCGGCCGTCCGCGCCGGTGAGCAGCGCCAGCCACCGGGCCAGGCGTTGCGGCAGCTCGTCCCGCGGCACGATCTGGTCGACCTGCCCGGTCGCCAGATGTGACTCCGCGGTGTAGGCCGTGGGCGCGTAACCCCGTTGGCCCCCCGGTCGGACCCGCGAGCCGGCGAAACCGACCTGCGCACCCGGCAGCGCGAGCGTGACGTCGGCGGCGGCACCGAGGGTGGCCCAGCCGCCCCCGGTCGCCGGGTCCCGCAGCACGCTCAGCAGCGGGACGCGCGCGGCCCTGGCCAGGGCGATCTGCCCGGCGATGCGCTGCAGCTGGGAAAGCGCGGCCATGCCCTCCTGCATCCGGCTGCCCCCGGTCGCGATCAGCGTGACGACCGGCGTGCCGAGTTCCCGCGCCCGCGCGAAGGCCGCCTCGATCCGGTCACCGGTGCGGCGGCCCAGCGAGCCGCCGAGAAACCCGAACTCGAACGCGATCAGTGTCGCCCGGACGCCGCCGACCGTGCCCACCCCGCAGACCACGGACTCCTGCTCGCCGGTGCGCTCGACCGCCCGCCGGCGGGCTTCGCCGTAGCCGGCCCAGTCGATGGGCCCGTCGCCGCCCGGGTCCGGCGCGGGCGCGGGAAACTCGGTGAAACCGGTGGTGACCGCCTCGACGAGGTCCCTGGCACCTTCCCTGGCGTCAGCCACGCGGTTGGACGAGCGCGCGCTTGAGCACCTTGCCCATGTCGTTGCGGGGCAACGAGTCCAGGAAGTGGACCACCCGGGGGCGCTTGTGCGGGGTCAGCAGCCGCGCCACATGATCGACCAGTTCCTGTTCCTCGGGAGCCGCGCCGTCCGCCGGCACGATCCAGGCCACGATCCGCTCGCCGAGGTCCGCGTCCGGCTCGCCGGTGACCGCCACCTCGGCGACCCCGGGATGTTCCAGCAACGCGTTTTCGATCTCTCCCGCGCCGATCTTGTACCCGCCGCTCTTGATCAGGTCGGTGGCCTTGCGCCCGACGATCCGCACGTACCCGTCGGCGTCACGGGTCGCCATGTCTCCGGTACGGAACCAGCCGTCGGTGAACGCCTCGGCGGTGGCGTCCGGCCGGTTCAGGTACTCGGTGAACATGTTGGCGCCGCGGACCTGGATCTCGCCGACCGTCTCGGTCGCGTCGACGACCTCGCCCGCCTCGTCGACGAGGCGCAGCTCGACATCGGCCAGCGGGACGCCCACGGTCCCGGGCTTGCGCTCGCCGTCGGCGCGGACGCTGGTGTTCATCAGGGTCTCGCTCATCCCGTAACGCTCCACGACCTGCTGCCCGGTGGCCGCGGTGATGCGCTGGTGGTCGTGCACCGGCAGCGCGGCCGATCCCGAGACGAGCAGCCGTGCCCGCCCGAGCGCCTTGGCGAGTTCGGGGTTTTCGTCGACCTCGCCCGCGATCCGGTGATACATCGTCGGAACACCGAACATCATCGTCGCGTCGGCGCCCAGTTCCTTCGCGATCGCTTCGGTGGAGAACCGGCCGAGGTGCCGCACGCTGCCGCCGCGCCGCAGCGGCCCCAGGATGCCCAGGATCAGGCCGTGCACGTGGAACAGCGGCAGCGCGTGCACCAGGATGTCGTCGGCGGTCCACTGCCAGGCGCCTTCCAACGCGTCGAGCGTGCTCGCGATCGCGCGGCGCGGCAGCACCACGCCCTTGGGCGGCCCGGTGGTGCCGGAGGTGTAGACGATCAGCGCGGGCGCCTCGGGGTCGGGTTCTTCCGGCAGCGCGCCCGGTGTTCCGGTGAGTCCGATGTCCAGCCGGGGCAGGGCGGCCAGGCCGGCGGGCAGGACCGCGCCGGGCTCGGCGAGCACGAGTTCGGGTGCGCTGTCGGACACGATGTGGTCAAGTTCGCGCTCGCCGATCTTCGGATTGACCGGTACCGCGGGCACCCCGGCCAGTAGCGCGCCGACGACCGCGACGGCGGTGTGCAGGCTGGGAGTGGCCCAGACCGCGACCCGGACCGGTGCGCTCACCCGGAGTTCGCGGGCCAGCGTGCCGGCCACGTTGGCGAGTTCGGTGTAGTCGAGTGCCAGTTCGCCGAAGCGGACGGCGATCTTGGCCGGGGGTGCCGTCAGAGCCGGGAACAACGGTGTTGCCACGTAATCTCCGTTCGTCGCTACCACAGACTCATCATGCTGCCGTGGCGGGGTGAGTGCCGACGAAAACGTGTCCCAGACCATGTTTTCCGGGTACTCGACGCGGTGGTCGCGGTCGACGGGTGGGCTCATCCCGGTCACGCAGCGTCGCCGGTCCTCGGGGTTGAAACCGGTCGGTCGCATGCGTCGTGCGAGCCCGTCCGGCGCGGACTCGGCCCGTCCCGCCGTGACTCCGCCGTGAAGTCGGTAGGCTGGTAAATCGTGCTGGTGCTAGCGATCGATACCTCGACGCCCGCCGTGACCGCCGGAGTGTCCACGGTGTCGGGTGAGGGAGTCGCCGTGCTCGCCGAGCGGGTCACGCTGAACGCGCGTGCCCACGGCGAGCTGATCATGCCGCACGCGCTGGACGCACTGCGTGAAGCCGGGGTGGCGCTGGGGGAACTGGACGCCATCGTGTGCGGGGTCGGGCCCGGGCCCTTCACCGGTCTGCGCGCGGGGATGGCCACCGCCGCGGCACTCGGCCACGGTCTCGGTGTGGCGGTGTACCCGGTCTGCGGCCTGGACGCCATCGCCGCCGGCGCCGTTTCGGACGAACCCTTCCTCGTGGTGACCGACGCGCGCCGCCGGGAGGTCTACTGGGCCGCCTACGACCCCGCGAAGCGCCGGGTCGACGGCCCCCACGTGCAGGCGCCGGCCGAGTTCGGCGTCCCCGTCGCCGCGGGAGACGGGGCGCGCTTGTACGCCGACCGGCTCGGGGTTCGCGTGATCGAGCCGTATTACCCGGCGACGGCCGGCCTGGTCACCGTCGCGGCCACCGAACTGCTCGCCAAGGCGGCGCCGGCTCCGCTGACACCGCTGTACCTTCGCCGTCCCGACGCGGTCGAGCCCGCCGCACGGAAGCGGGTGACCGCGTGATCGAGCTGGACGTGCTCCGGCCCCGGGACATCACCCGCTGCGTGGAGATCGAGCGGAAGCTCTTCGCCGGTGATGATCCGTGGAGCGTGCGAGCCTTCCACTCGGAGCTCGAGGCCGGCGGCTACTACCTCGGTGCCTACCTGCGGCCCGACGGCGGCCGGCCGGCGAGCCTCGTCGGGTATGCCGGGCTCGCGATCGTCGGGCGTCCGGGTGACTTCGAAACCAGCGTGCACACCATTGCCGTCGACACCGACTACCAGAGTCAGGGCATCGGCACGGCCCTGCTGCGCCGGCTGCTCTCCCGCGCCGACGAGCTGCGCGCGCCGGTCTTCCTGGAGGTCCGCACCGACAACGACCGGGCCGTCGCGCTTTACGAGCGGCACGGTTTCACCCGGATCGGTCTTCGCAAGCGTTACTACCAACCTTCGGGTGCCGACGCGTTCACGATGAAGCGGGCGGCCCGGGCGGGCGAGGAGGTCGGCTGAATGTCGCGGATCATCATGGGCGTCGAGAGCTCCTGCGACGAGACCGGGATCGGCCTGGTCCGGCTGCACGACGACGGAACGGTCGAGCTGCTCGCCGACGAGGTCGCCTCCAGCGTCGAGCAGCACGCCCGGTTCGGCGGCGTCGTGCCCGAGGTCGCCAGCCGGGCCCACCTGGAGGCGCTGGTGCCCACCGCCGAGCGCGCCTTCGCGGCGGCCGACCTCAAACTGTCCGATGTGGACGCCATCGCGGTCACCGCCGGGCCGGGCCTGGCCGGGGCGCTGCTCGTCGGGGTCTCGGCCGCCAAGGCCTACGCCGCCGCGCTGGGCGTCCCGCTCTACGGGGTCAACCACCTCGCCGGCCACATCGCGGTCGACACCCTCCAGCACGGCCCGCTGCCCTCGCCCTGCCTGGCCCTGCTCGTCTCCGGCGGGCACACCCAGCTCCTCCGCGTCGACGACATCGCCTCCGCCATCACCGAGCTGGGGTCCACTGTGGACGACGCGGCCGGCGAGGCCTACGACAAGGTGGCCAGGGTGCTCGGGCTGCCCTACCCCGGTGGCCCGCCGATCGACAAGGCCGCCCGGCGGGGGAACCCGGGTGCCATCGCGTTCCCGCGCGGCATGACCGGCCCGCGGGACGCGAAGTTCGACTTCTCCTTCTCCGGCCTCAAGACGGCGGTGGCCCGCTGGGTCGAGGGTGCCGAGCGCCGGGGTGAGGAGATCCCGGTGGACGACGTCGCGGCTTCCTTCCAGGAGGCGGTGGCCGATGTGCTGACCGCGAAGGCGGTGCGCGCGGCGAAGGAGCTCGGTATCGGCACCCTGGTGATCTCCGGTGGGGTCGCCGCCAACTCACGGTTGTCGGCGCTGGCCGCACAACGCTGCGCGGAAGCGGGGATCGACCTGCGCGTGCCGCGGCCACGCCTGTGCACGGACAACGGCGCCATGATCGCCGCGCTCGGCGCCCACGTGGTCGCGGCCGGCATCGGAGCGTCCTCTTTGGACATCTCCGCGAATCCCGCGCTCCCGGTCGACGTCGTGTCGGTCTGATCGCTAGGTCTCGGAGGCGGGCACCCGGGTGGGAAAATGCCCCTCGGCGATGCCGAGCAGGTCTTCGAGGGCGATGACGGCGCGCGCGGCCGCTTTGCCGTCACCGTAGGGATTTTCGGCCCGGGAGACGCGCCGCCGCCCGAGCAGGATCTCGGTCGCCGCGGCGTGGATCGTGGCGGGGTCGGTGCCGACGAGCCAGGCGTATCCGGCGTCGACCGCTTCCCGGCGTTCGGTGTCCTCGCCCAGCACCAGGACCGGTGTGCCGAAGGTGGTGGCCTCCTCCTGGATGGTGCCCGAGTCGGTGAGCACCAACGAGGCCAGGCGCAGGGCGCGGACCAGGTCCGGGTATTCCAGCGGCTCGGTGATCGTCACCCTGGCCAGGTCGCCGACGGCGCCGATGACCTGGTCCCGCACGGCCGGGTCCGGGTGCACCGGGAACAGCACCTGCAGATTGTCCTGCTCTTCGACGATCCGCCGGAGCGCGGCGAGCGTGCGGCCGAGCGGTTCGCCCCAGGATTCGCTCCGGTTCGCCGTCATCAGGAGCACCCGTTGCCCGGCCTCGTTCACTTCCATTTCGAGCAGCGCCAGTTCGCCACACCGCGCGGGTGCGTCGCGTTCGGCGAGGTAGCCGACGGCATCGACGACGCTGTTGCCGATGATCGTGATCCGCTGCCGGGGCACGCCCTCGGCGCGCAGGGCCGCGGCCGCGCGGCTGGTGGGCGCCAGGTGCAGCGCCGCGATCCGGGTCACCAGCTGGCGGCTGTTCTCCTCGAAGTACGGCGAGAGCGGTTGGGGCGTGCGGGTGCCAGCTTCGAGGTGGACCACCGGAACCTGCGCCCAGAACGCGGCCAGCGCGCCGGCCAGCAAGGTGGAGCCCTCGCCCTGCACGACGAGCGCGGCCGGCCGGTGCCGCTGAAACGTCTCGTCCAGCGCCGGCAGCAGGCCCGCGACCAGCTCGGCCTGCCGATCGGCGGGGTGCGGCGGTGCGTCCAGCCAGACGTCGACGAGCAGGCCGAACGGTGCGAGCGCCTGCTCGACGGCGCCGTCGTGCCGCCCGGTGTGCACGATCACCGGGCGCAGGACGCCGTGGCCGCTCAGCGCGAGGGCCACCGGGGCGGCCTTCACCGCCTCAACCCTGGTCCCCACCAGCAACATCACGTCCACGGTGTCTCCCTGGGACTTTCACACGCGCGCGAAGGGAAATCCGGATGGGTCGCGCCGCTCTGGTCTTTCGCGTGGCACTTTCCCGCCCGGCGGCGACGGTGATCCGTCCACCGGCTTGGAGTAGTGCCTCAACGATCTAACGGCGAGATCGAAAGACCGCACACGCAACATGACCGATGATCACACCAATGAGGACCGCCTCTACCCCAACGGGTGGACACGTGCGTAGATCGTGCGTGGGAAGCGTCAGCTTGCCGGCGTGGACCCGGCTTCGGCCGAGGGCAGGAGCCGGACATCGTCGAGCCTCACGAACGCCACGCGGTGTCCGAACTGGATCTGCACGTATCGCGTTTTCCCCCGTACGACAACGTGATCCGCCGGGTCGAAGGTGGTCGCCGCATAGAACTCGGAGTCGATCACCGGACCGGCCGAGTAGGCCTGGCCGGCGGAAAAGGTGTACGGCAGCGGCACGAGGCTCTGGGCGGGTAACCCTGCCGGGTAAGCCTCGGCTTCGGGGTAGGCCCGGCCGTAGACCGGCACGGAATCGGTGCCCGGCTTCGGCACCGCGACTTCGCCGAGCGCGGAGTGGGCCACCGGCGAGGCCATCGGGTTGTGGAACCAGCCCTTGCGGCCGAGGAACCAGACCGCCGTCCAGTCACCCCGAAGGTCCGCGACGGCGAACCGTTGCCCGGCCGACATCCTGCTGCCCACATCCGCGATATCCATTGTGGACGGAGAACCGCCGGGGTGCAGGCCGGGATCGGGCAGCAGCGGTGCGTCCGGCCGCGGCTCGGCGTGCAGGTGGACCGCGGAGGAACCGTGCAGCGGGCAGGCGGCGGCGGTGTTCGTCGTGTCGCATCCGGTGTAGCCGGGGCGGTTGGTGGCGTAGGCGGGGTCGATGACGACCAACCCGGTGTCGCGCCCGGACGCCCGTGCTCGCAGCGGAGCCCCGAGCAGATCGAAGTAGTGTGCCCAGTCCCAGTAGGGTGCCGGGTCCCAGTGCATCGTCGGTATCGAGGCCGGTGTGGTGCCCGGGACGTTGTCGTGGCCGATGATGTGCTCGCGGTCCAGCGGGATCGCGTGCTTCGCGGCGAGAAAGCGCACCAGCTTCGCCGACGTGCGGTACATCGCCTCGGTGTACCAGCCGGCCTGCGCGCCGAAGCCCTCGTGCTCGATCCCGATCGACTTGGCGTTGACATACCAGTTCCCCGCATGCCAGGCGACGTCCTTGGTGCGCACGTGCTGCGCGACGTGCCCGTCGGCCGAGCGCACCGTGTAGTGCCAGCTGACGTAGGTCGGATCCTGGACGAGACCGAGCGCGACGTCGTAGGTGCATTCGGTGTCGTGGATGACGATGTGCGTGACCTGCTGGCTGACCGGCCGGTCCGCCTTGTCGTAGTTGCCGTAGTTCCCGTTGCCGAGATCCTGGTAGGGGGCCGGAACCCACTCGCACGACAGGCCCGGCGGCGCTTCGACCGCCGCGGAGGAGCCGGCGGGAAGGCCGAGCAATCCGACCTGCCGGCGTGCGGGCGTGATCCCGGATCGGGCCGCCAACGTGACCCGCTGACCGTCGTCGGTGGTCCGGGCGGCACCGGTGGCGATGAGGGCGAACACCTCGTCCGCGAAGAAGGCCGCCCCCGTCGAATCGGTCGCGCCGCCGTAGCGGGCCACGGCGCCGTACCACTCGCCGGGATCGCCGGTGCCGGCTCCGAGTTCTCGCTGGTACCGCGCGAGAACAGCCGCGCCGCCGCGGATGTTCGCGGTGGGATCGGCGCGCAGGGTCGCGGGCGCGATGCCGGTGAGCGCGGCCGCGAGATCGACCGTCTGCAACGCCGGAACCGGTGCGGCGACACCCGGCCGGCGGAGCTCGAGCGGCGTGCGGGCCGTGTCGCCGCGTGGATCCTCCGTGCCCTGGTCGTGGTGACCACTCCAGCCCGCGGCCGTGCGCGCGTCGGTGAGGTGCATCGGCCCGAACCCGGCGCCGGTACTGGGCGCGCCGTCGTGGTGGTCCCAGCGAGATTTCAGGTACGAGACGCCCAGCAGGACGGCTTCGGGAACACCCGACTCCGCGGCCGCGTCGGCGAAGGCACGCTGGCGCGTCCCGGCAGTGGCGGTCGGGCTGGCGGTCGCATCGGTGGTGGCGGGCCCGGCGACGGTGAGGCTCGCGGTGCCCGCGGCGAAGACACGCAGAGCATTACGACGTGTGAACGGCGACACGTGAGAAAGCTACCCAGTACGCAGAAGGCGCGATAGCTCCTTTTGTCTGGTTCTGGTCGGGTTCCACGAGGTCGCTAGCCGGTGTGCTGTCTCGTTCTCCGGCCGCCTCGTGCCGGGGAAACGCCGTACCCGGTACGAGGCGGCTCATCGAGAACGGTTCTCCGCGATCAGCTTCGGCAGCTACCGCAGCAGCCGCATCCGTGGCCGCTGCACGAGCTGCAGCAGTTGCAACCACCCATGGTCAGCACCAACCCTTCAGATATTCCCCGGGCCGTTTTCCAAGGTAGGACCGTTCGGCGGAGCCGGACACCGCCCATCGAGTGAGGTGGCGGTACCGCCGGTGGGCAGCGTTACCGCCCGATCAGCCCATCTCGCCCAAATCGGTGGTTACGCAAGACCGCGCGACAGCATGCAGTCATCGCCGTGCCCGGATCCCCGCGCCGTGCCCGGGGGCACGCCGGACGTGCCCCCGGAGGTCACCCGCCAGGAGGGTTCCTCGCCGGGGGCGGCCGCGACCGCTTCGCACCCCGGCCCGTGGCTGAAACACTGGTCGTGTCGGACACCACCAGGCCGGGCCGGGGTGAACCGCCGGCGGAACAAAGCGGCGGGTCAGGGCGGCTCCGACGAGGTTTTTCGAGCGCATGCCGACCCTGGTTGCGCGGCTAGCACTCGCATGGCTAGAGTGCTAATCGCACGGCACCGTACACGCCCCGGCACCCGCGACGGCGGGGGTGGTAGGAGCCGAAACCCAAGTAAGTACCTGCCAACGCTTTCGAAGACCCGTGGAGGTCAACC
>DASSAD010000014.1:0-36185 GCA_035685725.1 Amycolatopsis sp. | reverse complement strand
GCCCGCGAGGCCGCGCAGCGGGCCGACGTGCGTGCCGTGATCCTTTACGGCGGCGAGAAGACCTTCTGCGGTGGCGCGGACGTCAAGGAAATGGCCACTCGGTCCTATGTCGACATGCGGACCTTCGGCACCGGCCTGCAGAACACCGTGTCCACGGTGGCCGCGATCCCCAAACCGACCGTCGCCGCGATCACCGGCTACGCGTTGGGCGGCGGGCTCGAACTGGCGCTGGCGGCCGACCGGCGGGTGGCCGGCGACAACGTCAAGGTGGGACAGCCGGAGATCCTGCTCGGCATCATCCCCGGCGCGGGCGGCACGCAGCGCCTGGCCCGGCTGATCGGGCCCAGCAAGGCCAAGGACCTGGTCTTCACGGGCCGTTTCGCCAACGCCGGGGAAGCGCTTTCACTGGGCATCGTGGACGAGGTCGTCGCGCCCGACGACGTGTATTCGACCGCCCTGAAGTGGGCGTCGCAGTTCACCAGCGGTCCCGCGGTCGCGCTGGCCAGCGCCAAGGCCGCGATCGACGGCGGGCTGGACGTCGATCTGGCCAGCGGGCTCAAGCTGGAGACCCACCTGTTCACCGCGCTCTGGGCGACCGAGGACCAGCGCAACGGCATGCGATCCTTCATCGAGAACGGGCCGGGCAAGGCCAGCTTCGAGGGGAAGTGACGGTGCCCGACCCCATGCCCGACCCCATGCCCGACCCCGTGTCGGATCCCGATCCGGCACCGCATCCGCATGCCACGGCCGAAGAGGTCGAAGCGGCCTACGCGGACCCCAAACTGGCCAACGTGCTCTACCACGACTGGGAGGCCGGCACCTACGACGAGAAGTGGTCGATCTCCTACGACGAACGTTGCATCTCCTACGCCACCGATGTGTTCAACGCCGTCGCCGGCGAGGACGGCCAGCCGTATCCGACCGCGTTGGAACTGGGCTGCGGCACCGGATTCTTCCTGCTCAACCTGATGCAGGGCGGGGTGATCAAGAAGGGCTCGGTCACCGACCTTTCGCCGGGCATGGTCGAGGTGGCGCTGCGCAACGCCGCGGGACTGGGCCTGGACGTGGACGGCCGGGTGGCCGACGCGGAGCGGATCCCCTACCCGGACAACAGTTTCGACCTCGTCGTGGGACATGCCGTGCTGCACCACATCCCGGACGTGCGGGCGGCCTTCGGTGAGGTGCTGCGGGTGCTCAAACCCGGTGGCCGGTTCGTGTTCGCCGGTGAGCCCACCAGGATCGGTGACTTCTACGCCCGGCGGCTGAGCCGGCTCACCTGGTGGCTCGCCACCGGAGTCACCAGGCTGCCCGCGCTGTCGGCGTGGCGTCGTCCCCAGGAGGAGCTGGATTCCTCCTCGCGGGCCGCCGCGCTGGAGGCGGTGGTGGACCTGCACACCTTCGATCCGGCCGAGCTGGAGCGGATGGCCCGCGGCGCGGGCGCGATCGCGGTCCGGGCGGTCACCGACGAGTTCACCGCGGCGCTGACGGGCTGGCCGATCCGCACCTTCGAGGCCGCCGTGCCGCCGGAGAAGCTGAGCCTGCGCTGGCGCCTGTTCGCCTACCACCTGTGGCTTCGCCTGTCGGCGCTGGACCGTAAGGTGTTGGCCAAGGCATTGCCGCGCGAGCTGTTCTACAACGTCATGATCACGGGTTCGAAGCGCTGAGTTACACGTTCACCCTCGACGATGTCGAGTTCCTGGGTTCGGCATCCGGCGAGGTGGCCCTCGCCGGATGCGACGCGCTGCCGCTGACCGATCGGACCCGGATCGCCGATGTCGCCGCCGCGCGGCGGATCGCGGGCGCACGGTCCGCGGCGGTGCTGGAAACGGTGCTGCTGCGGCGAAAGGCGCCCGCCAAACTGGACTCCGCGCGGAAGTGGCTGTTCACCGCCGACGCGCTCCAGCAGGCCAGCGCGTCACCGGTGGCCCGGCACCGGGCGGCCCGGCTGGCGGACCGCGACGTGCACGACGTGACCTGCTCGATCGGTGCCGACCTGGCCGAGCTGGCCCGGGTCGCCGGGCGCTGTGTCGGGTCCGACATCGATCCGGTCCGGCTGGCCATGGCGCGGCACAACTGTCCCGAGGTCGCGCTGGTCCGCGCGGACGCGCTGCGTCCGGTCAGCCGGGACACCGTGGTCGTCGCCGATCCGGCCCGGCGCGACACGGCCGGTCGCCGGCGGTGGCGTCCCGAGGATTTCCTTCCCGCGCTGGACGATCTGGCCGCGGTGTACGCGGGCCGTGACCTCGTGGTCAAGTGTTCACCGGGCATCGACCGCGCCGTGGTGCCGTGGGCGGGCGAGGTCGAGCTGGTATCGCTGGACGGCCAGGTGCGGGAGGCCTGCCTGTGGGCCGGCGGTGTCGCGACCGCCGCGCGCCGGGCCACCGTGCTGCGTTCGGACGGTACACAGTGGACGATCACCGACGCGGAGCCCGACGACGCCGGTGTCGGTGCGCCCGGTGAGTGGATCATCGACCCGGACGGCGCGGTGGTGCGCGCCGGGCTCGTCCGTCATTACGGCGCCCGGCACGGATTGTGGCAGCTCGACGAGCGGATCGCCTACCTGACCGGGAACACGCCGCCGTCGGGCATCCGCGCGTTCCGGATCCTCGATCACGGGCCCTACCAGGAGAAGGCGCTGCGCGCGCTGCTGCGCGAGCACCGGATCGGCCGCCTGGAGATCCTTGTCCGCGGCCTCGACGTCGACCCGGACGCGCTGCGGCGCCGGCTCAAGATCGGCGGCGCCGGGGAGGCCACCGTCGTGCTCACCCGCATCGGCCGGTCACCGCACGCCTTCCTGTGCCGGGCCGAGCGGACCTGAGCTTTCCGCCGCTGGGCTCCCCCGCGCTACCGGGGGAACCGAAGCGGATCAGGAACAGCTCAGCCGACGATCTCGTAGCCGACCGGCGGATCGGTGTTGATCAGGAACTGACCGTTCTGCTCGATCATGCCGAGGCGGTGGGTCTCGCGGTACCGCGTGCCGTCCTTGGTGTATTCGATGGTCACTTCGACGGTGTCCGGCCCGACCTGGGTCGGACCACTCACCACGGTCAGGTTGCTGATCCGGAGCCAGTAGGACTCGTAGTTCGCCTTGCCCTGCTGCTGGAGGACGGGCCCGAGCTTGGTCCAGCCCAGATCGAGGTTGCCGGGGATGATCGAGTAGTACTCGCTCACCGCCTGCGTCATGGAACTCGCCGGGGCCGCCGTGGTGACGGTCGCCGGTGTCGTGCTGTGGGTGGCCGGGGTGGAATCCGTCGTACCGCTCGAATGCGACGCCGAAGCGGACGGCGCCGCCGTGGCCGGTGACGGGGGTTGCGTCCCGGCCGGTGTCGCCAAGGGTGGCGCGGGCAGCGAGCTCGTCGCGGGCGGGGGTGCCGCGACCGCGCCGCCGTGGTTCGACGACAGCAGGATCGCCCCGGCCACGCCGGCCGCCACCACGACGACCACCGCGAGCCCGGCGAGGACCAGCGCTCGCCGGCCCTTGCGCCCTGCCGGGACCGGGCCCGACACCTGGCCCAGTTCGAGCGCGACCTCCGCCATGGTCGGCCGCTCGGCGGGGTCGAGCCGCATCATGCGCGACAACGTTTCGGTGAGCGGACCGGCCTGCGTCGGCGGGGTGTACCGGCCGGCGGCCGCCGCGTACAGCAGGGCCATCTGGTTGTCCAGGTCGCCGTACGGGAAACGTCCCTCCACGGCGGTGTAGAGCGTCGCGCCGAGCGAGAAGACATCGGAGGCCTGGCCCGGCGACTCGCCGCGAGCCGCCTCGGGGGAAAGGTAGGCCGGGGTGCCGGCGAACCGGCCGCTCCCGGTGATGGTCCCGTCGTCGGCGGCCCGGGAGATGCCGAAGTCGGTGATCTTGGCGCCGCCGCCGTCCCCGATCAGGATGTTGCCGGGCTTGACATCGCGGTGCACGATCCCGGCCGCGTGCGCGGCGGCGAGCGCGGACGCCACGTGCGCGCCGATCCGCGAGGCCTCCTCCGGAGGCACCCGGCCGCGCTCGGCGAGCACTTCGGCCAGGCTGCGGGAGGGCAGGTACTCCATCACCAGGACCGGCTTGCCGTCGTCCTCCACGACGTTGAAGACCGTGATGGCGTCGCGATGTTGCAGCCGCGCGGCCAGCCGGGCCTCGCGGAACGAGCGTTTGCGGGCCTGCTCGGCCTCCGCCTCGCTCAGCGAGTGCGGAAGCAAAAGTTCTTTCACCGCAACGGTTCGGCCCAGCACGGTGTCGTTCGCGAGATACACCACGCCCATCGCGCCGCCGCCGAGTCGCCGCTCGATCCGGTAGCGGCCCGCGATCACCCGCTTGTCGGCGTCCGCCTGGCCGGACGCCTGGTCCGAGGATTCGCCGCCCTCGGCGGGCTGCTGGCCGCTCGGTTGCCTGGCGGGCGCGGCGGGCACTGGCGCATCCGGCTGCTTGGCCGGTTTTTCGCTGCTCTTCGCGGTGGGCCGTTCCGCCTGCTCGGCGGGCTTCGCTTCCGCGGGCGCGTCCGGCTGCTCCGCGGGCTTGTCGACGGTCTTCGCGTTCGGCCGTTCGGCCTGCTCGGTGGGCTTGCCTTCCGCGGGCACTTCCGGCTCCTCGGCGGCCGTGTCATCGAGCCCGGTCGGCTGCTGCCCGGGAGGCTTCTCGTCCGGCGCGGGCGCATCGCGGTTCTCGGATTGCGAAGACGTGTCCTGCGAAGGCGCGGTCGACTGCTCCTTTGACTGCTCGTCCGAAGCAGGCCCGGCGCGGTTTTCAGACGTCTCGTCCGTTTGTCTGTCCCCGGTCACCTGCCTAAGGCTACGGGTTGATCCCACGGGTGATCAGGAGGCCGCCCCCAAGCCGGCCGGCGCGCTGTCCCGAGTCGCCGCCACCGGCGTCGGTGAACCGGGCATGTCCTCGGGGAACAGTCCGGGGCGATCCGCCGCGGGCCACGGCTCTTCGGCGTCGGCGTGGCGGTCGCCCGACCACGTCCCACACCCGGGTGATCCTGCTCGGTCGAGGAGCACGCGGTCGTCGGCTCGACCTCGTCCGCCGGGGCGTGCCGGCGGCTTCGGTGACGATCGTGGCGTAAGGATGGTCCATCCCGATCCGGCCGCGGGGCTTCGGGACCACTGAGTTCCGCGGCGCAATCTTGACTGGCGTTTTGATGTCCGCACGGTGTACACATGGGCATGTTGATCTTGGGCGGGCCGTCCTTGATTTCCCGCCATGTGACGGCGTCCGGTGACTTCGTCACCAGCGGTCCACGGTGGCGAAATTGGTCTTGCCGGGGTGATGCTCGCCGAATCGTGGCGGAGGACGCTGGCAGGCGGCGCCGCCGGGGTCACACCGAGAAATTACGTGAACGACGCGATGCTGTAGACGGCAAGCTGTGAAGAGAGCATGCTTGCCGTGAGCGGGCTTTCGTCCGAAAGTCCACAAAGGACTGTCTCGGAGCCGGGCCACGTGCGCTTGTCGGGTGACGGTCATTCGGTGGTCACACAGCGCGGTGCGCAGGAAAGCAGGAGGTGCTGACGATGGTGGCGGTGGAAGCTCGTGATGACCTCGTTCCCCTTCGGACGGACTTCGACCGGTCCTGGCGCGGGTACGACGCCCGGCAGGTTCGCGAGTACGTGCGCAGCGTGGAGGCCGACCTCCGACTGTTGATCTCCGATCGGGACGCGGCCGCCGCCAACGCCGAGGACCTCGCGCGGCAGCTGGAGGAGCTGCGCAGCGAGAACGACCGGCTCCGCGAGCGGATAAACCGGCTGGCCCGCACCCCGATCGAACCGGACGGGCTGAGCGAGCGGCTGCTCCGCATGGTCGAGCTCGCCGAGGAGGAGGCCGCCGAGATCACCGAGCGGGCCAGGGCGTCGGCCGAGCGCAGCTGGGCTGCCGCCGAGAAGGCCGGCCGCCGCCTGCGCGAACGGCACGAGCGGCTGGTCGCCGAGCTCGACACGCGTCGCCGGGAGATGGCCGCGGAGCACGACATGCTGATGGCCCGGACCCGCTCGGAAGTCGAGGTCATGAACAAGCAGGCCGCGGAAAGCCGCCGCAAGCTCGAAGAGCAGGCGGCGCGCCGGCGCAAGCAGATCGAAAACGACTTCGCCGAGGCGATGGCGGTCCGCCGGTCCCGGTCACTGGAGGCCATCGCCGAGCGGGAGCGCAAGGCCACGGCCGAGTCGAAACGCGTCGTCGCCGAAGCCACCGCGAACGCGGCTCAGATGGTCGAACAGGCGCAGGGCAAGGCCGACGTGCTCGAAGATCTGCGCCGACGTACGGCCGAGAAGCTACAGACGACGGTGCAGCTCCTGGCCGAGGCGACTCCGTTGCTTCAGGAGCCCTATCAGGTACCCGAACCGCGCACTGCGGCCGCGGCGTCCGGAAACGGCCGGGAGAATCCGGCGAAATCGGGTAGCGGGCGGGAATCCCGGAACGAACCCGTCGCCACCTAGGCCGAGTCTTCAGGCCTGTCACGACCGATTCTTTCGTGCATCGGCTGGTCACGCGCAGTGATGATCGCCGGTCGCGCTCGTGATCGGTACGGTGAAATCGTGGAGTCAACCATCGCTGGTCTCGACGAAGAGTTCATCACGACTGATCCGGCTGTGCTGGAGTCCTACCGGTTCGACCAGGCAGGTTTCTGCGTGGCCGGGAAGCCCGTGGCCCTGGCCCGTCCCCGCCGCACCGTCGAGGTCGCCCGGGTGCTCAGATTCGCCCACGAACACCGGATCCCGGTGGTGCCGCAGGGCGCGCGGACCGGACTTTCCGGCGGCGCCAACGCCGTGGACGGCGGGATCCTGCTGTCGCTGGAGCGGATGAGCGCGATCCTCACCATCGACGAGGTCAACCAGACCGCCACGGTGCAGCCCGGGGTGGTCAACTCGGTGCTCTCGCGCGCGGTGGCCGACAAGGGCCTGTTCTACCCGCCCGACCCCGGATCGTGGGAATCCTCGACGATCGGCGGGAACGTGGCCACCAACGCGGGTGGACTGTGCTGCGTGAAGTACGGCGTCACCAGCGATTTCGTGCGTGGCCTCGAAGTGGTGCTCGCCGACGGCCGGGTCCTGCGCACCGGCCGCCGGACCGTCAAGGGGGTCGCGGGCTACGACCTGGTGCGGTTGTTCACCGGCTCCGAGGGCACGCTCGGCGTGATCACCGAGGTGACCGTGGGGCTGCGTCCGATCGCGGAGAAACCGCTCACCGCGATCGCGTTCTTCCGCACCCCGGCGGCGGCCTGCACGACGGTGACGGAATATCTGAGCACCGGTCGGCGGCCTTCGCTGCTGGAGTTCATGGACAAACCGAGCGTCGACGCCGTGTCGAACTACCGTGACCTGGGCTTTCCCCCCGACGTCGAGGGTGTGCTGATCGCCCAGTCCGACCGCGGCCCGGCCGCGCCCGACGACCTGCAAGCGTTTGCGGAGGTGGCCCGCGCCTGCGGTGCGACCGAGGTGATCGTGTCCGCCGACCAGGCCGAGGCGGAGCTGCTGATCGAGGCGCGGCGGCTGGCGGGCGTCGCGATGGAATTGCTCGGCGACCGCTTGGTCGACGACGTGTGCGTGCCGCGGTCGCGGCTGGCGGAACTGATCGAGGGCATCGCGGCGATCTCGGCCGAACACGGCGTGCTCATCCCGTGCTGCGGGCACGCCGGCGACGGGAACCTTCACCCCAACGTCGTCTTCGACGGCGCCGACCCGGACTCCGTGCGCCGCGGCCAGGAAGCCTTCGACGCGATCATGGATCTCGGGTTGCGGCTGGGAGGCACCATCACCGGCGAACACGGCGTCGGCACGCTCAAGCGGGAGTGGCTGGAAACCGAGCTGGGCGAGGTGGGTGTGTCCGTGCACCAGGCCGTCAAGCAGGCCTTCGACCCGCGCGGAATCCTGAACCCGGGCAAAGTGATCCGCCCACTCGCCTGACGCCGCCGACCGCCTGACGCCACCCACCCGTCTGACGCCGCCGACCCCCTGACGCCACCCACCGGAACACCCCGCCACCCCATGCGACCTCACCGACCGCAAACGGCCTCAGCGTTCCCACGCGACGACACGCCGACGGGAACAGAGGACACGCCGACGGGAGCGGGGGACACGGCGACAGGAGCGGGGGACACGGCGGCGGGAGGAGGGGACACGCCGGGTTCCCGGCTGTCCCCGGGCGTGTCCCCTGTTCCGGTCGGTGAGTTCTCCGGTCTGGTTGTCGTGTCCCCTGTTCCGGTCGGCGAGTTCTCCCGTCCGGTTGTCGTGTTCCCCGGTCCCGTCGCCGTGTTCTCCGGTGAGTGGGCCGGGGGACGCGGCGGCCGGGAGCCCGGGGCTGGAGCGTCGGGGAAAGAGCCGGGGAAAGAAAGTGGTCAGGAGCCGTAAGGGCGCGTGGCGCGCGCATCGCGCAGGGTCAGTCCCCACCACGACAGCTGGTCGAGCATGGCCTTGGCCGCCGCGTTGCAACCGGCCGGGTCGAGGTGCCGCCCCGCGTCGTTGAACTGGCCCCACACCCGGTGAAAGCTCACCACGTCCCGCACCGTGACGGTGTGCATCTCGGCGAAGACCGGCCGGAGGTGTTCCACGGCGCGTAAACCACCGGACAGTCCTCCGTAGCAGACGAATCCGACCGGCTTGGCCTGCCATTCGCCGCGGGTCCAATCGATGAGGATCTTGATCGAGGCCGGGAAGGTGTGGTTGTACTCCGGCGTCACCACGACATAACCGTCCGCCGCTTCGATCCGCTCCCTGACCGCCGTGACTTCGGGCGGAGCCGCGTCGGTGAGGTCGGCGGGGAGCCGTGCCGCGCCGAGGTCGAGCACCTCGACGGTCAGGTCGCCGTGCTGTCCCGCCTGCTCGGCGAACCAGTTCGCGACCACCGGCCCGAACCGGTTTTCCCGGGTACTGGCCACGATCACCAGGAGTTTCAAAGCTGTGTCTGCCACGATACGCAAGCATGTAACCTCGACATTACTGGAGGTCAAGGCGAGCCGCCGCCTCTTGTCGATCACGAGGTGCCGGGAGATATTGGTGCTGCGCGGATTCCCGCGACGGAGACCGTCCTCGAAAGCAAGAGGGAGACGATGACCCGGACCACTGCGATCGACCACGCCCTGAACTACTTCGACTCCGGAAAGTTCCTGTCCGAGCTGTCCCGCCGGGTGGCCTTCCCCACGGAGAGTCAGGACCCCGCCGGCGCCGCCGTGCTGCGCGCCTACCTCACCGACGAGATGATTCCCGCCGTCACCAGGCTGGGCTGCACGGCCTCCATCGTGGACAATCCGGCCGGGGCCGGCCCGTTTCTCCTCGCCTACCGGGAAGAGGACCCCGCGTTGCCGACGGTGCTCGTCTACGGCCACGGCGATGTGGTGTTAGGCCAGGAGAAGCGGTGGCGAAGCGGCCTGCATCCCTGGCAGGTCGTCGTCGAGGGCGACCGCTGGTACGGGCGCGGCACCGCTGACAACAAGGGCCAGCACACCATCAATCTCGCGGCGTTGGAGCAGGTGCTGCGAACCCGGGGCAGTCTGGGGTTCAACCTCAAGATCCTGTTGGAGACCGGTGAGGAGACGGGATCGCCCGGGCTGCGCGAGGTGTGTGCGCGGCGGCGGGACGAGTTGGCCGCCGACGTCCTGATCGCCTCCGACGGTCCCCGCGTCACGGCCGACCGGCCCACCCTGTTCCTCGGTTCCCGTGGGTCCACCCCCTTCACACTGCGGGTGAACCTGCGTGAGCGTGCCTACCACTCAGGAAACTGGGGAGGACTGCTCCGCAACCCGGCGACGGTGCTGGCCAGCGCGGTGGCGACGATCGCGGACGCACGCGGCCGCATCCTGGTACCGGGCCTGCGCCCGCCGGAGATCCCGGAAAACGTCACCGACGCCCTGCGTGACATCTCCGTCGGCGGCGGCCCGGACGACCCGGCCATCGACGAAGGCTGGGGCGAGCCGGGACTGACGCCGGCGCAGCGGCTGGTCGCCTGGAACACCGTCGAGGTGCTTTCGCTCGCGGCCGGAAACCCCGACACCCCGGTCAACGCGATCCCGGGCACCGCGCACGCCCACTGCCAGTTGCGGTCGGTGGTCGGCACCGAGGTCGGCAAGATCGGCCCGATCCTGCGGGAACACCTTGACGCACAAGGGTTTTCGATGGTGAGCGTCGAGGTCGGCCGGACGATGCCGCCCACCAGGACCGACCCGGACAGTCCCTGGGTCCGCTGGGCCGTGGCGTCGCTGGAACGTACCCTGGGCGCGAAACCCGCGCTGCTGCCCAACCTCGGTGGATCCATCCCCAACGACGCCTTCACCGACGAGCTGGGCCTGGCCACGATCTGGGTGCCGCACTCCTATCCCGCCTGCGCCCAGCATGCCCCGGACGAACACCTGCTCGCGCCGCTTGCACGGGGCGGATTGGAGATCATGACCGGCCTGTTCTGGGACCTGGGTGACGCGGCCGCGGGCCCAGCGCTGACCTGGTGAATCCGCTGCCGAGAACGGTGATCAACGAGTAGGTTGACCGGGAACGACGTCGAAGGAGAAAGTGCCATGGCCAGCGACTCCTCGGTCGTGGGGCAGGTCGGTGAGCTCGTGCACGCGACACGGGGAGCCGACGGCCCGGGGGAGGTCAAGATCAGGGTCCGCGGGGGCTCGGAGATCTATCTGGCATGGTCCCGGAAACCGCTCCCCACGGGTACGACCGTGCTGGTGGTCGAAACCCGTGGGGCGCGCACCGTCGACGTCATACCGTGGTCGAAGCCGCTTGGGGATTAGGAGACAACACCATGTTCGGGTACCACGTTCCCGCGCCGGATCAGGCGATGCTGGTCTCAGGAGGTAAGGGCGGCGGCCGGAACGGTGCCCCGTTCCGGGTGGTGACGGGGCACGGCGCGTTCGTGATGCCGATGTTCCGCAAGGTGCGTTACCTCACGCTGTCGCTGGCCGAGGCCGAGGTCGAGGAAGTCTGCGTGAGCAGGCAGGGAATCTCGCTCAACGTGCGCGCGGTGATCGCGTTCAAGGTCGGCAACGACGAGGAGAGCATCGTCAACGCCGCGCAGCGGTTCCTGTCCGACCAGGACCAGATGACCGTGCTCACCGGCCGGATCTTCGCCGGTCACCTGCGGTCGATCGTCGGGTCGATGACCATTGAGGAGATCATCACCGAGCGGCAGAAGCTGGCCACCGAGGTGCTCGACGGCTCGAAGGCCGAGATGGCGAAGATCGGGCTCACGGTGGACTCGCTGCAGATCCGGTCCATCGACGACATGCGAATCGGCTACATCGCCGCCATGGCCGCTCCGCACAACGCCGAGATCCAGCGGAAGGCGAAGGTCGCGCAGGCGCAGGCCGACCAGGCGGCCGTCGAGGCGGAGCAGGCTTCCCAGCGGCGCCAGGCGGAGTTCGCGAGGGAGACCGCCGTCGTCCAGGCCCAGTACAAGGCCCAGGTCGATCGCGCGCAGGCCGAAGCGTCGCAGGCCGGTCCGCTCGCGCAGGCGCAGGCGCAGCGCGAGGTCATCGCCATGCAGACCGAGCTGGCGCGGCGGGAGGCCGAACTTCGCCAGCAGCAACTGGTCGCCGAGGTCGTCCGGCCCGCGGACGCCGAGGCCGAGCGGGTTCGCATCCTGGCCCAGGCCGAGGCGGAGAAGATGCGGATCCAGGCCGAAGCCGCGGCGTCGAACAACCGGGTCGCGCTCGACCGGATGCTGATCGACCAGCTCCCGATGATCGTGCGCGAGGCGGCGCAGGGCCTGTCCGGCGCGAACGTGAACATCCTCAACGGCGCGGACGGGCTCGGCGAGCTTGCCTCGGGACTGGTCAGTCAGGGGATGGCGATTCTCGACTCGGTGAAGAAGGGCCTCAACGGGGGCAAGCCGGAGATCGAGAACGACGAGCGGCGGTCCTGACGGTTTTCGTGGTCAGGCCGCGGCCTTCCGCGGCCTGACTCCCTTCGGCCTGCACACATCCGATTCCGCGGCGCCCGCCTTCCCGCCTGCGGACTCGGCTTCACGGTGATCCGGCGTCCACACCCCGACCAGGCTCGGGGCACCCGGCGGGGTGTTCCACCGGATGCCCGAAAGCCTATGCCAGTGCCCGGCTTGGGATGGCCCGCGAGCCGGTCTCGAGCCGGGCGCGGGCCAGTGTCATGGCTTCGTGCAGTGGCGTCGTGCCGCGTGCGGCGGCGGCGGTGAGCAGTTCGTCCACAGTGGATCCGATCGCGCGCACCCTGGCCAGCGCGCTGTCCTGGCCAAGGCCCTCGATCTCGCGGGAGAGGGTGTAGATCGCGCCGCCGGCGTTGGCCACGAAGTCCGGAACCCAGACGACACCCCGTCGAGCCAGCTGTTCGGCCACGGCGTCGGTGGTGAGCTGGTTGTTCGCCGCGCCCACGACGAGTGGGGCGTTGACGACGGTGTCCGGGCCCAGCACCCCGCCCACCGCGGCGGGAACGAGGATGTCCGCGGTGGTGCCCATCACATCCTCGGGGGAGATCCAGCGCAGTCCCAGTTCCGAAGCGAGCGCGCGTTTCTCCTCGTCCACATCGGATACGAGGACGCGCGCGCCCGCCGCGGCCAGTTCCCGGGCCAGGTGCCCGCCCACCGAGCCGAGTCCACTGAGGACAACGGTCCGTCCGGTCACCGACCCGTCGCCGAAGACGGCGCGTGCGCCGGCCGCGATCGCGGCGAGCACCCCGATCGCGGTGGGCTCGCTCGGCGAACCGGTGCCGCCTTGGTCCTCGGGCAGGCAGAACACGTGCGGTGTCCGCCGGCGCACTATCGCCATTTCCCGCGGTCCGGTACCGACGTCGGGTCCGGCGAGGTAGGTTCCGCCGAGCGAGTCGATGAACTCGCCGAGATCGGTGAGCACGGCCTGTCGCGCTTCCGGAGTGATCGTTTTGTCCGCTACGATCACGCTTTTCCCGCCGCCGAAGGGCAAACCCGCGGCCGCGATTTTGTACGTCATGGCCTCCGAAAGCCGGAGCGCGTCCTCCACGCCGTCACGCCAGCCGGCGTACCGGCGGAGCCGGATGCCGCCGACCGCGGGACCCAGGGCAGTCGAGTGCTGGGCGATCACCATCGTCAGACCCGAACGCCGTCCCCGTCGCAACATCATCGCTTCGTGTTCCATGGTTGAAAGCTAAGCTGATGAACGAGGATTTGGTCCTCAGGCCGAACTTTGTTCGGCCGGACGAGCGGGGGGACGAACTTGGACGAACTTGATTCGGCGATCGTCCGGCATCTTCAGGAGGATGCGCGGCAGTCCAACCGGGAGATCGCGCGCAAGATCGGAATCGCCCCGTCGACCTGTCTCGAGCGCACGCGGCTGCTGCGCCGGCGTGGGGTGATCCGTGGCTACCACGCCGACATCGATCTGCGTGCGCTGAACCGGGGCGCGCAGGCGATCGTCGCGGTGCAGGTGCGACCGCTCAACCGGGACGTCGTGGACGTGTTCGAGCGGTTGATGGCGCAGATGCCGGAGGTGCTGTCGGTCTACACCACGACGGGAAGTGACGACTTCCTCGTGCACGTCACCGCCCAGGACATCGATCACCTGCACGCGTTCCTGCTGGGCCAGTTCACCAGCCGCCGGGAGATCGTGGGCTTCCGGACTTCGATCATCTTCCAGCATCTGGGCAAGCAGGTGCTGGAACCGCTGCCCGAGACTTACGGGTAGACGCGGGCCGCGCGCGACATCCGGCCGTCGAGTGCGTCGCCGCGCGGTCGGCGGGATCCCTACCCCGGACGCCGCGATGGTTCGGACCGACACGGCCGGGAAGCGAGATCTCGCCGTCCGGAAGAGGGGACACGGCGTCCGGAAGAGGGGACACGGCGTCCGGAAGGGGGGACACGCCGGGTGGGTTAGGCGTCGGGGTCGGGGGACAGGGCGGCGAAGACGGTGGGCCAGTCCGGGGTGTCGGAGTCGGGGTCGTCGTAGAGCTCGAAGGTCTTGCCGGAGGCGGCCGGGTCGAACAGGGCCGCCACGACGGCCTCGGCGACGGCGTCGCGGCTGATCCTGCCCTCGCCGGTGTCGCCCTGTTCGACGCGGACGCCGCCGGGCGTCAGGTCGTGCAGCCAGCTCGGCCGGACGATGGTGTACTGCGCGCCGCTGGTGCGCAGAGCCCGTTCGCCCCGGGCGCGGGCCTCGATGCGCTCGGACATCTCCGGATGCTCGGCCGCCCTGGTCAGATAGATCTGCGAGACCAGTACCACCGGGATGTCCTCACGGGCGGCGCTTTCCGCGACCGCCGCGACCCCCAGGTGCATCACCGCGTCGGCGGCGCCCGGGTCCTTCGGCGGCTCGACGCTGATCACGACGCCGTCGGCGCCGGTCAGGGACGGGAGCGGGGTACCGCTGGCCAGGTCGAGTTCGACGGTCTCGTCGCCTTCGGGGTTGCGGCTGGCCACCACGACACGGTGGCCGTCCTTGGCGAGCCGTTCGGTGATGCGGCGTCCGGTCCGTCCGGCTCCACCGACCACAACGAAGGTACTCATCGATTCCTCCCCGATAGCTGCTGAAAAAACAGGATGGCCTCCGGCCGGATCATGGTCAAATCAGGGTCGGCCGGTGAGCGAGAGAGCAATTGTGCCGGTCCGCGCGAGGCCCCGGCACCGGCATCCGGGGGGACTCCTCAGCGCGCTCTTTTGACGGTGTCGGCCGAGGCCGGGCGCTGGATCACGGCGCCGCGGGGCAGCCGGGGTCCGTGGGGTTCCGCCGACGCGAGGTGGTAGCAGGCGAGCAGGCGCAGGCCGGTCCACTCGTTCCGGGTCCACACCGACGGCTCAGCGGGCGGTGCCCACCCCGAGGCGGTCGCTTCGGTCCACACGTCGTGCGCGTGCCCGGCGATCAGCATCAGGTCGCTGACCCGTTCGCCGCGCTCGACCAGTTCGCGTTCGGCCCGCACGGCGTCGTCCACGGCGGCGGTGTGCCTGGCGAACTCCGGCCACAGCGCCCGATCCCCGGCGAGCGCCCGCCACCCGGAGGCCAGCCGCGGGGCGATGCCGCACAGCCAGCGCCGGGCGGAGCGCTCCGCCAGGTAATCGGCCCAATGCACTCCCCGATGATGAGCCGTGCTACTCCCGTGGCGCCAGCCGGGGTCACCTGTCCAGCCCAATCGGCCAGCCGTGCCGCTGGTCCGCCCGGGCCCCCGGGCCCGCAGGGCCGCCGTGTGTCAGCGGCCGTAGCCCGCCCGTCGGAGCGCGTCGGCCAGGGCACCACCGCCGCCCGAACCGCCCGAACCGCCGGAGTCGCGCCGCCGGGACTGACCGCCGCCCCTGCGCTGGCCCTGCTGACCTTGTTGGCCCTGGCGCCCGCCGCCGGACGATCCCGGTTTGCCTGGCGCCGCCTCGTCGTCCAGCCGGAGGGTCAGCGAGATCCGCTTGCGCGGGATGTCCACCTCGAGCACCTTGACCTTGACGATGTCACCGGGTTTGACCACGTCACGCGGATCCTTGACGAAGTTCTTCGACATCGCCGAGACGTGCACCAGACCGTCCTGGTGCACCCCGATGTCGACGAACGCGCCGAACGCGGCGACGTTGGTGACCACGCCCTCCAACCGCATGCCCGGCTTGAGGTCCGCCAGCTTCTCGACGCCGTCGGCGAAGGTCGCGGTCTTGAAGGCCGGCCGCGGGTCGCGGCCGGGTTTCTCCAGTTCACTGAGGATGTCGGTGACCGTGGGCAGGCCGAAGGTGTCGTCGACGAACCGCTCCGGCCGCACGCTGCCCAGCACCCGCGCGTTGCCGATCAGCTCGCGCAGGTCCTTGCTGGTGGCGGAAAGGATCCGCCGCACCACCGGGTACGCCTCGGGGTGCACGCTGGAGGAGTCGAGCGGGTCGTCGCCGCCGCGGATGCGCAGGAAGCCGGCGCACTGCTCGAACGCCTTCGGGCCCAGCCGCGGCACCTGCTTGAGGATCTCGCGGGAGGAGAACGGCCCGTGCTCGTCGCGGTGGCTGACGATGTTCTCGGCGAGCGAGGCGGTGATGCCGGAAACGCGGGTCAGCAGCGGGGCAGACGCCGTGTTGACGTCGACGCCGACGGCGTTCACGCAGTCCTCGACCACCGCGTCGAGGGAGCGGGACAGCGACACCTCGGACACGTCGTGTTGGTACTGCCCGACACCGATCGACTTCGGGTCGATCTTGACCAGTTCGGCCAGCGGGTCCTGCAGCCGGCGGGCGATCGAGACCGCGCCGCGCAGCGAGACGTCCAGCTCGGGCAGTTCCTGGGACGCGAAGGCGGAGGCCGAGTACACCGAGGCGCCCGCCTCGGACACCACGGCCTTGGTCAGCTTCAGCTCCGGGTGCTTCTTGATCAGTTCCCCGGCGAGCTTGTCGGTCTCCCGCGAGGCGGTGCCGTTGCCGATCGCGATCAGGTCGACGCGGTGCTCGGCGGCGAGTTCGGCAAGTGCGGCGATCGAACCGTCCCAGTCGTTGCGCGGCTGGTGCGGGTAGATGGTGTGGGTGGCGACGACCTTGCCGGTCGCGTCGACCACGGCGACCTTGACGCCGGTGCGGAAGCCGGGGTCGAGGCCCATCGTGGCGCGCGTGCCGGCGGGCGCGGCGAGCAGCAGGTCCCGCAGGTTGGCGGCGAACACCCGCACGGCGTCGTCCTCGGCCGCCTGGCGCAGCCGCAGCCGCAGATCGATGCCAAGGTGCAGCAGGATCTTGGTGCGCCACGCCCAGCGCACGGTGTCGACCAGCCACTTGTCGGCGGGGCGCCCCTGGTTCGCGATGCCGAACCGCTGCGCGATGCGCTGCTCGTACTCGCCGGGCCCGGGGCGCGGCTCCTCGGTGGGCTCCTCGGGTTCGATGGTCAGGTCGAGGACTTCTTCCTTCTCCCCGCGGAACATCGCCAGCACCCGGTGGGAGGGCATTTTGGTGAACGGCTCGGAGAAGTCGAAGTAGTCGGAGAACTTCGCGCCGTCGGTTTCCTTGCCGGACCGGACCTTCGCGGACAGCCGGCCCTGCGACCACATCTTCTCGCGCAGTTCACCGATGAGGTCGGCGTCTTCGCCGAACCGCTCGACCAGGATCGCGCGTGCGCCGTCGAGCGCGGCCTGCGCGTCCGCGACGCCCTTGTCGGCGTCGACGAACACCTCGGCCGCGGCCAGGGGCTCCGTGGAGGGGTCGGTGAGCAGCCCCTCGGCCAGTGGTTCCAGGCCCGCTTCGCGCGCGATCTGCGCCTTGGTCCGGCGTTTCGGCTTGTAGGGCAGGTAGATGTCCTCCAGCCGCGACTTGGTGTCGGCGGCGACGATCTGGGCTTCCAGCTCCTCGGTGAGCTTGCCCTGGCCGGCGATGGATTCGAGGATCGTGGCGCGGCGCTCGTCGAGTTCCCGCAGATAGCGCAGCCGCTCCTCGAGCGTGCGCAGCTGCGCGTCGTCGAGCATGCCGGTGACTTCCTTGCGGTAGCGCGCGATGAAGGGCACGGTCGACCCGCCATCGAGGAGGTCGACGGCCGCCTTGACCTGCCCCTCGCGCACATCGAGTTCTTCGGCGATCCTCTGCTCGATCGACTGGACGCCTCTCACTGATCACTCCCTGCTCAAAGTCGGCCTGTGCATTGTCCACGCGGGGATGGTGAGTAACCAAAAGGGGTCCGCCGGCGACTGGCCAGTATCGCCGGTGGAACGGGGGAGGTCGGGCGGAGCAGGATGGACGGCGGGTATGGAGCGGACCGCTCGGTCCGGGTCTGCTTGCGCTGCCGGAAGGTGACCGTCGAGTTGCCCGACGGCAGGCAGGCCGAGCTGTCCTATCCCGGTCTGCTGCTCACGGGCTACGAGGGCGATCGCAGGGCTTACGAACGGTGGGTGCCGCTCGGTTCGGAGTCGTCGGAATCCACTCAGTCCGACGACGAACGGCTGGTCCAGGCCTTGGCGGAGGCGTTGCGCTGGCAGAACCGCGAAACCGGGCGCTGAGCCGGTCGATGGCCACCGGGTGCCGGATGTGCCAAGCTCGAACCGGTTCACACCAAGGGTGGAGTGGAGGCGCGGTGGCGGGCGAGTCGAGCGTGTTCGACCCGAGGGTGTTCGCGCGCGGCCTGCCGCACGAGCGGTTCCGGCGGCTGCGCGACGAGGAACCGGTGTCCTGGCAGGAGGAACACGAGGTCTTCGACTGGCCGGCGGGTCCGGGCTACTGGGCGGTGACCCGCTACGCCGACGTCAAGACCGTGCTGCGCACGCCGGAGGTCTTCTCGTCCTGGCTCGGCGCGACCCAGATCCGCGACCCCGAACCGGAGGATCTGCCGTTCATCCGGCGGATGATCCTCAACATGGACGCGCCCGAGCACAACCGGTTGCGCCGCATCGCTTCCGGGGTGTTCACCCGGCGTCGGCTGGAACGTCTCGCCGAGGAGATCACCGACCGCGCGCGGAACCTGATCGGCGCGGTGGCGCCGGCGGGGCGGGCCGATCTGCCGGCCGAGGTGACCGACGACTTCCCGCTGCTCAACCTCGCGGACCTGCTCGGCGTTCCGCCCGCCGACCGCGGACTGCTGCTCGGCTGGACGAACCGGGTGATCGGTTACCAGGATCCCGAGCACGCCGAGGTGGTGCGCGGCGCCGACGGCAAACCGGTCAACCCGCGTTCCCCGGCGATGTTGCGGGACATGTTCGCCTACGCGCTCGACCTGGCCGCGGAAAAACGCCGGAACCCGGGCGATGACCTGATGACCGCGCTGGTGCGGGCATCGGTCGACGGGCGCGCCCTCGACGACGCCGAACTGGAAATGTTCTTCTTCCTGGTGGTGATCGCGGGCAACGACACCGTGCGCAGCGCGCTGCCGGGCGGGGTGCTGGCGCTTCTCGGGCATCCCGCGCAGTACCGGCGGCTGCGCGCCGAGCCGGATCTGCTGGACGGCGCGATCGAGGAGATGCTGCGCTGGCACCCGCCGGTGCTCACCTTCCGCCGCACCGCGACCCGCGACACCGAGCTGTCCGGGCAGCGCATCCGCGCGGGGGACAAGGTGGTCGTCTACTTCGCGTCGGCGCATTTCGACGAGCGGGCCTTCCCCGATCCCCACACCTTCGACATCACCCGCGCGCCGAACGACCATCTCGCCTTCGGGCAGGGGCCGCATCTGTGCCTCGGCGCGCACTTCGGGCGGTTGCAGCTGCGGATCTTCTTCCGCGAGTTCGTGCGGCTGCTGCCGGAGGTCACGCTGGACGGCGCGGTCGCTCACCTCACCTCCAACTTCATCAACGGGATCACCCATCTGCCCCTACGCTGGTGATTCATGCACGATCGTGCCCACGGGCCGCTGCCACCGCTGCTGGTGGTGCTCACGCTGGTCACCGGTCTGGTCGACGCGGCGAGCTATCTCGGGCCGGGTAACGCTTTCGTCGCCAACCAGACCGGGAACGTGGTCCTGCTGGGCTTCGCGGTCTCGGGCGCCCACCGGTTGTCCGTGCTCGCTCCGGTGATCGCGCTGGCGTCGTTCGTGGTGGGCGCGGTGCTCGGCAGGCGGCTGCCCGGCGACCGGGGACGGTTGCTGGCACTGGGCGCGGCCATCGAGGGCGTACTGGCCGCGGCCGCGCTCGCCGCCGCCCTGTTCGTGTCCACTGTGTACGTACCGCTTGTCCCGTTGGGACTGGCGATGGGCCTGCAGAACGCGACGGTGCGCAAGTTGGGTGTGCCCGACGTGAACACGACGGTGCTCACCACGACGTTGACCGGCCTGATGAGCGAGCCCATCGTGGGCGCGAAAGGGCGGGCCCTGCGGCGGGTGATCTCGGTGGTCGCGCTGTTCGCGGGCGAGGCGGCCGGCGGGCTGCTGGTGACCTTCGCCGGCCTGCCGCCCACCATCGCGCTCGCGACCGTGCTGCTCGCCGCGGTCAGCGCGACCGCCTACGTCCTGGCCCGCCGCGGCGGCGAATGGCTCACCGGCGCGAAATCGTGACCGCCGTCAGGAGAACGGGGAGACCTCGATCTCGGCCTCGCGCAACGCCGCGCGGACCCGGCGTGCGATGTCCACGGCGCCCGGGGTGTCGCCGTGCACGCACAACGAATGCGGGTCGACCTTCACGATCGTGCCGTCGACCGCGGTGACCGTGCCCTCGGTCGCCATCTGCACGCTGCGCCGCACGACCTCGTCCGGGTCGTGCACCACCGCGCCGGGCAGCCGCCGGGAAACCAGCGTTCCCTCCGGTGTGTAGGCGCGGTCGGCGAAGGCCTCGCGCAGCGGCGTCAGCCCGGCGGCTTCGGCCTGCCGCAGCCATTCCGAGCCCGGCAGGCCCAGCACCGGCAGGGTCGGGTCGTACAGCTTGACCGCCGTCACGACGGCCGCCGCCTGCTCGGCATGCTTGACGATCGCGTTGTACAGCGCGCCGTGGGGCTTGACGTAGCTCACCCGCGTCCCGGCGACGCGGGCGAAGCCGTCGAGCGCCGCGATCTGGTAGAGCACGTCGTTGACCAGCTCCTCGGGATGCACGTCGATGAAGCGGCGGCCGAATCCGGCCAGGTCGCGGTAGGCCACCTGCGCACCGACCTTCACCTCCCGCTCGGCGGCCAGCGCGGTGACGCGGCGGAGCACGCTGGGATCACCGGCGTGGAAGCCACAGGCGACGTTCGCACTGGTCACGATGTCGAGAAGGGCTTCGTCCTGGGTCAGCGGCCAGACGCCGAAGCCCTCACCGAGGTCGCTGTTCAGGTCGATCACTGCGCACTCCAATCGGCTGTCCTGGGGGTGGCGATTTCCACGTGGACGCCCAGTTCGGTGATGGCATCGAGGTCGGCATCGAGGTCCGCGTCGAGGTCGGCACCGTCGGTGGCCGGTTCGACGATCACGACGTCGAACTCGGTCAGCGGAGCGAGGCGGTGCAGCGCGCGCTTGCGGAACTTGGTGCGGTCGACGAGGAGGATCTTGCGTGCCGCCGCCTGCATCAGGGCCCGCTTGACCAAGATCGTCTCCTGCGACTGGTGGTAGCAGTAGCCATCGGTGATCGCCGACGTGGACATGAACAGTATGTCAGCGCGCAGCGGCCGCGCGGCGTCTGCCGTGCTCATCCCGAGGAAGGCTTCGTAGGACGGGAAATACGTGCCGCCCAGTGAGATCAGCTCGACCCCGCTCTCGCCGGCGAGCCGGTTGACCACGGCGAGGAAGTTCGTGATCACCGTGACCGGCGCGTACTCGGGCAGGAGCTCGGCCAGGTGCAGGACGGTGGTGCTGTCGTCGAGCATGATCGCCTGGCCGCGCTCCAGGTACCGGGTCGCGGCCTGCGCGAGCAGTTCCTTGGCGGCGCGCTGTTCGCTCATCCGGTAGCGCACGCTGGACTCGAACAGCGCGGACTGCTCGGCGGTCGCCGCGCCGCGGACCTTGCGCAGCCAGCCCTGCTCGGCGAGCCGGTCGAGGTCCCGGTGGATCGTCATCGGGCTCACGCCGAGTTCGGCGGCCAGGTCGTCGATGCGGACCGAGCCCACCTCGAGTACGCGGTCCCGGATCCAGTCCCGGCGCTCGCGCGGGTTCATCTCGCTCACGTCGTCGATGTTGTCAGACCGGCTTGCGACAACGCCGAGGTGACGCGCGAAAACCGCTGATAGGCGTCGTCGAGTCGCCGGTGGTGGGCGGGCCGCGGGTCGAGCACGGAGGTGTCCGCGCCGGCGAGCATCGCCGCCGCGGCGGCCGGCACGTCGGGGTAGGCGCCCGCGCCGACCATCGCGCAGAGGGCGGCGCCCAGCGCGCCGGTCTCCTTCGTGCGCACCACACGGACGGGGCGGCCGAACGCGTCGGCGAACAGCTGCGCCCAGTACCCGGCCCGGGACGCGCCGCCCGTCAGACGGATCTCGTCGACGGTGAACTGCTCGGCGAGCGCGTCGACATGCCACCGGTGGTTGAACACGACCCCTTCCAGCACGGCTCGGAGCAGGTGCTCGCGGCGGTGCCAGCCACCGACTCCGACGAACGCGGCATCGGTGCGCACGCCCGCCGGACCGCCGTAGAGATAGGGCAGGAACAGGACGCCGGAGGGTTCGTCGGCGACCGAGTCGTAGGCCTCGGCCAGTGCCGCGTAGCGGCCCTCTCCGGACAGGTCGGGACAAAGCTCGCGCACGAACCATTCCAGGTTCGCGGCCGAGGCCGGCGAGATCGACATGTGCTGCCAGCTGCCCGGTTCGAGGAAGTTCCGGGTGAACCAGCGCGGATCCGTGCGCGGCTCGGTGGCCACGACCTCGTTGATGCTGTACGTCCCGGCGATCACGGAGAGCTGGCCCGGCCGGATCGCGCCGCTGCCGATCGCCGAGGCGTCCACGTCGTGCAGGCCGGTGACCACGGGGGTGCCCTCGGCCAGCCCGGTCAGCGCCGACGCGGCCGCGGTGACCTGCCCGCCGACCGCCCAACTCGACCGCACCGGCGGCAGCCGGTCGGACAGCTCGGAAAGCCCGAACAGCTCCAGCACCGCGTCGTCGTAGGACTGGGTGGCGACGTTGGTGAACGAGGTGCTCGCTTCGGTCGGGTCGGTGCTGGCCTCGCCGGTCAGCGCGAGCTTGATCCAGTCCTTGCTGAACAGCAGCCACCGGGTCCGCGCCAGCGTGGCGGGCTCGTGCTCGAAAAGCCAGCGCAGCAACGTGATCGGCGAGGAGGCGGCCGGTTCCTGACCGGTCAGGGCGAGCGCGGCGCGCGCCGTGCCGTCGGCCTGCCAGCGTTCCGCGATCCCGCGCGCCCGACTGTCCAAAGAGGATATTCCCGGCCGCGCGGCGCTGCCGTCCGCTTGCGCGCAGTACAGTCCGTCGCCGTGCGCGGTCACGCCGACGGCGGCGATCTCCCGGCCCAGCCCGTCGACGGCTTCTCGCACCGCTTCGGCCGCGGAGCGCCACAACGCGTCGGCGTCGCGCTCGACCCAGTGCGGGCGCGGCGTGGCGTGCGGGCTCGGCCGGCTTCCCTGGCCGAGCACCTTTCCGGTCTCGTCGAAGACGACGGCCTTGGTGGTGGTGAGGCCGCAGTCCAGCCCGAGCACCAGCGTCATTTCGTCGCCCCCGCCTTGGCCCGGGGCCGGAACTTCCGCACGGTGGCCCGGTAGTCGGCGACCTGCCGCTCGATTTCGGCTTCGGAAAAGGAAAGATGCCGACCGAGCACCTCGCCGGCAGCGTCCACCAGCCCGAGGCCCACGTCGGGACCGAGCCCGAGCATGGTTCGTCGTAACAAGGCGTCGGTGAGGTTTCCGGCCAGCTCCGAGGAGAAGGCGAACACGAGTTCCGCGGCGATCGCGCCGGGCGCGAACTCCTCGTCGAGCCCGGGCTCGGCGGCCAGCCTGAGCACTTCGGGCGCGCGCGTGCCGTAGATGCCGAGCAACCGCTCGGCCGTGCCTTCGGGCAGTTTCGCCTCGGCGCGGAACCGGGCGGCGAAACCGGGCCAGTCCACCGTGCGTCCGCCCGGCAGCGGCAGCCTGCGGGTCGCGCCGCGCCGGCGGCGGCCGAGCAGTTGCAGCACCTTGTCGACGGTTTGTTCGGCCAGCGCCCGATGAGTGGTCAGCTTGCCGCCGATGATGGACAACAGGTTGTCGCGGTGATCGTGGATGATGTGGTCCCGGCTGACTTCGGCCTCGCTGCCCGCCGCGGGCGCGGCCGGCAGCGGCCGCACGCCGCAATAGGACCACAGCACGTCGTCGCGGGTCAGCCCGGCGGAGGGCACGAGCCGGTTGGTTTCGGCCAGCAGGTAGTCGATTTCGGCGTCCTCGGCGACCACCGCGCCGGGGTCGCCGTCGCAGTAGAGGTCGGTGGTGCCGATCAGGTAGCGGCCCTGCCAGGGCAGCACGAGGATCGCCCTGCCGTCGCTCGCCGCTTCGTAGTGCACGCCGGTTTCCGGTGCACCCGGGAACTTCTCGACCACGAGGTGGCTGCCCTTGGTGCCGCCGATCAGCCGGTCCTTCTCCGGCGACAGCTCGTCGATCCACGGGCCCGTGGCGTTGATGGTCACGGCGGCCCGGATCGGATACTCGTCGTCGCCGGATCGCGCCCAGATCCCGGCGACGCGACCGCCTTCGCGCAGCAGCCGGGTCGCGGCGGTGTGGGTGCGGATCTCGGCGCCGACTTCCCGCGCTGCCAAGGCGTTTTCCACCGACAGGCGTTCGGCCCACGGCACTTGAGCGTCGTAGTACAGCGCGCCGCCCGACAACCCTTGGCGGGCGAGTCCGGCCCAGTCGCGGCGGAGGCCGGCCGCGGAAACCGGCCGGTGCCACGGTGTCGTCTTGTCGAAGGAGAGCACGTCGTAGGCGGCCATCCCGGTGCGAAGGAGCGCCGCGCTTCGCCGGTTGTGCGCGTAGAACGGGATCAGCAGCGGATACGGGCGGACCAGATGCGGCGCGGAGTGCAGCAGGATTTCCCGTTCCCGCAAGGATTCCCGGACCAGCCGGAACTCGTAGTGCTCCAGGTACCGGATGCCGCCGTGGATGAGTCGGGAGTTCCAGCTCGACGTGCCTTCGCCGAGATCGCCCTGCTCGACCAGCACCACCCGCAGCCCGCGCAGTGCCGCGTCGCGGGCGATCGCGGTGCCGTTGATGCCGCCACCGATGACCACAACGTCCGATCGCATTCCGCAAAAGTAACAGGTTTCCCGTCGAATTCAACGATTGACTTGTTAGATCGGACAGCTAATCTGTGATGTATGCGAAGCCGCTTGGTGGGCGTGAGCCTGAAGCTGTACCTCGGGTACGCCGACACCGAGGCGTGGCTGGCGAAGGTGGCCTCCACCGTGGCGGACGACCGGCTTTTCGTGTTGCCGTCGGCTCCGGCGTTGCCCGCCGCGCGGCGGCTGCTCGACGGAACGGGCGTGCGCTACGGCGCCCAGAACGTGCACTACGCCGAAAGCGGCCCGTTCACCGGGGAGATTTCCGCGACGATGGTCGCCGAACTCGGCGGGACGCTGTGCGAAGTCGGGCACGCCGAACGTCGTGAGCACTTCGGTGAGACCGACGAGATCGTCGCCCGCAAGATGACCGCGATCGCCCGCGCCGGCCTCACCCCGGTGCTGTGCGTGGGTGAGCGCGACCCGGGGCCCGGCGCGGAGAAGTTCGTGCGCGGGCAGATCCGCGCCGCGCTGACCGGATTCCCCGCGGCCGCACCACTGATCGTCGCCTACGAACCGGTCTGGGCCATCGGCGCCGAACGGCCGGCCGATCCCGCGCACGTCGCGCGGGCGACCGCGCTCATCCGGCGCGAACTGGCCGGTGCCGGCCGGGCGCGTGCCCGGGTGCTTTACGGCGGCAGCGCCGGAGCCGGCACGTTCACCGCGCTCGCTCGCGCGGCCGCGACTCCGGACGAACTGCCCGACGGACTCTTCCTCGGCCGGTCGGCACACGATGTGTCCCGGCTGGCCGGCATCACCGAAGAAATCTTCACCAGCGGAGAGGATGCCCATGAGTGACGCCATCGCGGTCGGCAGCGACCAGCTCGGTTTCGAGTTGAAGCAAGAACTGGCCGCCTACCTCGAGGAACGCGGCTATCAGGTGGTCGACTACGGCACCAGGTCGGCGGAGGAGAACGAGGACTATCCCGACGTCGCCGAGCGGGTCGCGACCGCGGTGGCACAGGGGCGCCACGACCGCGCGATCCTCGTCTGCGGCACCGGGATCGGCATGGCGATCACCGCGAACAAGGTGCCGGGTGTGCGCGCGGCGCAGGCCGGCGACACCTACAGCGCCGAGCGCGCCCGCAAGTCGAACAACGCCCAGGTGCTCGCGCTCGGCGCGCTGACCGTGGCCCGCGAGGTCGCCAAGGACATCGTCGACCACTGGCTGGACGCGGAGTTCCAGGGCGGGCGGTCGGCGCCCAAGGTGGCCAAGATCGAGCGCGTCGAGCGCACCCACCTCAGGGCATCCGCGTCATGACCGGCCTGCGGGTGGAAAACCTGTCGAAGTCCTTCGGTGGCGTGCCGATCCTGCGCGGGGTGGACCTGGAGTTCGCACCCGGCACCGTGAACGTGCTGGCCGGGGAGAACGGCGCGGGCAAGTCGACCCTGATGAAGATCGTGGCCGGCCTGCTGCGCCCGGACGGCGGCCGGGTCGCGGTCGGCGGCCGGGAGCTCTCGCGGTTCGATCCCGTGCACGCCCGCAACCTCGGCGTGTCGTTCATCCCGCAGGAACTCGCGCCGCTGCCCGACATGCGGGTCGACGAAAACCTGATGCTGGGGCGGGTTTCCCGCACCGCGTTCGGACTCGTCGACCGGGCCGCGATGGCCCGCCAGGCCCGGGAACTGCTCGCCCGCTTCGATGTCGGGATCGACCCCCGCACCCCGATGCGGCGGCTGTCGGTCGCGATGACCCAGCTCGTCGAGATCGCCAAGCACACCGGCTGGGACAGCACGGTCATGCTGATGGACGAGCCGACCGCGGCCATCGCCGAGCGGGAGATCGAGCGGCTGTTCACGGTGATCCAGCGGCTGCGTGACCGCGGCGTCTGCATCGTCTACACCACACACAAGATGGCCGAGATCGAAGCCATCGCCGACACGGTGAGCGTGCTGCGCGACGGCAAGCTGGTCACCAGCGGGGAAGCCGCGGGCTTCACCCAGCAAAGCGTCGTGAGCGCGATGATCGGGCGGCCGATGGGCGAGCTGTTCCCGGAACGCCCGCCGCGGCCGTCGAAACCGCCGGTGCTGAGCGTGGACCTCACCGTGCAGGGCACCCGGGAGCCCGTCTCGCTCCAGGTCCGGCCGGGCGAGATCGTCGGGCTCGCCGGCCTGGTCGGCGCGGGGCGCAGCGAACTGCTGGAAGCGATCTTCGGGGTGCACAGGGCAAGCGGCACGGTTTCCGTGGCGGGCAGGAAGATCCGGCTCGGCGTGCCCAACGCGGCCATCGCGGGCGGCATGGCGTTCGTGCCCGAGGACCGCAAGAACGCTGGCCTGGTGCTGGAGATGTCGGTGGCGGACAACACGATCCTGCCCTATCTGCGCCGGTTCCTCGCCGCCGGGATGTTCGTGGACCGCGGTGCGCGGGCCAAGGCCGTCGCGGAGGTTTCGGACCGGGTCGACCTGCACGGCCGGCCCGCCCAGCGGGTGCGGCAGCTTTCCGGCGGGAACCAGCAGAAGGTCGTGCTGTCCCGGTGGCTGCTCGGCAACATGAAGGTGCTGCTGCTGGACGAGCCGACCCGCGGGGTGGACGTCGGAGCGCGGGCGGAGATCTACCGCATCGTCACGCAGCTCGCCTCCGCCGGCGTCGCGGTCCTGCTGGCATCGTCCGAAATGGACGAGGTGGTCAACCTCAGCCACCGCGTGCTGGTCATGCGCGGCCGGGGGATCGTCGCGGAACTGATGGCCGAGAACCACTCCGACGCCGAGCTGAAGACCGAAGTCCTGCACCACGCCATGGGTCTGGCCCGCAGCGCGTAGCGGGCCGCCCCAGCCGTCCCCACTAGTTTCCTGGGAGTTCAATGATGAGTTCCGCCGCAGTACAGGACCCGGCCGCCGAGGTCGCCGACGGGCCGCGGGAACCCTGGACCCGCACCGCGACCCGCTGGGTCGTCGAGCACGCTATCTTCGCGATGCTCCTCGTGTTCATCGTGGTCTTCGCGATCCTCAGCCCGGTGTTCGGTTCGCTCGGCAACGCCGAGGTGATCCTGCTCGCCGCGTCCACCGCCGCGCTGCTCGCGCTCGGCCAGACCTTCGTCATCCTCACCGGCGGGATCGACCTTTCCGTGGGCAGCGTGGTCGGCCTGTCGGGCGTGGTGTCCGCGCTCGTGGTGCCGCACGGCGTCGTGCTCGCCGTGGTCTGCGGCGTCGGTTCCGGCCTGCTGGTCGGTCTGGTCAACGGCACCGCGGTGTCCGCGGGCCGGGTGCCGCCGTTCGTGGTCACCCTCGGCATGATGACCATCGCGCTCGGCCTCGCCCAGGTGATCAGCGACGGGTCGCCGATCTCCGGGCTGCCGGACGGTTTTCTCGCCATCGCCAACAACTCCTGGCTCGGCATTCCGATCCCGATCATCCTGATGGTCGTCGCCTTCGCCGTGCTGTGGCTGGTGCTCGGGCGGACCAGGTTCGGCATGAACGTCTACGCCGTCGGCGGGAACCCGTTGGCCGCCACCATCGCGGGGATCAAGACGCGCCGGGTCACGACCGCGGTGTACTGCCTTTCGGGTGCGCTGGCCGGGATCGCCGGCGTCGTCCTGGCCTCCCGGGTCACCGCCGGCATCGCGACCACCGGCACCGGGTACGAGCTCGACTCGATCGCCGCGGTGGTGATCGGCGGGATCAGCCTGGTCGGCGGGCGCGGGCGGATCGCCGGCGCGATGGTCGGCGTGCTGATCATCGAAACCCTCAACAACGGACTGGACATCCTGAACGTCTCGTCGTTCTACCAGGACATCATCAAGGGCGCGCTGATCATCGCGGCGGTGTTCGTGGATGTCCGCGTGGCCAAGCGGGATTCCTGATGACGGGCCGCAGGACAACGAGCCGGCTGGTGGCCGTTCTCGCCGCGCTCGCGCTGACACTGACCGGCTGCTCGCGGCTGTCGTCGCACCAGGGCGGCGGCGCCGCCCACCCGGTGATCGGCTTCACCGTGTACAACATGACCTCCTACATCACGCTCGGCAAGGCGGGGGTGGACCGGGAGGCGCAGGCGCTGGGTGCGCAGGTGTTGTGGCGCACCGCGAACAACGACGTCAACAACCAGGTTTCCCAGCTGCAGAGCTTCATCAACCAGGGCGTGGACGCCATCGTGATCGCGCCGGTGAACGCCGCGACGCTCAAGCCGGAGATCGAACAGGCCCGCGCGAAGGGCATCCCGGTGTTCATCACGAACCTGACCCTCGACCAGCCGATGAGCGGGATGACTCAGTCCTATGTGGGCGCTGACGACGTCGCGGCGGGGGAGCAGGAGATGCGCGCGATGGCGCAAAGCCTGGGCGGCAAGGGAAACATCGTGCTGCTGCAGGGACCGCTGGGCGGCTCGGGCGAGATCGACCGGACCAAGGGCGTCCTGCAGGAGCTCGCGAAGTACCCGGGCATCCACCTGCTCGCCCAGCAGACCGCGGACTGGGACCGCAACGAGGCCTACAACGTGATGAACAACTGGTTGTCGGCGTTCGGCACCAAGATCGACGCGGTGGTGAGCGAGAACGACGACATGGCGATCGGCTCGCTGCGGTCGCTCGCCACGCGCGGTCTGGTCGGCAAGACGAAGGTGGTCGGCATCGACGGGCTGCAGGACGCGCTCGACCGGGTGCGCTCCGGCGAGATGATCGCGACCAACCTGCAGAACGCGCCGCTGCAGCTGGGCATGGCGGTCGCGGTCGCGGTGCGGGGTGTGCGCGGGCAGGCGTACCCGAAGGAGGCACTGATGACCATGCCGCTCGTAACCAAGTCCAACGTGGACGTCATCTACGACCGGCTCTACACCCACCGGGACGCCTACTTCCAGACGCTGCCCCAGCTGATCGAGAGCAACCTGTCCAGCGGTGACTACGGTCGCCAGTCGTTGACGGACCCGGCGTCATGAGCTACGTCGTCGGGATCGACTGCTCGACCACGAGCGCCAAGGCCGTGGTCTTCGACGAGGCGGGTGCGTGCGTCGCGCAGGGCCGGGCCGGGCTGGACACCGCCATGCCCCGGCCCGGCCGGCACGAGCAGGACCCGCGACGGTGGTGGTCGGCGACCGAGCAGGCGCTGCGGCAGGCGATCGCCGCGGTCGGACCGGATCGGGTCGCGGCGATCGGCGTGACCCACCAGCGGGAAACGTTTGCCTGTCTCGACCGGGATGGCACCGCGCTGCGCCCGGCCATCCTGTGGCTCGACGGCCGGGCAGGTGAGCAGGCGGCCGCGGCCGGAACCGAGCGGGTGCACCGGCTTTCCGGCAAGCCACCGGACATCACCCCGGCGCTGTACAAGCTGATGTGGCTGCGCGAGCACGAACCGTCCATCATGGACCGTATGGCGAGGGTGGTGGACGTCGGCGGGTATCTCCTGCACGAGCTGACCGGCCGATGGGTGACCGGTTGGGGCAGCGCGGACCCACTCGGGCTGCTGGACATGAGCACCTTCGAGTACGCCCCGGAACTGCTCGACCTCGCCGGGATCGGCGCGGCGCAGCTGCCCGAACTCGTCCCGCCGGGCACCGTCGTGGGCGAGTTCGAGTCGATCCCGGTGGTCGCCTCGGTCGGCGACGGGCAGGCCGCCGGACTCGGCGCGGACGTGCTCGCACCCGGCCGGGCGTATCTCAACCTGGGCACCGGGATCGCTTCCGGCACACCGTCCCCGGTGTACCGGGCGGCCCGTGCCTTCCGGACGCTGGCCAGTCCGCTGGCCGGTGACTACACGCTGGAAACCCTGCTGTCGTCGGGAACCTACCTGGTGAGCTGGTTCGCGCGGCAGTTCGACGGTGGCGGCGAGGTGCCGGGCGAAGGGTTGCAGGCGGCGGCCGCCGCTCTGCCGCCGGGCGCCGACGGGCTGATGACGCTGCCCTACTGGAACAGCGCGCAGACGCCGAACTGGGACCCGTTCGCCAGCGGTGCGGTGATCGGGTGGCGCGGCGTCCATGGCCCCGCCCACCTCTACCGCTCGCTGCTGGAGGGGATCGCGTTCGAGCTGCGTCTGCAGACCGAAGGCGTCGCGGCGGAACAGGGTACGCCGATCGTCGAATACCGGGCCATGGGCGGCGGATCGCGAAGTCCACTATGGACACAGATGATCGCCGACGTGACCGGGCGGCCGGTCACGGTGTGCGCGGAGACGGAGACCTCGGCACTGGGCGCGGCGATCCAGGCCGCCGCCGCGGTCGGCCTGCACGGCGACCTGCGCGCTTCGGCGCGCGCCATGACGCGGTTCTCGCGCACCGTCGAGCCGTCGTCGTCGGCCTACGAGCCGTTTTTCGAAATCTACCAACGATTGTACGGGCAGCTGGCCGAGACACTGGCGGCGCTGCACCGGACGCGGGAGTGACCTTGAGCGAGACGATCACCATTCTGGGCGCCGGCGCGATGGGCAGTGCGCTGACCACACCGGCCACCGAGGGCGGCCACACGGTGCGGCTGTGGGGAACCTGGCTGGACGACGCCCTGCTCGACGCCGTCGCGGCGGGAAAGCCGCATCCGCGCCTCGGGGTGGTGCTCGACCCTCGCACCGGGATTCACCGCTCCGCGGACCTGGCCGCCGCGCTCGACGGCGCGACCCTCGTGGTGCTGGCCGTCGCGTCGGACGGTGTGCTGGACGTGGCCCGGCGGGCGGCTCCCCTGATGTCGCCGGGCACACCGCTTCTCGTGACCACCAAGGGATTCGGCCGGGACGATGAGGGTGCCGTCCAGTTGCTGCCCACGCTGCTTTCTCCTGTTCTGCCCGGACCGCTCGTCGTCGCCGGCGGGCCGTGCAAGGCGAACGAGGTCGCCGCGGGCCGGCCCACCGCCACCGCCTACGCGAGCGTGGACGGGCCGGCCCTGGCCCGCGCCGGCCGGCTGCGCAGCGCGGTGTACCGGATCCAATATCTGTCCGATGTGGACGGATTGGAGGTCGCCGCGGCGATGAAGAACGTCTACGCCATCGCGCTCGGCATCGCCGACGGCCTTTCCGAACGCTCCGAGGTGCCCTGGCACAACCTCAAGTCCGCGGTGTTCGCCCGAGCCGTGGTGGAGATGTCCGAACTGGCGGAGGCGCTGGGCGGAACCAGGGAAACCGTCTTCGGCCTGCCCGGTGTCGGCGACCTGGAGGTCACCGGCCTGTCCGGGCGCAACAAGGTCTACGGCGCCCGGATCGGCGCGGGCGAGGACCCCACCGCGGCTCTGGAAGCCATGCGTGCCGCCGGCAACACCGTCGAAGGCGTGCCCGCCTCCGTCCTCGCGGCCGATCTCGTCGACCGGCTCGGCCTGCCCGGTTTCGGCCTCCTGCGCGCCCTTCGCGCGATCCTCGCGTCCGGCGCCGCGGCGCCCTCGATGCTCGCGGACGCGGTGCTGCCCTAGCCGCCGGAGGGAATCCTTACCGAACCCGAACAAAGTGTCCATGGTCTTCGAACGCCGATCCAGCAGAGTCCGGGGGTGTCCAGGAAAGCTCGAACACGCAAGGAGCGAGTAATGCGCATCACCGCTTGGGGTCGCCGGGCCGCGATCGCGAGCTGTGGCGTCGCGGCTGTGCTGGCGATCACGCCTGCCGCGTCGGCCGACACCAGCCAACCCTCGACGCCCAGTTACGCGCCCATCACGCTCACCCCGCAGGAGTCGCAGCAGCTGTGCGCGGTCCGCCTGCCCAAACTCGAAGACCGGGCCACCAAGCTGATGGACCGGATCAACGGCGGTGCGAACGTGCCCGGCTCGGTTGCCTGGCTGCAGGCGCGGGCGCAGAACCAGCGGGCCAAGGGGCACAACCAGATCGCCGACCAGCTCGATCAGCGCGCGCAGCGCCGGGCGAGCCGGGTCGACGACCTCAAATCGGTCGAGCAGCGGTTGCAGAACTTCAAGAACACCAACTGCAAGGTGACTTCGTGACCGTCCGCAGGACCGTCGCGATCGCGGTCGCACTGCTCGCCGTCGGTCTGGGTGGCACAGCCTGCCGGAGCCAGGCGGCCGCGCCGGACAACTCGTCTCCGGCGAGCGCGACCGGTGCGGCCGCCGTGACCGCGACGCCGAGTCCCTCGGGCGCTTCGCGGGAACTCGATGACATCCAGACCACACTGGACGCTATCGACTCGGAGGTGGCGGGCGACGGTTCGGGCTGACAAGATGCCCCCGATGCCCGCGACAGCCCAGCGCGGCCTCGTCCTGGTGGTCGAGGACGAGACCGCGATCGCCGAGCTCATCGCGCTGTACCTGCGGCGCGATGGGTTCGGCGTGCACATCGAATCGGACGGCGCCGCCGCACTGGAGGCGGTGCGCCGGATCAAACCGGTCGCCGTGGTGCTCGACATCGGCCTGTCCGGAATGGACGGCATCACGGTCTGTCGCACCATGCGCGGCGCCGGTGACTGGACACCCGTGTTGTTCGTCACCGCCCGCGACGAGGAAGTGGACCGCCTGCTCGGGTTGGAACTGGGTGCCGACGACTACGTGACCAAACCGTTCAGCCCGCGCGAGCTGGCCGCGCGCGTGCGCACCGTGCTCAGGCGCAGCGCCGGGACACCACCGGCCGAACAGCTGTGCGTGGGCGCCATCCGGATGGACCTCACCCAACACCGGACGTGGGCCGGCGAGCATGAGGTTTCCCTCACCTCGACCGAATTCGAGCTGCTCGCCCAACTGCTGCGCCACCCAGGCCGGGTCTTCGAGCGGGCTCAGCTGCTCAGCGCGGTCTGGGGTTACGCCGCCGAGGCGGGCAGCCGGACGGTCGACGTCCACATCGCGCAGTTGCGCGCGAAGCTGGGTGCGGACAGTCCAATCAGGACAGTCCGTGGCGTCGGTTACGCCGCGGACGCGCGATGAAACGGGCCACCCTTGCCGTGCGGATCACGGCCGTCTGCCTCGCCGTCGCCGGGGTCGCCGCCGTGGTGGCGTGGCTGGTCGGGGTGAGCCTGGTCCGGCGGACCGGTCAGGACGTGCTGCAGCGAGCCCTGTCGGAGCAGGCGGACGTGCTGGCCAGCCAGCTCGACCAAACCGGGCTCGGCTCCCGGCTCGGCCTCACCAAGGCCGCGCAGGTGGTCCGCGGCCAGGGTATTTCCGTGGTGACAGCGCGGCTTCGCGGTGCGCTCACCGGTGACGAGAACGCCGTGCGAGCAGCCACCGAAGCCGGCCTCGAACAACTCGGCGCCGGGCAGAGCCTCTCGGTGACCAGGACCATCGGGGCACGGGACTACCTGGTCGAAGCGCGCGGCGTGAACGGCGGTGCGTTCGCCCTCGTCGAACCCGTGGAGATGGCCAGGACCACGCAGCGTGCGCTGGTGAGCAACATCCTGTTCGCCGTCGGCGCGGGCCTGCTGGTCGCGGCCGTCGCGGGGCTCGTGCTGGGCAGCCTGCTGGCGCGCCCGCTGCGCCGCACCGCGCGGGTCGCCGCCACGATGCGGCAGGGCCGGCGGGATCTGCGCGCCCCGGTCGAGGGCCCGGCCGAGGTCGCCGAGGTCGCCACCGCGGTGAACGAGCTGGCCGCCGCGTTGCAGCACAGCGAGTCGCGCCAGCGGGAGTTCCTGCTCTCGGTTTCCCACGAGCTGCGGACCCCGCTCACCGCGGTCCACGGTTTCGCCGAATCGCTCGCCGACGGTGTCGTGACCGGTGCGGAAGCCCGGCACGCGGGGCGCACCATCCAACGCGAGTCGCAACGGCTGGAGCGGCTGGTCAGCGACCTGCTCGACCTGGCGCGGCTGGGCGCCGACGAGTTCCGGCTCGACCTGGCCGAAATCGACCTCGCGGACACCGTCCGCGGCTGCGCCGAGGTGTGGCGGGTCCGCTGCGACCGGGCCGGCGTGCTGTTCCGAGTGGAACTGCCCGGCCGGCCCGTCTTCGCCGTCGCGGACCCGCGCCGCCTGCGTCAGGTACTGGACGGTCTCGCGGACAACGCACTGCGGGTCACGCCGCCCGGCGCCCCGCTCACCCTTTCCCTGACGACGACCCCGCCGACCACACCCCCGTTCACCACCGCTCCGCCGACCGCGGCGGCGGTCATACAGGTGCGAGACGGCGGGCCGGGACTGGACCCGGAGGACTACGCGATGGCCTTCGAACGCGGCGCGCTCAACGCCAAGTACCGGGGAAGCCGGCCGGTGGGCTCCGGCATCGGCCTCGCCCTCGCGCACGGCCTGGTCACCAGGATGGGCGGCACCCTCACCGCGGGCCCCGCCCCCGAAGGCGGCGCCGGTTTCACCCTCACCCTCCCACCCCCCTGACCCCACCCCTCCGCCCGCCGTGTCCCCCCTTCCGCCCGCCGTGTCCTCCCCTCCGGTCGCCGTGTCCCCTGTTGCGGTTGCCGAGTTCTCCGGTCCGGTCGCCGTGTCCCCTGTTGCGGTCGCCGTGTCCTCCCGTCCGGTTGTCAAGTTCTCCGTCCGGTCGCGGTGTGGTGCCGTCGAGATCGCGTGCGCAACTGCCGTCCCCGCAGGCCCGGCCAGCGCAGCGGGTTGGTTTGACGGGGGAGGACGGTTCGCAAGAGGGGACTGACATTGAGCCACTTTCGGACACCTCCGACATGCCTCCGCTTTGAACGTGGCCGTGGCATCGTGAATTGGCCCCGGTTCGGCACCGTTAGCGGGCCCCACCAATCGGGGGAATTCCTGCTCGTGGTGTGCGAGTCGGTGGTTCGAGTTGAGGGTCCTGGGTGGACAGTGCCGGTGAGGGGCCGTCCGCGTGGGAGCCGGAATGGTGTCCAGGGTGGAGTTGTTCGCGCTGATCCGGCGGGATGCCCGGGTGGAAGGCCTGTCTGTTCGGGCGTTGGCTGACCGGCACGGGGTGCATCGCCGGACGGTGCGCCAGGCATTGGGCTCGGCGGTGCCGCCGCCGCGGAAGACCCGGCGCGGCCGTCGCCGGTGACGGGTCCGTTGCGCGGGGCGATGGATGAGATGCTGCGGGCGGATCTGGACGCTCCGCGTAAGCAGCGGCATACCGCGCACCGGATCTGGGAGCGGCTGGTTGATGAGCACGGCGCGACGATCGCGTATCGCACGGTGTCGAAGTACGTCGCGGTCCGTCGTCGGCAGATCCTACTGGAGGCGCGGCATCGGGCGAGTGTGGTGGACGGATTTGTTCCGCAGACACATCTTCCGGGCCAGGACGCGGAGGTCGACTTCGCCGACCGGCGCGGCGCGGAGCTGCTGTTCCAGGTGTTCACCGAGCGGGAAGAACGCTCCAGCATCGCCATCGCGAGCAATTCCGCGTTCAGCGAGTGGGCCCGCACCTTCACCGACCCGCGGCTCTGCGCCGCGATCGTCGACCGGCTCACCTTCGACGACAGCATCATCGAGACCGGCACCGAGTCGTTCCGGCTACGCACCACCAAACGCCGCAGCACTCCACGGGCCAGCTGACAACCAGCTCGCCGATCACCGCGCCTGCTGAACATCCGTCAGAACGGTGCGTGCGCAGCAACGACTTCTTCGACATGCCGACCTACCCGGAGATCACCTTCACCAGCACCGCCGTCGAGCATGGCGGCGGCGACAGCTACCGGGTGACCGGTGACCTGTCGATCAAGGGCACGACCAAGCCGGTGACCCTGGACGTGGAGTTCACCGGGGCGGCGCACGACCCGATGGGCAACGACCGGATCGGGTTCGAGATCGGCTGCACGGTCAACCGCAAGGACTGGGGTATCACCTGGAACGCGCCACTGGAGGCCGGCGGCGTGCTGGTCGGCGACAAGGTCACCCTGGACATCGACGTCTCGGCGGTCAAGCGCTCCGGCTGACGCCGACCCGGTCCAGGTAGTCCCGCACGGCAGTCC